>NZ_JAMYVF010000006.1:0-315126 GCF_040323735.1 Mesorhizobium sp. M0029
GGGGGAGATTGACAGCTCTGCCGCCCCGACTCTCCAGCGGGCAGGGGATGCTTCAGTCTTCACAATCTCAACACGTGACATACCGGCTCCCCTGATTATATGATAAGACTGCTCCACTAAAACGGAGGCGCCTCCGTTTATCTAGTTGGGGACTTACCCCTTTGGGTTCAAGCCCCCATATATCGACAGTGGAGAAAAAATTGACCGAGCAGTCGCAAGCAATTGCCGACGAGAAGCGCGAAGCCGCAGCGCCAAGGCCGCTGCGCGCCGATGCGCAGCGCAACCGCGACCGGCTGGTCGAGGTTGCGGCAGCGGCCTTTGCCGAGCACGGTGTCGATGCCTCGCTGGAGGAGATCGCGCGCCAGGCCGGCGTCGGCATCGGCACGCTCTACCGGCATTTCCCAACCCGCGAGCATCTGGTCGAAGTGGTCTACCGGCGTGAAGTCGAGGCGCTCTGTGCGGCGGCCGATGACCTCGCCAGCCACCATTCGGCCGACATGGCGCTGGAACAGTGGATGCAGCGCTTCGTCGACTACATCGCCACCAAGCGCGGCCTGGCGGCCAGCCTGCGCATCCTGTTCAACACCAATTCCGCCGTGTTCTCCGACATGTCGGGCCGGGTGTCGCTGGCCTTGCGGCAACTGGTCGAGGCGGCGGTGGCCGAAGGCTCGATCCGCAGCGACGTCGACGCCTCCGATGTGCTGCACGCACTCGGCGGCATCTACTCGGCCCCCGACACCAAGGACTGGCGCGACCGCTCGCGCCGGCTGGTCAAGCTGCTGATGGACGGGCTGCGGTTCGGGGCAGGGAAGAGGTGACCTAGCGGCTCAAGCCGAACCATCGACCGCATAGAACCGAAACGCGCCGGGCAGCCCGCTTGCCGCCATTTCGCCACGCTCCTCGAACCGCAGGCCGGAGCCGACCACGAGATCGCGCACCGTCCTTGATGCGATGATTTCGCCCGGCCGCGCATGGTCAAGCAGACGCGATGACAGTTCGATCGCCGCGCCTGAAAATTGATGGCCCCGCTGCTCGCACTCGCCGATATGCACCGCCGAGCGGACCTCGACACCGGATTGCCGCAAGCGATCGCGGATGGCGATCGCGCACTGGATCGACCGCGTTGGCCGCTGGAACACCGCGAGCACCTTGCCGTCCGATCGGCTGATCTCTCTGCCTTCGGCCGCGAGGAGTTCGCCACGGAGCGCTTCGGCGTGCCGCTCGGCCGGGTCGATGCCGAAAGGCGAGCCCGTCATATCGAGGGACAGCACCGACACAAGCAGCCGTTCGCCTGGGGCCGCCGGCAAGGCGCCGGTGACGAAAGCCTGGATCTCGTCGACGATCCGATCGGAATTCTCGCCCCAGATGACGTGGTCGCGGCCGGCGAACTCAATGTATCGGGCGCCCTCGATGTGCGTCGCCAGGTAACGTCCTTCTTCCCGCTTCACCCAGCCGTCGCCAGTCGTCTGCATGATCAGTGTCGGAACATGGACAGCAGGCAGAATGTCGCGAACATCGATTTCGGCTCCCCAGCGCCACAGGGCGATCGCGTCGGCGGGCGAGGCAGAATTCCTGAGATAGGCGGCGAACCATTCTGTCTCGAACGTGTCGCTCATCAGACTGGGCGCCGCGTTGCTCATATCCGCCGCCGCTCCCCATTCTTTCTCGACGATCGCCAGATCCTCTTCCACCTGCTCGCTTGTCTTCGCCCACGGATAGTCTTGTGACCACCTGCCGCGGGCGTAGGCCCCATTGAGCACGAGTGCCGCTGTGCGCTCGGGATAGGTCGCCGCGAACAGCATGCACATCGGGCCGCCCTCGGAGCTGCCGAAAAGCACCGTGCGCTTCGAGCCAACCGCATCCAGCACTGCCCGCACATCTTCCATCCGCTCTTCCAGGGTCGGCAGACCGACATTGCGGTCCGAGAGCCCGGTGCCGCGCTTGTCCATGCGGATTAGGCGCGAGAAAGTGCCGAGCCGCCGGTGCACATGCGAAAGCCGCGGCGAGCCCCAGGCGTGGTCGAGGTTGGAGACCCATCCCGGCACATGGATCAGGTCGACCGGACCGTCGCCGGTCACCTGATACGCGATGTTGATCCCGGCCGATTTGACATAGTGGGTCGGGGGGGCTGCGAGTTCGTGGCTGAAGCCGGTAGCGTCATCCGCATCAGTCGTGGGTGGCCGTGCCGGCGCCATTGTGCGGCGTGTGCGCAGCGTCTCGAACAATTGCCGCGTCTCCGGCTCCGGCTGCAGCTTGAGATCGCGTAGAAGCGCGGTGCGGCAGTGCTCATATTGCTTCAGCGCGAGATTGGTCCTGCCTTGCGCCGCATAGGCGCGCATCAGGGCACGGTGGACATCCTCCCTCAACGGGTCCATGGCCAGCAGGCGCGCCGCCGCGCGCACGCATGCGGCAGGATCGTTCGTCGCTGCATAATGCGCGACGAGCCTGTCGAGCGCCGCGACGGCCAGTGCCCGCAGCCGCTCGCGTTCGATCCTCAGCCAGTCCTCGAATGGCTCCTCCTTCAGGCCGAAGCCGTCGAGCAGGTCGCCGCGGTAGACATTGAGCGCCAGTTCGAGGTCTTCGGGTGCCGGGCTGGCGACCAGCGCCTCGAACCGCGCGACGTCGAAATCAAGGCCGTCGAGATGCAGAGCGACGCTGTTGCCATCGGTGAGGAAGCGGCCGCCGCCGCACGTCTGCATGGCCTTCCTGACAGACGATACCGCTTGCCGCAGGCTCATTCGCGCCTGCGCCTCGCTGTTGATGCCCCAGAGCAGGGTCGCCAGCTTCTCGCGCGACTGCGAATGCCCCGACTGCAGCGCGAGATAGGCGACCATCGCACGCGCCTTGCGGCTGATGGCTGGAACCGTGGCCCCGACGCCAGCAAAGTCGAAACCACCCAGCAGGTGAAGATAAGGTCCGGTCATCGGATCCGCCACGGTCACAGCGCGACGACGATCCGCTCAAGCTCGGTCCATTTCAACACTTATTCCGCCGCCGAGGCGCTTTTCACGATTCCATCACGCAGGTTCCCACGCGTTGCTCACGGCGCTTGAGGAGATTGTTCGCACTGGATCTCTTTTCGCAGGAGGATACCGTGCATCACCCTGGCCCGACCGAGTGGCCCATCTGGCATGACGACCCCGGGCGCGACCGGCAGGAGCTTGGCGCACCATCGCGTCACGATATTGCGCTGGCCCGCTATCTCGAAACACAACAGGCCCATCGGGCATTGGCGGCTCGCAGACTCGATCCGGCGGCGGTCGTGGCCTCTGCACTGGCAGCGTTCGTCCGCTGCCTTTTCCGTGCAGCGCTGCGCCGAATTGTCCGCTGGCCAACCGATGCCGCGACAGGGATGGACGATTTCGGCTTGACGTTGTCCAAGGCTCATGCGGATCTTAGCAAGACCCTTTGGGGCCGCTGAGTGCAGCGCCCTTGGTCGACGATCTCATCCCCAACCGCCGCCGCCGCCGCCAGCCCCACCGCCGCCTCCGCTGCCGCCGAGAGAAGGAATCACGGGCGGTTTTTGCGGGATCTCCTCGGCCGGCTTGATCACTTTGCCGGTGGTCGCCTTCTTGTATCTGACCACCTTTGGCTGAGGTGCTACGCGAACCACCTTGCGATGTTTCACCGGCGGTGCCGGCTCAAACATCGGCGACACCGAGGTGCAGCCCATGAGCCCGGCCAGAACGCCGGATAGAATTATCCCGATGAATGCCTGCCCGATGAATGTCTGCTTGAATGCCTTGCCCACCATGGCCTCCTTATTGTTCAGAACAAATCCCGACGCGGATTGGCTTCTTCCCAGACCCCCCGGGCCGCATTGACCAGTTGCATGTCCAGCGAACCGGACGTGGGGATCTTCGACTTGAGCTCCTGACGCAGCGCGTCCAAAGCTGCCGTTTTCGGCTTGGTGCCGAACTGCGCCAGGCCCTTTTTGGCGTCCGGCAACTCCTTGCGCAGATCAAGCGCGACGGCGAATGCCAGGAAGCGCACCGCGACAGCCTGATCGGCCTTGTCGCCTTTCGCCATTTCAAGCGCCGCGCGATCATAGGCGCTCGACGGATCGCCGCGCGTGGTCGCCAGTTCGAACAGCCTTTGCGCTTCCGCCGGGTCCTGGCGCACACCGGCGCCATCCCTGTACATGCGGGCGAGGCTGCCGGGCGCGTAGGGCTGGCCAAGATCGGTGGCCTGCTGGAACAGGGCCTGCGCCGTCTTCGGATCCTTGTCGATGCCCTGGCCGGCGAGGTAATTGCGGCCGAGCAGGTTCATCGAATACATGTCTTGGCGCTGCACCCCCGCTTGCAGGAAGGCGACGGCGCGGGCCGGATCGGCAGGCACGCCATTGCGGCCCTCGGTGAAGATGGCGGCAAGATCGTTCATGGCATAGGTGTGCCCCATGGCCGCCGCCTTGAGCAGCAGGTCGAGGCCCTTGGCCGTATCGCGGTTGACGCCATAGCCATTGAACAGCGCGCGTCCCCACGAGGTCATACCGTAAGGATCACCCTTGTCGGCGGCAGCCTTGTAGAGAGCGTTGGCCTGGGTGCGGTCTATGGTCGTTCCGGTTCCGGTTGCGTTGAGATAGCCGAGTTCGAAGACGGCGCGCACATGGCCTTTCTTGGCGGCGTCCTCGATGGCTGACCTGGCCTCGCCGACCCTGCCTGCCGCAAGCAGGGCGCGGCCGAGCTCGTAGTGGAAGCGGGCGACGTCTGGATAGGTTTTCACGGCCGCCTCGCAGGCTGCCACCGCACCGGCGCCGATCTCGTTCGGCAGCAGGCCGGGCACCACCCCTTGCAGGTCGAGAGGCTCGCCGGCGGCGGTATCGCAGGCATCGACCGTCGGCGACAGCTTCATTGTCGCGGGCTTAGCCGAGCTGCTGTCGGCCCGGATTTCGAAGCCGACCTCGACCGGCGCGCCGGCGCCGATCTGCGGCTCGTAACGGAGATGGTCGACTTCACCGGCCAGAAGGCTGGATTGCGGCGACAAGGTTCGATCAGGCAATGACAGCGTTCCCGTTGCCGGATACCCCGTGACCTTCAGGCTGACCGCCGGATCGTCGGTGGGGAAATCCAGATTGAGCGCGACCGGGCCGACGCCGACGGGAATATCAAGCTTGCGGTTCTCGATCGCTTCGGCAGCGCCGGTGATGTGGATGCCGCGATCCAGCACCTGCTGCTTCAGCTCGGCCTCGAGCGAAGCCATGATCTGCTGACCCGCCGCACCTTCGCCGCTCTTGACGCGGAACACGAGTATGCCCTGGCTCCCGCCGCCCCAATTGTCATGCGTGGCATAGGCCAGCATATCCACCTCGTCCTGCGTGGCGGCGCCTTTGGGGACATCCATTTGCAGGCGCGGCAGGTCCTTGCCGGCGATCGGTTCGCCCACCGCGACGTCTTTGCCGTCCAGCACCAGACGGCCCATTGCCGGCGGACGTTCGATGCTGACGCTGATAGCGCCGCCATCGACATCGACCGGCTCCGGCAGGCCGAGAGCGACAGGACCGACCCCCGAGAGCACTACCTTCTCCAGCACTGGCGGCAGCGAAGGCCGGTTGTTGCGGCGCACCAGCACCACGTCATCGATCAGCGAGGAATTTTCCCAGGGCACCTGCATGCCGTTGGTGGCCTGCACGACATCGCGGCGCACCGCCGACATGACCGTGCGGATCTCCTGGTTCGGCGCCAGCGCGCGCCGCGAAAAGGCCGATGAAAACGGGCTGAGGTCGCCGCTGCCGTCATAGGCGACCGCGCCTGGTTCGGTGGCGAAGGCAATCAGCGTGTTGAGCGAGCTTCGCACCTGCGCCAGCCCGGTATTGCCGGCGGTGACAAGCTGGTCGCGCAGCCAGTAATTGTTGCGCGGGAAGGGGTTGTTGCGGCAGGCATCGAGGATGATCACCTGGATCTTCGACTTCGAGCGCAGCTGCTCCAGCACGTCGTTGAGCTTGATGGCCTGGACCTCGATGTCGGCCGCCTTCTTCAACGAGGCGTCGACGGGTATCAGGAAATTCTCGCCGCCGATCTGAAAGCCGTGCCCGGAATAGTAGACGACGGCGAGATCGGCGCCGTCGGCGGCGGCCAGATAGTCCCGGAACTGGCCTTCGAACTGCTGCTTGGTGAGGTTCTCGGCGACGAAAACCTCGAAGCCGGCCAGCCGGAACGTGGCCGATACGTCCTGGGCATCCTTGGCCGGGTTCTTCAGCGCCGGGATGTCGCGATAATCGGAATTGCCGATGACGAGCGCGACCCTTCGATCGGCGCAGGCCTCGAAGCTTGTGAAGCCGGCAAGGATGAAGGCCGCGATGAATCCGCAAAGTCGGAGCATGACAAAACTCCTGGTCGCGGCCTGACGCCGACGAGAACACCGCTTGCGGCATCAAGGTCCGTTGAGAGTATGCAACCTGCCACAGCATAAAGTGAAAGGCCCGTCACCGCCAGACCATGGCAGGCGATTTCTTTCGGCGTCGACCGACCGCAGGGTGCAAGTAGCACGCGCTTCACGAGCAGGTATGTGACAAGTCTCACAGTTCGCTGTTTGGGGAATGCCTGGTGCCGGGCGGCTGCGCGCCTATTCCTTGAAGAGCAGTTCCTTGTCGTTCGAATATTTCACCAGCAACGGAATGCTGGCGCCGCCGATAACGGGGCCGAGATGGCCAAACGTCCCCTCGATGACGGAGAACGGCTCGGGGCGATCGACAAGGATCCGTGCCAGCTTTCTGCGCATGGCCTTGGCGATCTCCTTGCGCACGCCATTCGGTATGGCGCCGTCGATCACCACATTGTCGATGTCGAGCAAGGCAACGGCACTGCGGGCGGCATAGGCAAGCCCGTCCGAAACCTCATCGATCCACGCGGTGAGCGGCTCTCCAAGGTCGCCCCAGTCGTCGGGCGACGACCAGATGCGGCCGGCGCCCTCGTCCCCATTGTCCTGGTCGTTGAGCTTGCCGGCCAGCGAATGCAGCGAAGCGACGCGCAGCAACGGGGTCATCCGGTCGCCCTTGCGCCCCGGCGCGGGCACCGGCATGTCGCCCAGCGCCCCGGCCAGCTTGTTGCGGCCGGGGAACAAGTGATGATCGAGCACCAGGCCGCCGCCGATGAAGTGCCCGACATAGGCATAGAGAAAGTCGGCGCGCGATCCGCCGGCGCCAAACATCAGTTCGGCCGCGGCCGACACCGTGGCGTCGTTGTAGAGGAACACCGGCCAGTCGAACGCCCGGTCCAGTTCGGCGCGAATGTCGATTTCCCTCCAGGCATCCAGCCTGCTCGCCGGCACCGCGCCCTCTTCGCTCAGGTTCCACTGATGGAATGGCGAGGCGATGCCAAGACCCGCGATGCGGTCTTGCTCTATCGATCTGTGCTTGCGGCACATGCGCGCGATGGCGCCCTTGGCGAATTTCATCACCTCGACGGGCGTCGGATAGTCGAACAGCGTGCGTTCGCACGCCATCACGTCGCCGACGAAATTGACCAGGGCGACATCGGCGCTGCGATGGTCGACCTTGAGGCCGAAGGCGTACGCGGCTTTCGGGTTCAACGCATAGGGAACCGAGGGTTGCCCCAGCCGTCCGCGCAAAGGCTCCAGGCGCAGCAGCAGCTTGTTGTCGGCGGCGCGGTTGACGATGGTGGTGATGGTTTGCGCGGCCAGCCCGGTCAGCCGCGTCAAATCGGTCTTGGCCAGCTGGCCGTGCCGGCGGATCAGCGAGACGATCAGGCGTTCGTTGTAGATGCGGCTCTCGGCCTGCGTGGTTCCGCCGCTGCGGCCCTCGGCGATCTTTTCGAGACTGAAGAAGCTGGTGCCGGTCACGCTTTCCCCTGCGCAAGGAGGTTGGCCGCAAGGCGAGCCGATCAAAGCGCTGACGTAGCAATGCGGGAACGGCAAGGCAACACTTAAATCGACCCGATGGAAAAATGTAGTTGACGCCGGCCGGCCTGCTGTCGTTCAAAGTATGCAAGCCTGGAGGAGCAATGCCGTGACGCAGACCCGGACAATCATGTGCTTTGGCGATTCCAATACCTATGGCGCCATTCCCACCCTGGCCCGCGTCGGACGGCGCCGCTTCACGCCCGACCGGCGCTGGCCGGGCATCATGCGCCGCCAGCTCGGCAGCGGATGGGATGTGATCGAAGAAGGGCAGGGCGGGCGCACCACCGTGCACGACGATCCGATCGAAGGTCTCCACAAGAACGGGCTCAAATCGCTCCCGGTGTGCCTGGAAACGCATATGCCGCTCGACCTCGTCATCCTGATGCTCGGCACCAACGATCTCAAGCATAGGTTCTCGGTAACGCCCAACGACGTCGCTGATTCCATTGAGATTTTGGCCAGAATTGTCCTGCGCAGCGAAGCTGGCGCCGCGGGCGTGGCGCCCGCGGTCCTGATAGTAGCGCCGCCGCCGATGCTGGAGGTCGACTGGTTCGGCCAGATGTTCCTGGGCGGCGCCGCAAAGTCGATGCACTTTGCCGGCCTGTTCCGCGATGCGGCCCGGCGCGCCGGCGCCGCCTTCTTCAACGCCGGCGACGTCGTCGAATCGAGCGCGGTAGACGGCATTCACCTCGACAGCGACGCGCATCGCGTGCTCGGCACGGAATTGGCCAAAGCCGTCCAGTCGCTGATCGCCAAGGCGTGATCGCGTGGGCGAGCCACCCGACTATCTCTGATTAATTAATTCCACTGGAAAAACTTTTGACTTGCAAGCGGGAAGGTGGGTATCTGGGGAGACTGGGAAGAGTAGCGACCGCGAGGCTTGCGAAGCGCGGCAACAATCAACGACAGGGAGGAAGTAAAATGCGATCTGACTGGAACATGATGCTGGCGACGCTGCTCGGCGTTGCCGCTGTGCTCGCGGGCGGTACCGTCCTGGCAAGCGCGCAGGACGGTCCGGCTGGGCTCACCAAGCCGGCGGTATTTGCGCCGTTCGATCCGAAGGCGCCGGCCTGCAGCCCACCGCCCGGCCTGAACAAGGTGCTGGCCTTCGCGCAGGATAACGAGCGTGAATTTATGCAGGGTGTCGACCGCGGCCTGGCCGCCGCCGCCAAGGATCGCGGCCTGGAATATCGCCGCGCGCTTGCCAACAATGACGCCGCCAAGGGCGTCGAGCAGGTGCAATTGTTTCTCGCCTCCAAGATCGGCGGTCTGGTCGCAGCCCCCGTGGACCCGGCCTCCATGAGCCGCAGCCTGCAGGAGCTTATCTGGTCGGGCGCCTATGTCGGCACCATCGTGCCGCCGCCGGCCACGTCGCTGCTCAATGCGCCGCAATATGAGACTGGCAAGGTGCTGGCCGAAGCGGCCGCGGCCTACATAAAGGACAAGCTCGGCGGCAAGGCCAATGTCGTCATCCTGTCGCATGACAGCATGGAATTCCTGGCGCCGCGCTTTGCCGCCATGCGCGACATCTTCAAGGCCATGCCAGGCGTCACCATCGTCGCCGACATCTCGCCCAATCCCGTCAACAAGGAAGGCGGCTTTGCCACGATGAGCACCATTCTCCAGGCCCATCCCGACGTCGATGTCGTGCTCGGCGCCGACACCGTCGTGCTCGGCGCGCTGGCTGCCCTGGAAGCGGCGGGCAAGGCGCGGCCGGACCAGTTCCTTGGCGGCATCGACGGCGAACCGGAGGCAGTCGCCGCGATCAAGAAAGGCGGCGGTCCCTACAAGGCAAGCATCAGCCTGGCGTCGCCGGTCTTCGCTTATGCCATGGGCCAGCACGCGGCCGACTGGCTGGAGGGCAAGAGCATCCCGCAGGCGATGGATATCCTGCCCGTGGCGCTGACCAGCGACTACATGGCCCAGTACGAGGCCGATGTCGCCGACCCGGCCGCGGTCTACAAGGACCCGAAGCGCCGCGATATCTATCTCAGGATGTACGGCAACATCTGCTACGATACGCGCGACCAGTATGTGAATTTCCCCTGGTCATCCGAGGCAAAGTAGCGCCTGTTTTTCCCACGCGATACGGGCGGGTTCAGCCTGACCTGAAACCGCCCGCTTCAGTGAGAGGCAAGCATGAGCACAGACAGCTTTCGAACGGGGACGACACCGCTGCAAACGGGCCGGTTTTCATCCTTGCTGCCGGGCGTCAAGGCACCGGGCGAAGCCTCTGGCCGCATCGGGCTGGCGCTGGTCGCGCTGGGCTTGATCATCGCCTTCTCGCTGTTGAACAAATCGTTCTTCGGCCTCGACAATTTCGTCGTCATTGGCGTCAACTCGACCTCGATCCTGATCGCCGTGCTCGGCACCTCCGCGCTGCTGATCGCCGGCTATGTCGACCTCTCCATCGGCAGCATGGTCGCCTTGATCGGCATCATCACTGCCAAGGTTGCAGTGGCGACGCAGAGCGCGCTGCTGGCGATCTGCGTCGGCCTGGGTCTGGGCCTTTTGCTCGGTCTGCTCAACGGTCTGCTGGTGCGCAGGCTGAGCATCTCGCCGTTGATCGTCACGCTGGCGATGCTGGCGCTCTATGGCGGCCTTGCCTTCGTCGTCTCCAGCACCGCGGTCTATGGTTTTCCCGAGGCTCTGCTCGAATTGGGGCGGGGCAAGATCTTCGGCATCCAGTACACCGTGATCATCGCCGCGTTGGTCTTTGTGATCGGAGCCTTTGTCTTGACCAGCACGGTCACCGGCTTGAGGCTCTACGCCATAGGCGGCGACCCGCGCGCGGCCGAACTCTGCGGCATTCCGGTGCGGCGCACGGTGGTTGGCCTCTACGCCGCCAATGGCTTGCTGATCGGCCTGGTCTCGGTTCTGATCGCCGGTCGTCTCGGCAGCATCACGCCGACCATCGGCGTTCGCTTCGAGCTCGACGTGCTCACCGCCGCGATCCTCGGCGGCGTTGCGTTTTCCGGCGGCTCCGGCCGGCCGCTCGGCATCGCCATCGGCGTTGCCACCATCGGCATCCTCAATGCAGGACTGATCTTCGTCGGCCTGCAATCATGGTGGCAATCCATTTCGGTGGGAAGCATGCTGTTGCTGGCGCTGGTGGCCGACCAGGCTGCGATCGGTTTTCGCGGCCGGCGCGCCCTGGTGGCCGCGACCAACTTCACGGTGGCGGACAATGGTGCCGTCGCATCGGCCGGCCCTGCCGTGACGGCGGGCAATGGAGAAGCCCCGCAAGGTCCGGCATTCTCGATTGCCGGCGCCCGCAAATCCTACGGCGCGCTGACGGCCCTGGAAGAGGCGAGCTTCACGGTCGGCAAAGGCGAGATCGTCTGTCTGCTCGGCGACAATGGCGCCGGCAAGTCGACGCTGGTGAAGATTATTTCGGGCGCCATCCAGCCCGATGCCGGCGCGATGACCCTCGAGGGCCAGCCGATTTCCTTCAGGAGCCCGCAGGATGCACGCGGCGCCGGCCTGGAGACGGTCTATCAGGATTTGGCGCTCTGCCCAAACCTCAGCGTCGCCCACAACATGATCCTCGGGCGTGAGGAAACGCGGCGTTGGCTCGGTGTCTTCCCGGTTCGCGACGACCGAAAGGCCGCCGAGCAGTGTCGTGCCCGGCTTGCCGCGCTGGGCGTCACGCTTCGCGACGAAAACGTTCTGGTGCGCTCGCTGTCGGGCGGCCAGCGGCAGTCCATCGCCATTGCCCGCGCGCTTGCCGATCACGTCAAGCTGATTTGCCTCGACGAGCCCACCGCCGCGCTTGGCGTCAAGCAGACCGCGCAGGTCGTCAAACTGATCCGTTCGATCGCCGTCAGCGGCACCGGCGTCATCCTGGTCACGCACGACCTGTCGACGGTCAGGGCGCTGGCCGACAGGATCGTGGTGCTCAGCCTCGGCCGGGTGGCCTACGACGGCTCGGCCAGACAGCTGACGGCCGATCAACTCTGGGGCCTGATGGCAAGCGGGACGCTGGCGCCGGCCGCTGGGTAGGAATGCCGATCGCAGGGTCTAAAGCTCGAGGCAGATCTTGCCGAAATGCCTTTGCGCTTCGTAATGCCTGAAGGCGGCGGCGATATCCTGCAGTGGAAAGCTGCTGTCGATGACTGGCTTCAGGCGGTTGACCTCTATGGCACGGATCATGTCCTGCTGGTCGGCTTTGCTGCCGATGGAAATTCCGCTGATGCGGATCTGGTTCGAAAACAGCGCCGGGATCGAAACTTCTGCTGCAAAGCCGGTCAGGACGCCGATGAGTGCGATATGCCCGCCTGTCCGGCAGGCCGTTATCGACTGCGCCAGCGTCGCCGGTCCGCCGACCTCGATCACATGATCGACGCCGCGTCCGTCCGTCAGTTCCTTGGCCCTGCCGCCCCACTCCGGCACCGCCTTGTAGTTGATGACGCTGTCGGCCCCGAGTCGTCTGAGCTTCTCCAGCTTCTCTTCATCGGACGACGTGGCGATGACCCTTGCGCCGGCGGCCTTGGCAAATTGCAGCGCAAACAATGACACGCTGCCGGTGCCAAGGATCAGCACCGTGTCGCCGGGCTTTACCTTGCCGCATGTCACCAGGCCGCGCCAGGCGGTGACGCCCGTGCAGGTCAGCGTTGCCGCCTCGAGATGCGTATAGCCCGCCGGCGCCTTGGTGAAGGCCTGCGCCGGCATGCACACATACTCGCTGGCGAAGCCGTCGAAACTGTCTCCGGGAATGTCGCGGCTTGTATCGGATCTCATGTCGCCGGCCAGCCACCAGGGGTAGAAAACACTGACGACGCTGTCGCCCGGCTTGAACGTGTCGACGCCGTCACCGATCGCGATCACCTCGCCGGCGCCATCCGACAGCGGCACCCGGCCGTCGGCGAGCGGCACCTTGCCTTGTACGGCGAAATCGTCGCGCATGTTCAGCGCGCAGGCGCGAATCCTGACCAGCATTTCGCCCGGCCCAGGCCGGGGCTGATCCTCCTCGACCAGGTCTAGCTTGTCCAACCCGCCCGGCGCTCTCAGCCTGACCAGCTTCATAGTCTCTCTCCGACATAAAGAGCGTTAGCATGGCGGCGGCGGTCCAGCCTATCGCCGGACCGGCCGGCCGGAAATCACGCGCAGCCAAGGCGCCAGATGGACGGCGCTCATCAAGAGATACATCAGCGGCATGCCGGTGAGCGGGGAGGCATCGGCCCCCAGGCACGACATGACGCCGTCGCCAGCGTGAATGCAGGTAAGCAGCGCCATCACGGCGAAAACAGGGGCCGCGGCGAGGCACAGCCAGTCGGCGGTGCGGAGAGAAACTGCATCGGAGCGTTGAGGGACCTCACTGCCGGTGCCTGTGCCGATATCGCTCATGGTCGTAATCCCTTGATGATCAATGCCCGGGTTTCCTGTCCCGTGAGGGACAGGAAACCAAGCTGGATGGGCGCCGCTCCAGGTCCTTACTTGCCGTCCTTGTTGCGGAACGCGGCTTCGCCGGCCGCCGACACTTCCTCCCACGTCTTGTCGGGTGCGGCGTCGTAATTGTCGTGCCAGTTCCACCAGCTGTAGAGCTCGGTCTGCGGATATCCTTCGGGCGAATCCTCCCAGATTTCCTGGCGGCCGAGCGGCGTTGCGTCGAGGTAGCTCCAGACCGTGCCCATCTGCTCGTCGCCGCGGTTGTTGATGAAGTAGGTGCGATACACTTTCTTGCCGTCCTGGATGAACACGTTGTGGCCGTGCCATTCGTCGACGCCGAAATCCTTGTCGAAACTGTCGGTGATTGTGTACCAGGGCATCTCCCAACCCATCCGCTGCTTCAAGCTGGCAATGTCGGCCTGCGGCGCGCGGGAGGCATAGGCAAGCGTGGTGTTGCGGGCGTTGAGATGGGCGAGATGGCCGACCTGGTCGGCGCCGAGCGAACAGCCGCGGCAGGCATGTTCGGGCCAGCCGTGGACGCCGGGTTCGTAGAAGGCGCGGTAGACGATCAACTGGCGCCGGCCCTCGAACAAATCGAGCAGGCTCGCTTTGCCGTTGGGACCTTCAAACACATAGGCCTTGTCCACTTCCATCCATGGCATGCGCCGGCGCTCGGCCGACAGCGCGTCCCTGGCGCGCATCGTTGCCTTTTCCTTCACCAGCATCTTTTCGCGCTCGGCTTCCCATTCCTGCCTTGAAACCACCGGTGGGGTCTTCATTGCCACGTGCTTGGTCATTGCTTGTTTCCTTTGCCAGTTGTTGAGCCGTTGTGGCTTGTCGTTGCCTGTTGATCGTGAGGAAGGCTAGGGCCGCGAGGCGGCGAGGGCGGAGTTACAAATGTGACGGCATTTGCAGGCGGGCCACCGCAGCAGGGGTGGCGAGGCCGCACGGTGGGCTCGAAGTCCTCGGAAGCAGGCATGGTCGGTTTTTCCTTTATTGAGAAGCTTAACGCGACTGTCTGAGATGCTCAGGCTAGCGAATGCAAATATTGCCGTCAACGCAGGCCTGGGCGTCTTCAACCAGTCCAGATGGCTAGGTCGCCGTCCGCGGCTTGCTGCTTGGCGGTGGTGACTTAAGTTACGCCGGTAAGGGGAGCGGTGGGAGTTACAAATGTGACGGGATTTGCATGGACTCGCTGATCACCGCGGCAGGGCTGGCGCTGGCGGCGGGCAATCCGCTGGCGGCACTCGACCGCGTCGCCTTGCGCGAGGATGCCCCGGCGCTGGCGTTGCGCGGCATTGCCATGGCGCAGCTCGGCGATTTCGATCGCGCCAAAGTACTGTTGCGTAGGGCCGGCCGTGCCTTCGGTCCAAAGGAGGCGGTGGCGCGCGCCAGGTGCGTTGTCGCCGAAGCCGAGATCGCGCTTGTTTCGCGTGATCTCGGCTGGCCGTCCAAGGCGCTCGACGCGGCGCGGTCGACATTGGAAAAGCATGGCGACCGGCTGAACGCGGCGCATGCCGGGCATCTCAAAGTGCGCCGCCTGCTGCTGATCGGCCGCCTCGACGAAGCTGAAGACGTGCTGGCTGGGCTCGATCCGTCGCCGCTTCCGCCGGCCTCCCGCGCCGCGCATGAACTCGCGGTTGCCGGCATCGCCATGCGGCGCCTGAAGACGAAGGCCGCGCGCGCAGCCCTTGAGTGGGCGCGCCATGCCGCCCGCCGGGCCGGCATTCCGGGTCTCATGGCGGAGGTCGACAGCGCCTTCCTGGCGCTGGAGACGCCGGCGGCGCGGCTGATCGCAGGCGGCGAGGAGCATCCGCTGTTGCTCGAAGAGGTCGAGGCGCTGCAGGCGTCGCGCGCGCTGGTCGTCGATACGTTCCGCTATATCGTGCACAAGCAGGAAACAACGATCTCGCTGGCAACGCGGCCGGTGCTGTTTGCGCTGGCGCGCGCGCTTGCCGAAGCCTGGCCGGCGGATGTGCCGAGGGCGACGCTGATTGCCCGCGCCTTTGGCGGCCGGCATGCCGATGAATCGCATCGCGCCAGGCTGCGGGTCGAGATCGGCCGGCTGCGCGCCGAATTGCGGCCGCTGGCGGGCATCGGCGCGACCAGCCAGGGCTTTGCGCTGAAGCCGCGCGAAGCAGGCTCCGTGGCGGTGCTGGCGCGGCCGATCGAGGAGCGGCACGCCGCGGTGCTGGCCTTCCTGGCCGATGGTGAATCCTGGGCCAGCTCGGCGTTGGCGCTGGCGCTAGGCGCCGGACAGCGCAGCGTACAGCGGGCGCTCGAGCAGTTGGCCGAGACCGGCAAGGTGCAGTCCTTCGGCCACGGCCGGGCGCGGCGCTGGATGACGCCCCCGGTCGCTGGTTTCACGACCACCTTGTTACTCCCGTCACCGCTGCCGAACGGTTAGGAAAGGTGACCATGATCGAGGATCAGGACATGAAACATTCAGCAGCGGAAATCCTGCGCCAATACGGGCCCTTTCCTGATGTCGACACCGTGCATGGCGTGAGCTTCGACGGGCAGAATGTCTGGTTTGCCGCGGGCGAGCGGCTGACCGCCTTCGATCCGGCAAGCGGCGAGATGCTGCGCTCGATCGATGTCGCGGCACATGCCGGCACCGCCTATGACGGCCGGCATCTGTTCCAGCTCGCCGGGGACCGCATCCAGAAGATCGACCCGGATACCGGCAAGGTACTCTCCACCATACCGGCGCCCGGCGGCGGCCGCGATTCCGGCATGACCTGGGCCGAGGGCACGCTCTGGGTGGGGCAGAACCGGGAGCGCAAGATCCACCAGATCGATCCCGAGACCGGGAAAATCCTGCGCACCATCGACTCCAACCGCTTCGTCACCGGAGTGACCTGGGTCGACGGCGAGCTCTGGCACGGCACCTGGGAAGGCGACCAGAGCGATGTCCGGCGCGTCGATCCGCAAAGCGGAAAGGTGCTGGAACGGCTCGACATGCCGGCAGGGGTGGGCGTTTCCGGGCTCGAATCCGACGGCGGCGACCGCTTCTTCTGCGGCAGCGGCCCCGGCGGCATGGTGCGATCAGTGCGTCGGCCGAAGTAAGGCCGTCAAGTATTGGGCCGGCAGCGTGTTTCCTACGGTCATCCCGCCGAGATCATATCCCGGAGCCGTCGAGCAGCGGGACGTCTTCGCCTTGCCACGGACTTGGCATTGAAGCCCGGCTCAGATTGGCCGTCGGCAGCGGCATCCAGCATTTCAACTCCGGTTCGGGGTATTCGATCACCCGTCCTGGCGACGAATCGGAAGAGCGCCAGCCCTCCGTGCCGAACTGGTCGGCGCGCGACCAGTAAGCGAGGTCGACCTCGGCCGGCCCCTGTTCCGATGGCCTGACCGTGACCAGGATGCGGCTGCCGTCCTTGGGCGCGCTCGCCATGTGCCGCCAGCGATCGGGTTCGTCCATTCTCATGTCCTCCTGCACGTTGCAGGGATAGTCGCCGCGCTCTTGGCAGCGGTCAACCCGAACTTTGCCCAAGCACGAGATCTGTTTAGTACTCCCGCGCCGTCGGCCGAAACAGGATCTGGTTCATGTCGACCTCGTCGGGCTGGCTCACGGCGAACGCCCACATGGCGAAAGAATCCGGGTGCCGGGCCGCAACAGGAAAATCGAAGCCGGCATGTGAACGGGCTCACATGCCGCCACTGCAAGGAACGCTATGGGACGTCCGGCCATGACAGGGGTTTCGGATGACACTTGCAGATCTGTCTTTTTATCTCTTCACTATTTTCAATGGCTTGCGCGTGGTGTCCTACCTGCCGCAGATCGTGCGGGTGGCCCGGGATAGGCACGGGGCGTCGGCGATTTCCTACGCGACCTGGCTGTTGTGGACAGGCGCCAACGCCACGACGGGACTCTACGCTCACATCAATCTGAACGATCCCGCGCTGGCGGCGATCAACTGGCTGAACGCCGTATGCTGCGTGCTGGTCATCACGCTCACCGCCTACAAGCGCCATCGCGCACGGCTTCCGGTTGAGGAAGCCGCAAGCCGGTCGGAAGCGACCGCTCTGATGGTCGACAATGTCTGCTGAAGATCACCGCGGCAGACTGCGCTTTTCGAGGCCGCTCTCAGACATGCACGGTGCCATGCGAAAGCTCGCCCTCGTCGCTTGAGATGAGGAAAGCGGCTGCGAGTAGGCCGACATAGAACAGCCCGACCATGCACACGACATAGATGCCTGGAACCGGGCCGAGCTGCGCCACGCGCGCGGCGTCGAGAAATGACGCGCCCAAGCCTATCGGCGACCCTTCGCGCTGCAGACTGGGCGTCGTGATCTTCAGCACCCACGCCAGCATCAGGATCGTGTACATGAAAATGTAGTTGCGGCGCAGCCGGCGCACCAACGCCGCGCGTTGCGAGATCAGGAAGCGCGGCGAACGCAGGCCTTCGCCGACGATGGCCAGCCAGTTGGAGGCGTAGTCGGGCTGCGGCGAGAAAATCTGCGCGAAATAATAGCGCTCGAACTGGCGCACCCTGGCCCGGTAGACGTCGAAGAAACGATAGCGCCGCGCCTCGATCCATAGCAGCAGCGTGGTCAGCAGCATGGCAAAGAGCAGCACCCCGTGATGGGCGCTGGGCGTCGAGAGTGAGACTGAGAGCATGGCGGCGACGACAGTAATCGCCCAGTTGCTGGTACGGTCCAGCCGGTCGCGCCAGCCGGCCATGCGGGCGATTTCGGCGCGGTGGAAATGCGACATGGTGGCCACGAATTCCGATGAGGTGAGCTTCAGCGCGAACGCATCAGAGGCCCGCGGCGCTGCAGCCGCTTCGTCGGTTTTCACGGTCTTGACCTGGGACATCCCTTGCCACGCGCCTCCCAACGCCATGGCCGGCCGAAACGACGCCGGTCATCCCCATCCGCGCAACGCGCAATCGGTTGAAAATGTTCCGTCGCCGGCCCGGGTCTCGGCGGTTTATCCGCAGTCAGATAGGCCCGTTATGCGATTCAGGTAATGAGGAACCTGCGGCGCGCCAAGGGAGCGTGGCGTGCAACCGATCTCGCCCGCAAACGTTATACCGGCACGATGAGGGGGTGCATGTCCTTCGTGGTCAACCGGCGCCGGCCGGTCGCGCTTGCCGCGGCAGCTTTCGCATTCATGCCGGCCGCATCGTTGGCAGCCGAAAAGACCGGCATGTCCAGCGAGGGCATTTTCGTTCTCGAAATCCTCCTTCTGCTTCTCGTCGGCCGCGGCATCGGCGAATTGCTGGAGCGTCTCGGCCACCCGGCGGTGATGGGTCAGCTCATCGGCGGCATCCTGCTCGGGCCATCGCTGCTCGGCTGGCTATTGCCGGAAGCAGAACGCGTGATCTTTTCAGGCGACGCCACCCAAAAGAGCATGATCAGCGCCATCGCCCAGCTCGGCGTGTTGATGCTTCTGTTGCTCACCGGGATGGAGACGGATCTGCGGCTGGTGCGCAGGGTCGGCCGTGCGTGCTTTTCCATCTCCGCCGCGGGCGTCGCCGTGCCTTTCGCGCTCGGCTTCACCGCCGCACAGTTCATGCCGGCCTCGCTGCTGGCCGACGGAACCGAGCGCATTGTCGCCGGTCTCTTCCTCGGCACGGCGCTGTCGATCTCCTCGGTCAAGATCGTCGCCATGGTGGTGCGCGAGATGAACTTCATGCGCCGCGATCTCGGTCAGATCATCGTCTCGTCGGCCATCATCGAGGACACGATCGGCTGGGTAATCATCGCCATCACCATCGGCATCGCCACCAAGGGGCGCATCGAGCTCGGCAGCCTTGCCTTCACCATTGTCGGCGTCGCCGCCTTCATGGGGTTTTCCTTCACGATTGGCCGCCGCATCGTCTTCGACGCCATCCGCTGGACCAACGATACGTTCCGCAGCGAATACGCCGTCGTCACCGTCATTCTCGCCATCATGGGCGCAATGGCGCTGATCACCGATCTGGTCGGCGTCCACACCGTGCTCGGCGCCTTCGTCGCCGGCATACTGGTTGGGGAATCGCCGATCCTGTCGCGTCATATCGAAGGGCAATTGCGCGGCGTCATCATGGCGCTGTTCATGCCGGTTTTCTTCGGCGTCGCCGGCCTTTCGGCGGATCTCACCGTGCTTGTCGACCACGAGCTTGCGCTACTCACGGCCGCTTTGGTGCTGATCGCCAGCTTCGGCAAATTCGCCGGCGCCTTCATCGGCGCCGAGCTTGCCGGCATGAGCCGCAAGGAAGGCATCGCCGTCGGTTGCGGCATGAACGCGCGCGGCTCGACCGAAGTCATCGTCGCCTCTATTGGCCTGTCGATCGGCGTTCTGTCGCACAATCTTTTCACCATGATCGTGACCATGGCCGTCATCACCACGCTCGCCATGCCGCCGACCTTGCGTTGGGCACTCGGCCGCTTGCCGATGGGCGAGAACGAGAAGAAGCGTCTGGAGCGCGAGGAGATCGACCAACGCGGCTTCATCGCCAATCTGGAACGACTGC
Source organism: Mesorhizobium sp. M0029 (assembly GCF_040323735.1). Classification (NCBI taxonomy): domain Bacteria; kingdom Pseudomonadati; phylum Pseudomonadota; class Alphaproteobacteria; order Hyphomicrobiales; family Phyllobacteriaceae; genus Mesorhizobium; species Mesorhizobium sp. M0029. The sequence continues at coordinate 19,713 of NZ_JAMYVF010000006.1, forward strand.
TGGTGGTGACCGATGAGGGCGTTGTCGGCCGCTTTGCCGCTTACCTCGCAGGAGTCGTGGGCGCCGGCAGGCCGACGACGGTGCTGCATGCCCGAGGCGAGGGGGAGGAGGCCGAGCCCGGCACGGATGCGAAGCTCGAGCCGATCGAAAAGGGTGCCGAGGACAGCCGCGAGGCCGCCAGGAGTTCGGACGAGGAGCTGGCCCGCGCGGCGCCTGTCACGCGGCGCCACGAGGCCGAGCTTTCGGCCGAAACGGTTGCCAAGGAGGCGCGCAAAGGCTATGGGCTGCTGCTGATCGGGCTCGGCCGCGCGGTCACCTCGAAAGGTGGGTTTGCCCGCCGCATCAACGAGATCGCCGGCGCCTTCGAGGGCCCGCTATGCCTGGTGCTGAAGGCGACCGGCGCCGGCCGCCAGATGCCAAGGCTAGGACCTGAAGGCGGGAAGATTCTGGTTCCGGTCAACGGCACCGCGATCGCCCGCCGGGGTGCCGAAATGGCGCTGGCGATTCCAGCGGTCACGGGTGCGCGGGTCAAGATACTTTATGTCGCGCGCGTCGGCCGCGACGAACCGCGCGACACTGTCTCGCATCGCCGCAGGGAGGCGGTGCTGAAGGATACCGTCGCACTAGCCGACCGCTATGGCGTCGAGATCGAGACGGCCATCCGCAGCCGGGCCGCCGCCGCCGATGCCATTGCCCGCCAGGCCGGCAGGGGGGCGGCGCTGATCGTCATGGGCGTGGCGCGGCGCCCTGGCGAGGAACTCTTCTTTGGCGAGACGACCACCGGCGTGCTGCAGCGCTGCCAATGCCCGGTGGTGCTGATCTCGGACGCCAGGCTCGGCCGCGACGACGAGGGCAGGGAAGAGCTGCGCTCGGGAACGGGGACAGGGTGATGAGTATTTCCCCTCGAGGGGAAATTTCGCTCATGCCGCCTGCAGCCTCTCTCGGCCGGGCTGCGGCGGGAAGGCGATGGCGATGCCGGCAGCACCGAGGCCGATCAGCGCCGAGCCGATGAACAGCCAGGAATAGCTGGCATAGGCGTCGAAGATCATGCCGCCGGCGAGCGGGCCGAACGACATGCCGAGGCTGGACAACAGGGTCGCGGCGCCAAGTATCGTGCCGATGATGCGTGGCCCGAAATAGTCGCGCGCCAGAACCGCATAGAGCGGCATGACGCCGCCATATGTGGCGCCGAAGATGATCGCCAGGAGATAGAACTGCTCGAGATTGCCGACGGCGAGATAGGCGGCGATCACCACCGCCTGGATGGCAAGGCCCACGATCAGCACCGGCTTGGCGCCCAACCTGTCGCCGAGCACGCCGTAGAGCACGCGCCCGCCAAGGCCGGCAAGGCCCTCGACGCTGTAGATCGACACGGCTGCCATCGGCGCCACGCCGCACGACATGGCATAGCTCACCATGTGGAAGATCGGCCCCGAATGCGCCGCGCAACAGGCGAAGAAGGTCATGCCCAGCACCAGGAATTGCGGCGAGCGCAGCGCCTGGCCGACTGACATGCCGGGGGCCGCGGCAGGCGCGGGCGCGCTGCCATCCGCTGCCGCGACCGCCGCCGACGGCTGGCGCACCAGGAAGACGGCCGGCAGCAACAGCACCCAGGCCATGATCCCGATGTCGAACATGGCGGTACGCCAGTCATAGGCCGTGATCAGCCAGCGCGCGAAGGGCGAAATGGTCATCGGCGCCACGCCCATGCCGGCCGAGACCAGCGACACGGCCAGGCTGCGATGGGTCTCGAACCAGGCGGTGGTCAGCGCGATCATCGGCGCGAAGAAGGCGCTGGCCGCCATCCCGACGATGACGCCATAGCTCAGCTGGAAGACCAGCAGCGATTGGGCTCGGCTCGCCACCACCAGCGACAGGCCGAGTAGCACCGCGCCGGCAAAAACCACCGGGCGAGCGCCGACACGGTCATAGATGGCGCCCCAGGCGAAACCGCCTGCACCCATCACCAAGAAATTCAGCGTCATGGCGCTGGAAATGCCGGTTCGCGACCAGTTGGTGTCGAGCGCCATCGGCTCGAGAAAGATCGCCAGCGAAAACATCGCGCCGAGCGCCACACAGGTCATCAGCGCGCCGCACGCGACGATCACCCAACGGTAGGAATTGTTCATGCTCTTCTCCCGAGATCGGTTTCGATGCGGCGCCACTCGCTCCAGCTCCGTTGCGCCGCTTGCGTCCGAAGGACGTTGGCGGGATTTCGAATCCGACAATCCGGTTGCATTTTTTATCCGGTCTGCGTGGAAGTCCATCCGATATGACAAAAGCAGGGTGTAAGGCTGCCAAGCGCGCCGACAAGATAGACTGCCGAATTGACGAGCCGCTCCGCGGCACTAGCTTTGTGGTCTCGCGACGGGAGATATCGCTCATGGAACTGCATCGCGGCCGCCTCATCGACCACGTCCAGCTGGTGGTCAGGGACCTCAAGGCGAGCCGGCGCTTCTATGAAGCCGTCTTCAAGGTGCTCGGCATTCCGATCGGCGGCGAGGCCGAGGACTATTTCTGGGCCGACGAACTGTTCATCTCAAGCCTCGACAGCCGGGCGGCGAGAGGACAACTGACCGGGCGCCATCATCTGGCCTTCCAGGCCAGGGACAACGCCATGGTCGATGCCTTCTACAGGGCCGGCCTCAATGCCGGCGGGGCCGACAATGGCGCGCCGGGTGAGCGGCCCTACCACCCCGGCTACTACGCCGCCTTCCTGCTCGACCCCGACGGCAACAACATCGAGGTGGTGTTTCACGGGCCGGCAAAGCGAAGTGCCGCTTCGGTCGAGATCAATTTTTAGCGCAGGTTCACGAGGAGCGGGTTGCGGTGATCCGTCCGGAGTTCTCGTAAAAACAAAGAGTTGAAGCGGTCCACGGATTCAATCGCTGAACTACTTCACATTGCCGGCGCGTAGCGGTTCACCACCATTCCGCAGGCATAGGCTTTAGAGCCGAGCAGGCGCAATTTCCGGAAGCCGCCACGGTCGAAAATCCGCTCGCCGTCGCCCAGCGCGGCCGGATTGATGAACAGCTGGAACTCATCGACCAACCCCGCTGCAATCAGCGCCGAGGCAAAGCCGGCGCCGCCGAACACCGCCATGTCGCCTTCACCTTCAGCTTTCAGCGCCTTGACCTCGCGCGGCAGGTCGCCGCTGGCAACCGTCGTGCGCTCCCACCGCGATGCCGCGAGCTTGTCGCTCAGCACCACCTTGCGCGCCTCGACGATGCGCTGCGCAAAGGCGTAGAAGGGATCACGCGGATAGCTTTTTGCGGCATTGCCCCAATGGGTTAGATAGCCTTCTTCGGCCATCTTGCGGCTGAGCAGAATGGTATCGATGCCAGCGAACACCGTGTTGAAATCCTGCTTCAAGTCGTCGTCCCACGGGCAGTTGGCGCCCCATTCCCAGAGCTGCCAGTGCTCATCGCCGGCCGCGCCGACAAAACCGTCGACCGATATCTGCATCTGCAGGATCAGCTTTCTCATCGTCGTTCTCCTGATTGAGCTCTGGTGTCACCAGCGCCAGGTCAGGCGGCGTTGGTTATTGCTTTACTTTCGGAACCATTGACACGAGAGAAAAATGATGTCAATAGTAAATTGATTTAGAAATGGAAGCATTGGAATGTCGACCAGGGAAAGATCCGGCTGCCCCATCAGCCTGTCGCTCGAATTGCTCGGTGACCGCTGGACGCTGCTGATCATCCGCGACATGATTTTCGCGGGAAAAAGGCACTTCCGGGAGTTTCTGCTATCAGGCGAAGGCATCTCGTCGCGCACGCTGGCCGAGCGGCTGCAGACCTTGCAGGATGAGGGCATTGTCACCAGAAGCGACGACCCCACGCACAAGCTCAAGGCGATCTACAAGCTGACGGAGGCGGGCATCGACCTGTTGCCGGTGCTGGCGACGCTCGGCGCCTGGGGCAGCAAATACCGCAACGCCGATGACAAGCTGGCAAGGATCGCCGACGAACTGGCCGCGGGCGGCGAGGCGGGCCTGCAGCAGATAAAGAAGAAGCTGCGCGCCGAGCATATAGGCTAGGGAGCAACGCTAGCCTCCCTTCGGGCCGATGGCGGGCTAGATCGACACGACGTCGCGCAGCCTCACCCTCCCATCCCGCAAATCGCTGTGGCCGGAGCCATGTCTGCTTCGGAGCCATCGCCCGAACCACGGCCTTTTCCAGCCAGCGCGCGGTGGCGGGGGCGGCATGCATGCCGATTGGGTCCATGCCGCCATGCACGTAGAGCTCTTCGACCGCGGTGCGGCCGGCGACAGGCAGCCCGTCCGACAGCATGGGCGATTGCCGGGATAGACATTCGTCACCGGGGGTGAGCCGAGACCGGACAGGATGCGCAGCGTGCGCGCCGAGATGCGAAGGCGTCTCGGCGCTAGCGCGCCGATCCACCTTCTCCAACAAGGGGAGAAGGTGAGGCGCGCCTTGTCCCGCCTGCGCTTCTACGCGTAGCCTAAGGAGCTAGCGGGAGGAGAATCGCTTGGACACCACTGTCGTTATTGTCGGCGCCGGGCCCGCCGGCCTTGCGGTCGGTGCCTGCCTGAAGCGGGCAGGAGTGGATTTCATCCTGCTCGAAAAATCGCAGGAGATCGCGCCCGCCTGGCGGCGGCACTATCGGCGGCTGCATCTGCATACGGTCAAGTCGTTCTCGTCGCTGCCGTTCCTGCCCTTTCCCAAAAATTATCCGCGCTACGTGCCGCGCGAAATGGTGGTCCGCTATCTCGACGACTACGCGGAAAAATTCGATCTGCGCCCGCGCTTCCGGGTGACGGTGAAAGCCATTCGCCACGGGGACGGCGGTTTTCTGGTCGAGACAGGATCGGACAACCTCAAGGCGCGCCATGTCGTTATCGCCAGCGGTAACAATGCCGAGCCGATCATCCCCCGGCTCCCTGCCATCGAGGCTTTCAAGGGCGAGGTGCTGCACAGCGCCGACTATACGCAAGCGGCGCCCTTTGCCGGCCGCTCGGTGCTGATCGTCGGCATGGGCAACACCGGCGCCGAGATCGCGCTCGACTTGGCGGAAAGTGGCGCGCGTCCGACCATTTCGGTGCGCAAGGGCGTCCACATCGTGCCGCGCCAGCTGTTTGGCGTGCCGATCCAGATGGTCGGCATCGCCAGCCGGCCAATGCCGCAGGCGCTGAACGACTGGATGTTTCCGATCATCCTCGATTTCGCGCTGGGCAAGCTCGAGAAATACGGCATCGTCAGGCCGAAGCAGGGCATCCTGCAACAGATCGACGAAGTCGGCCGCATCCCGGTCATCGACGTCGGCACGGTCGACGCCATCACCAAAGGCGCCATCAAGATCGCGCCCGACATAGCGGGCTTCACCGAGCGCGGCGCTGCGTTCACCGACGGCAGGCAGGAAAATTTCGACGCCGTCATCCTCGCCACCGGCTATCGCCCGGGCTACGAAAAGTTTCTGCCCGTGGAATTGCAGCCGGAGCGCAGTGGCGTCAACGCCCGCGCCTCGCAACTCGGCCTCTACCTCGTCGGCTTCTACAATCCGGTCACCGGTCTGCTCAGGGAAATTGGACGCGAGGCGAAGGCAGTGGCGGCCGACATTGCTCGGCGAGGCTGAAAGGGGCGGCGTCGGCCAAGCTGCGGATCTCCCGCCTTGCGGGGAGATCGGCTATCCATCACAGCCCCGCCGCGTCGCCCTCATCGAGCAGCCATTGCCGCACGGCTTGCGTCGGTTCTGGGTGCCGTTGCTTGCGCGGCATCACGACATAGAAATCGTGCGTCCCACGCATCTCTGCGTTGATCGGCTGCACCAGCCGGCCGGCGGCAATGTCGGCAGCGACGAGAAACCGGCTGGCCAGCGCGATGCCCTGGCCGGCAATGGCGGCGTCGATCGCGAGGCCTGTCTGGTTGAAGCGCATGCGTTTGGCCTCGGTGGCCATCCTCAGGCCGAGTACTCTCTCCATGAATTCCGGCCACAGATTGTGCGCGTCGTGCAGCAGGACGTGATGCTGGATATCGGCCGCCGCGATCTCGTTCGCGCCGGTCGGCAGCAGGGCAGGGCTGCAGATGGCGATGATCTGCTGTGGAAACAAAAGATCCACCATCAGGCCGGCGCCGGAGGGCAGGCGGCCTTGCCTGACCGCAATGTCGACGCCATCGGCCTGAAAACTCGACAGGCTTTCGCTGGCCAGGATTCGCAAATCGACCAGCGGGTTGTGCGCGACGAACTCCGGCAGTTTGGGGATCAGCCATTTGGTGGCAAAGCTCGGCGTGACGCTGATCGTCAGCCGCGCCGGTTCGGGCCGCAGCAGCAAGGTGGCCTCCGAGATCAGCTCGAAGGCGCGGCGGATGTTGGGCATATAGGCGCGGCCCTCATCGGTCAGCGCCAAGCCGCGCGGCAGCCGGTCGAAGAGTTTTGTGCCGAGATCGGCCTCCAGCCCGCGTATATGCTGCGCCACCGCCCCTTGCGTCACGTTCAGCTCTTCGGCGGCGATGCGGAAGTTGAGATGACGCGCGGCGGCTTCGAAGGCACGCAGCGCATTCAATGGTGGCAGGCTCAGGAAGGCTTCAGGCATGCAGGAGTTTTTCTACAGCTTGATTTCAGGCTTTCTGGTTCGAACCAGATGGCAACACCGTTTATAGCATTGCTCGAAGGCCGGAAACATGGGCTTCAGAGTCCCGCCAACCCGTGCGAAGGAAAATCGAGATGAGTGTAGAAAAAGTAGCAGTCGTCGTCGCCGGTGGCAGCGGTATGGGCGCGGCGGCGGCCAAGCGGCTGGCGGCGGACGGGTTCAAGGTCGCGATCCTGTCGTCCTCCGGTAAGGGCGAGGCTCTGGCCAAGGAGCTTGGCGGCCTCGGCGTCACCGGCTCCAACCAGTCGAATGACGATCTGCAGCGGCTCGCCGATCTGACGCTCGAGCGCTTCGGCCGCATCGACGTGCTGGTCAACAGCGGCGGCCACGGGCCACGCGCGCCGATCCTCGAAATCACCGACGAGCAGTGGCACACCGGTCTCGACGTCTATCTGATGAACGTCATCCGGCCGGTGCGCATCGTGGCGCCGCAGATGGTCAAGCAGGGGGGTGGCGCCATCATCAACATCTCGACCGCCTGGGTGGTCGAGCCGAGCCCGATGTTCCCGACATCCGCCGTGTTCCGCGCCGGGCTTGCCGCCTACACCAAGATCTTCGCCAACACCTACGCCGCCGACAATGTGCGCATGAACAATGTGCTGCCCGGCTGGATCGACAGCCTGCCGGCCACCGAGGAGCGCCGCGACAGCGTGCCGATGCAGCGCTACGGCACGTCGGAGGAGATCGCCGCGACCATCGCCTTCCTCGCTTCCGAAGGTGCGGGCTACATCACCGGCCAGAACATCCGCGTCGACGGCGGCATCATCGGCGCGATCTGACCGCGCCGGTCGCCTTGCGTGAGCCGGCGCGTCACTCCTTCACCGCGCCGGTCATCGACGAGACATAGTGCTCGACGAAGAACGAATAGAGCACCACCACCGGCAGCGAGCCGATCAGCGCTCCCGCCATCAGCGCCCCCCATTCGTAGACGTCGGAGCGCACCAACTCGGTCAGCACACCCACCGGCACGGTCTTGTTTTCCGAGGACTGGATGAATGTCAGCGCGTAGATGAACTCGTTCCATGACAGGGTGAAGGCGAATATGCCGGCGGAGATCAGGCCGGGCACCGACAGCGGCAGCACGATCTTGGTGAGGATCTGCCACCGGCTCGCTCCGTCTATCAGCGCGCATTCTTCCAGTTCGAACGGAATGGAGCGGAAGTAACCCATCAACAGCCACGTGCAGAACGGCACCAGGAAGGTCGGATAGGTAAGGATGAGCGCGAAGGGCGTGTCGTAGAGCCCGAGGTTGAACACCATCACCGACAGCGGAATGAACAGGATCGAGGGCGGCACCAGATAGGCGAGGAAGATGCCGAGGCCGACCTGCCGCGCCCCGGAAAACCGCAGCCGCTCGATCGCATAGGCGGCGAACACCGACGCCAGCAGCGACAGGAAAGTAGCGGCGGTCGAGATGATGATCGTGTTGAGCAGCCAGCCCGGATAGGAGGTCTCGAACAGGAGGTAGCGGATATGCTCCAATGTCGGATGCACCACCCAGAACGGATTGAACTGCGCATAGTCGGTCATCTCGAGATTGGGCTTAACCGCCGTGATCGTCATCCAGTAAAACGGAAACAACAGCACGAAGACGAACACCAGCAGCGGCAGATAGACCGTCACCACGCGGCGCGGCAGGCTCTGCAGGTAGCCCATGCCGCCTTCGTCGATATCCCCACGTTTCGCCTTCCTTGTCGCGGCCGTCTTGACCATGTCAGTCTCCGCCGCCTTGTTGCCATTTGCGGCGTTGCAGGCCGAAATAGCTGAACAGGATCGCCGCCAGCAGGAACGGGATCATGGCCACCGCGATGGCCGCGCCCTCGCCAAGCTGGCCGCCGGAAATGCCGCGCTGGAAAGACAATGTCGCCATCAGATGCGTGGCATTCACCGGTCCGCCCCGGGTCAGCACGTAGATCAGCTGGAAATCGGTGAAAGTGAACAGCACCGAGAAGGTCATGGTGATGGCGATGATCGGCGTCAGCAGCGGCAGAGTCACATAACGAAACAACTGCCAGCGACTGGCGCCGTCGAGCGTGGCCGCCTCGTAGAGCGACTGCGGAATGGTCTGCAGGCCGGCGAGCAGCGTGATGGCGACGAAAGGAATGCCGCGCCAGACGTTGGCGGCGATGACCGAAGCGCGCGCATTCTCCGGATCGCCGAGGAAATTGATGCGGTGGTCGATCAGGCCGATTTGCTGCAGCGCCCAGGACAGGATCGAGAACTGCGAATCGTAGATCCACCAGAAGGCGATGGCCGAAAGTACGGTGGGCACCACCCAAGGCAGCAGGACTATCGCGCGGAAGAACGATTTGAACGGCAGGTTTTCGTTGAGGATGAGCGCCAGCCAGAGGCCGAGCACGAACTTCAGGATCGAGGCGCTGACCGTGTAGAGCAGCGTGTTGAAGACGGAGAGCCAGAAGACGTTGTCATTCCAAAGGTACTGATAATTCTCGACGCCGATGAAGATGCCGGGGCGGCCGATCCGGGCATCGGTGAAACCGAGCCAGACGCCCAGCCCGAGCGGATAGGTCAGGAAGACCAGCAGCAGCGCCGCCGCCGGCAGCATGAAGCCGAAGCCCAGCGCGTTGCGGCTTTCGGAGATCCGCGAAAGCATCGACGGACGCGGCTGGGCGGCAACGGACGGCACGGCCATGGACAGCTTCCTCAGGAGGTCTCCTTGGTCGGTGCGGGCGACCGCCAAGCTATTGCGGGCAAGCGATTTCGGGAACCGGGCCGGGCAGTGCAATGGCGGCTGCCCGGCTCAGCTGTGCTCTTAAACGCGGTAGTAACGGTTGGCGCGCTTCTCCGCCTCTTCCATCGCCTCCTGCGGCGTCGCCTGGCCGGTCACCGCCTTGGCGAACATGTCGACCAGGACATAGTCGGCCATGGTCGCCGCCGAGGCATAGCCGAGCGGCCCGGCATAGCCGTTGGGACGCAGCGTCGCCGAGGCCTTGGCGTAGGCGGCGTTGTTCGGGTCGGCCGTCCACACCGGATTGTTGTCGAAGGCCTTCAGCGTCTGGCAGCAATAGCCCGCCGAGGAAGTGATCCAGTCGGTCATCTGCGGATCCTCGAACATGAACTGCAGATAGGCCTTGGCCGCATTGGGGTAGGGCGTGTAGTTGAAGATGACGGCCGTGGTCACCTGGAACAGTTCGACCGATTTCCCGACGGGACCGATCGGCAGGTTGGTGGTGCGGATGTCCTTGGCGATCTCAGCCAGTTTCGGATCGTTGTCCTTGTTGATCTTGGCCGTGTTGTAGGCCGAAATTCCGTTGGCGATGACACCGAGTTCGCCGGCCAGGAAGGCGCGGTTGTTATTGACGTCGAGCCAGCTTTCGGTCCCGGGAATGAAGGTCTTGTAGAGTTCCTGCGCGTAACCGATCGCCTTTAGCGTCTCGGGGCTGTTGATCGCCACCTTGCCGCTCTCGTCGACCATCTGGCCGCCATGGCTCCACAGCAGCCAGTGCGCGTAATTGTTGCCGTCGCCGACGCCGTGGCCGTGCGTGAAGCCGGCCGGATGTCCCTTCGCCTGCAACGCCTTGCAAAGCTCGAGGAAGCCTGCCGTATCCTTCGGAAATTCGGAGAAGCCGGCCTCCTTCACCCAGCTTTCGCGATAGACGATGGCATTGCCGATCGTGGCCAGCGGCAGGCCGACGAACTTGCCGTCCCGCGTCGCATATTGCTTTGGTCCGTCGTGCCAGCCGCCATATTTCGAGCCCAGATACTCGCCGAGCTCGGTCACGTCGTGCAGCTTGTCGGGATATTGATGCGGGTCGTCGAACCAGACGAACATGAGGTCCGGGCCGGAACCGACATTGGCGGCGACCGCTGCCTTGGGGCGAATGTCCTCCCAGCTTTCCTTGTCGACACGAACCTCGACACCTGTCGCCTCGGTGAAGCGCTTGGTGTTGGCCAGCCATTGATCCTCATCGCCCTTGACGAAGGGCGACCAGCGCAGCAGCCGCAGCTTTGCGCCTTCCTCGGGCTTGTATTTCAAGCCCTCCTGGGCAAAAGCCGGCGAGCCGACGAAGCGGCTTCCCAGGGCTCCCGCCGCAGCACCTGCGGTCGTGCGGATTACATCGCGTCTCGTGAATTTCATGGTCGTCTCCTCCGGTTTATCTTCCTCGCTATGCGGTCCTTACCATCCGTTACGCGTTTCAAATCGTGTTCCGGTCTTGCCGTCAAAGAGATGAATCAGGCCAGGCGCGGCAGTGAGCCGTATGGTTTCGCCCGGTGTGAAGGCATGGCGTTCGCGGAAATTGGCGACGATCTCGTCCCCGCCGGCGGTGCGGCCGATGAGCTGCACTTCCGACCCGGTCGGCTCGACGACCGCGACGGTGACTGGAATGCCGTGGTCGGACGATAGCCGCAAATGCTCGGGCCGTATTCCCAGCACCACCGGATGACCGTTGCCAACGGCCGGCGCGCCGGCCAGCGGCACGGAAATTCCCCCCGCGCCGCGAAAGGACGGAGACCCGTCGGTGACGATCTCGCCCTTGATCAGGTTCATGGCGGGCGAGCCGATGAAACTGGCGACGAAGAGATTGTTGGGCCTGTCGTAGAGCTCCAGCGGCGGTCCGATCTGTTCGACGATGCCGTCATGCATGACCACGATCTTGTCGGCCATGGTCATGGCCTCGATCTGGTCGTGGGTGACATAGACTGTCGTCGTCTTGAGCCGCTGGTGCAGTTCCTTGATCTCGGCGCGCATCTGCACCCTGAGCTTGGCGTCGAGATTGGAGAGCGGTTCGTCGAACAGGAAAACCTGTGGATCGCGCACGATCGCCCGGCCCATGGCGACGCGCTGGCGCTGGCCGCCGGAAAGCTGGCGCGGATATCGCGTCAGCAATGGCACCAGCCCGAGGATTTCGGCGGCGCGCTGAATGCTGGTAGCGCAATCGGCCTTCGAAACACCTTTGAGCATGAGCGAGAACGCCATGTTCTCGGCGACCGTCATGTGCGGGTAGAGCGCGTAGTTCTGGAACACCATGGCAACGTCGCGCTCTTTCGGCGCAACGTTGTTGACGACCCGATCCCCGATCGCGATCTCGCCCCGAGAAATCTTTTCCAGGCCGGCGATCATCCTGAGAAGGGTCGATTTTCCGCAACCCGACGGGCCGACAAGCGTGACGAACTCGCCGTCGTCGATATCCACACTGACGCCGTGCAGGACCTCGACGGTCCCGAACGATTTGTAAACGTCGCCGATCGCGACAGACGCCATCGATCTCCTCCCGAATGCTTCTTGCGACGCCCCGAAGGAAACCGCTCCTCTCCCGCCTGGCGACCGTCTCCCATTCCCCCAACAGGTCGCGCGACGATCAGACGGTAGCGCTACCAAGCCTGCCTGTAAAGCGGCCATGCGGACGGTTTTCTTGTCGTTCGAAACACCCGGCGCAATGAACGGCACACCGGCAAACTACCCCCCATTCACAAAAGCCAGCACCAGCTTTTGCAGGTTTCCGCCGGGGCCGAATTCGACCCGGTCGAAGTCGCGGCTCGCCTGCCGCTGAGCCAGCGAGATCTGGGCGAGTTGCCTCGTCAGCTCGGTTCTGATCTTGCTGCAGGCGGGGTCATCAGTAACGGTCAGGCCGACGCTCACCGCCTCGATCTTGCGCACCATCTCGGCGATGGCTGCGCCATGCACTCTCTCGTGGGCGGCGAGCCCGGCGATGAACACCGTCCAGTTCTTCTGGACGGAAGCCGGCAACGGTTCGGCCGGCTTCGGCAAGGTGTAGGTGATGATCAGTTTCGGGCGCGCCGATTTGAGCACGCAGGCGTCGCCTTTCGGCCTGTAGTCCCTGGTCCAGGTCAGCTTGAAATTGGTGTGCGCAATGACCCGACCCTTGCCGAGCAAGGGGCCGGCTTCGCCGATCGCGGCATAGAGTTCCGGGCCGGTCCGCCCTGCGATGGCGTAGGTCTCGACCTTTTCGACCGGCTTCCAGTCGGCGCGTGCCGGCGACGCCAGCAGGGAGGCCGCGAACAGGAGAAAGAACATGGCTGGTTTCATGGAAACGTCAGAGACACTGGGCTGAGGCAAAGATCAACCCGGCGCAATGCACTCAGGTCCCACGGCAGGCCGCGTCATAGTCGGCCAGCACCTGATCGACAGCTTCGAGAAGGATAGCCTCGGGATTGCCCGCCGGCCCGAGTTCGGCCGGCAGCGCCGGCAGGAATTGCCGCATCAGCGTTTCGGGAATGGCAACGTCGTCCAGCGCCTTGCGCAGGCGCTCGACGGCCGCGACAGCGGTGGGGTTGCTCCAATAATAGCGGATGCGGTCGCTGTAGCTGTAATGCCGCTGCACATAGAGCTCTGCTTCATTGCCATGATAGTGGCTGTGCCAATGGCCGGGGGCTGCCAGCATCGCGCTTTCCATGGTCCGGGCGAGCGACCGGTCGCCATAGTCCCTGGCCATTTCGGAGGCGATCAGGTCGAGCCCGTAAAGCGCCTCGCGCAAGGCGAAGGTCAGGCCGGGGCCGACCTTGAGGATAGGAAAGCCGTTTGCGACCAGCGCGGTCAAAGCCGCACGGCTCTGGTAGTCGGTCGAATGCGCCTCGTAGACGAGCGACGGCTGCTCATCGAGCAAGCCGGTCAGGCCCTTGGATTTCTCGGGCGCGTAGGCGACGACGTTCTGGCTGCCGAATTCCACGCCCGGCTGCACGACCACGGCGATGACGCGGCCGAAGGCCTCGGACAGGCCTTCGCGGGCAAAGATCTCCCGGTGAACCTCGATCGTGCGCCGCGCCGCCGCCGCCTCAGTCGGCTTCAACTCGCTGATCGCATGGTCGACTCCGCCGGGGGCGGGGACTTCGGTGCCGATGATGTAGACCGGCAAGGTGCTGCCTGCGGCGTGCGCGCCCGTTTCGGCCGCCTTTGCCAGCCGCGCCGCCCGGGTGGCGATGGTCTCGTCGTCAAGCGCCGCCGGCTCGCCGGCGCAGCCCATCGATGCGTCGAGATGGATCTTGGTGAAGCCGGCCGCGATATAGGCGCCGACCATGGCCTCGGCCTTGTCCATCGCCTGCGCCGCCGGCTCTGCGCGCCACGGGTTCGGTCCCAGATGGTCGCCGCCGAAGATGATGCGCGAGGCTTCCAGCCCCTCGCGGCAGGCGATCTCCAGCACGAAGGCGACGAACAGCGCCGGGGTCATTCCGGTATAGCCGCCGAACTGGTTGACCTGATTGCAGGTTGCCTCAATCAGCAGGTTTTTCTCCCTGTCGGCAACGGCGCGCCTGATCGCCGTCTGGATCACCAGCGGATGCGCGGAGCAGATCGAGGTGATGCCGTAGGGCGAGCCGTTTTTGCGCGCGCTGGCGAGGCCCGCAAGCGGGTTGGCGCTCATGTCCGTCTCGCTGTTCCCTTGATGAATTGGTCAAGCGCATCGAAGCCGGCGGTGCCTTCCATCGGGCCGCGCCGGGTGATGTTGCGGGCGCCGGCGGCATTGGCATAAAGCAGCGCCTTGCCGGGCTCCATCCCCTGGCGGCGGCAAGTCAGGTAGGTGGCGCCAAAGCAGTCGCCGGCGCCCGTCGGGTCGACTTCCTCGACTTGAAAACCGGCGCAGTCGATCCTGGCGCCGTCGGCGCCGAACCAGGAAGAGCCGTCAGCACCGCGCTTCAGCACGATCTCGCCGACGCCCCTGGCAAACAGCGCCGCCACCGCCTGATGCTCGTCATCGACGCCCGCCGTAGCGAGCAATTCGTCGCCGGACGGCAGCAGCAGGTCGGCATCGTCGATGAGGGCGGAAAACAGTGCGCCGTCGGAGCCGTCGATCAGCTCCTTGCGCACATTCGGGTCGAATGAGGTCGAGCCGCCGCGGGCACGAACCGCCTGCACTGCGTAGCTGACGATCTCCTTCAGCCCTGCCACCGACAGCGTCGATCCCATGATATGCAGATGGCCGGCCCTGTCCGCCAGCAGGCGCGCAGCAGTGGTCAGGTGGATCTGCCCGGCGGCGGATTCGGCGATGTTGTAGACGAAGTCCCTGATACCATCGGGCCGGTAGCGCACGAAGGCGCATCCCGTCGGGAAGCGGTCGCTGATATCGACGGCTGAGACGTCGACGCCGTCGAGCTCCAGCCTGTCCAGGTTGAGCGTGCCGAAATCGTCGCGGCCGACGCAGCCGATAATGCCGGCGCCGCCTCCCAGCCGGGCGACCTGATCGATGAAGATCGCCGGCGCACCGCTGGGGAATGGCCCGACAAGCGATTGCGGCTCGAGGAAGCCGAAACCCCGTTCCGTCGCCATGATCTCGACCAGGATTTCGCCGGCGACAATCGTTGGCCCCACGGCCTCGGCGGCGATCTCGCTTCGGCGCGAAAGGCTCATGCTTGCGATTCCTCTCACACGCAAACTGATTGCTTGCCCGCGCAGTTATCCGACGCAAGTGTTTATCGGGTAAATC
The DNA here is from genome assembly GCF_040323735.1 of Mesorhizobium sp. M0029. Taxonomy (NCBI): domain Bacteria; kingdom Pseudomonadati; phylum Pseudomonadota; class Alphaproteobacteria; order Hyphomicrobiales; family Phyllobacteriaceae; genus Mesorhizobium; species Mesorhizobium sp. M0029. The sequence goes on from NZ_JAMYVF010000006.1 coordinate 34,722, forward strand.
GCACATTCAGCGAAGTCAATAAAACTCTACATGTGTATAGTTTATCTGTTTCCGCGCGTACACATTGCAGGATTCGGGTGGCTGGTATCGTGGCACCGTGCAAATCAGGCGTCGACCGCAGCGAAAGGACAGCCATGCTCACGCTTCATGATTATTTGCCGTCGCAAAACGGTTGGAAGGCGAGGGTCGTGCTCGGCCTGCTTAACATTCCCTATGAAAGCCGCCTGGTGTCGATTTTCGAGGGCGAGAGCCACACCGACGCCTTCCTGAAGCTCAACCCGGCCGGCGCCGTTCCTGTGCTCGAACTCGAGGATGGCCCTGCGATCGCCGAATCGAATGCGATCCTCATTTATCTCGCCGAAGGCACGCCCTTGCTGCAGGCGGATCGCTATGTCAGCGCGAAAATTATGCAATGGCTGTTCTTCGAACAGTACCATGTCGAGCCGGTCATCGGCTCCCTGCGCTTCTGGACGCTGGCCGGAAGGCTGGAGCGCAACCAGGCGATGGTTCCGGCCAAGCGCGAATCCGGCGCCCGCACGCTGGCAGCGCTGGAGCGCAGCCTCAACGACAAGCCCTTCCTTGTCGGCGACACGCTCACCATCGCCGACATTGCTGTCTATGCCTACGGCCACCGTGCCGAAGATTGCGGCTTTGCGCTGGCGGCTTACCCGGCGATCCTCGCCTGGACGGACCGGGTGCGCGACGCCATCGGTCCCGGCTATCCCGTGCATCTCTACAGCATCGATCCGCACTCGACTGCTTGACGGCAAAAGGCGCGGGTTCACCTTGCTTAGTCGAAAAGAAGACCCAGATTCTGCTTTGTCGGCGGCTTTCGCTCGCAATCCGTTGACTGGATGGCCGGATCCCGGCGTCAACTCGACGACCTGCCGGCACTTAGCATGGAGGTGACCATGACACGCGACGACATCATTTCGGTGTTGGGGCCGGTAGACGAGGCGGTCATAGCCGACATCGCGCTGACCGGCGCCACCCTTGAAGAACTGCGCGAGGCGTTCGCCTGGCTCGGTGCCGACGAGGCCCTAGTCAACGAGGGTCGCCCCTTGCCGGGAACGAAGGTGGCGCGGCTGATCGAACTCCTCGATATGCCGGACGACGAGGACGGCCCCCAGGCGGTGGCGGCGCAGGGATTAGGGCAGTAGGTCCGGACTACCGCGGTTTCCCATTCACGTCATGCCCTCGACAGCAGCCGGCACATGATCAGCGAGGCGTGACCGCCAACGCCGTGCGCGGCCGTGTGGCGCTCGACTACTTCGAAACCGTGCTTGCGATAGAAGGCGATCGCCCGGTCGTTGCCCTCGATCACTTCCAGCGCAATGCTGGGGATGCCGGCATGCGCGACAAGCACCGCGTGCAGCAGGTCGGTGGCGAGCCCGCTGCCGAACTCTGACTTGTCGATGTGCAGCCGGTCGAGCAGGACATCGCCACGATCGTCCATCGCCGCCATCGCGTAGCCGGCGATCGAACCGTCCGGCCGTTCGGCCACGAACGACATCTTGTTGTCGTCCCCAAGTTCCTCTGCCAGCCGCTCGGGCGCATGCTTGTCGTCCGAGAGCCGCGCGGTATTTTCAGGTCCCAGGATCGACGAATAGGTGCGCCGCCAAGACTCTCCCAGCAGCCGCGATACCGACGCTACATCGTTCTCTGTCATCGCCCTGATCTGAACCATGGCCGATCCCTTACCGCCTTACCCGCGACTTCAGCCAACGATCGAAGGCCACGGCCAGGATCAGGATCAGGCCGATGACGATGCTTTGTGTGTAGGACGAGACATTGTTGAACTGCAGCCCGTTTTGCAGCACGCCGATCAGCGCTGCGCCCACCACCGTGCCGCCGACCGAGCCGATGCCGCCGAATAGCGAGGTACCGCCGATGACCACGGCGGAAATCACCGTAAGTTCGTAGCCGATGCCGGCTACGGCTTCGGAGGAGTTGAGCCGTGCTGACAAAACGAAGGCGGCCAGCCCGGCGAAGAAGCCGACGATGACATAGACCGAGATCAGAATGCGGTCGACGCGCAGGCCCGAAAGGCGCGCGGCCTCGGCATTGCCGCCGACGGCATAGACGGCGCGGCCATAGCGCGTATAGCGCAGCACGATGTGGCACAGGATGGCCGCCACCGCGAAGATGATCGCCGGCACCGGCACCGGTCCGATGAGCCCGGTGCCGAACCAGCGCATCGAGGCGTCGAAGCCGGAGATCGGTCCGCCATTGGAGATGGTCAGCGTCAGGCCGCGAAACACGGTGAGCCCACCCAGCGTGACGACGAAGGGCGGCACTTTCAGCCGGGTGATGGCAAAGCCCTGGACGCCGCCGGCCAGCGCCCCGACGATGACGGCGGCAAGCAAGGCGGCGAACCAGCCATATCCTTGCGTGCCCGTGGTCGACAGCGACAGCGTGTTGGCGGTGCCGCCCTTGGCCACCACCGCCGCCACCATGCCGCAGAAGGCGAGCAGCGAGCCGACCGACAGGTCGATGCCGGCAGTGAGGATGACGAAAGTCATGCCAAGCGCGATCAGCCCGGTGATCGAGATCTGCCTCAAAATGTTGAACAGGTTGATTGGATCGATGAAGCTCGGCTTCAGCACGGTGAAGATGACGATCAACACCGCCAGGAACATCAGCGGCCCAAAACTCATCAGAAGCCGCGCGATGTTGATGCCGCTGCGCTGGGTCTGTTCGGTGGTGCTGGTCATTGCATTGCGTCCTGCTTGCGGTCGAGCGCCATCAGTTCCATCAGTTTTTCCTCGGTCGCTTCGATGCCCGGCATTTCGCCGGTGATACGGCCGCGCCGCATGGTGACGATGCGATCCGACACCGCCAGCACTTCCGGCAGCTCCGACGAGATCATCATGATGGCGATGCCGCGTGCGGCAAGCTGCACCAGGATCTGGTGCACTTCGGCCTTGGCGCCGACATCGACGCCGCGCGTCGGCTCGTCGACGATAAGTACTTTCGGGTCGCGCGCCAGCCAGCGGGCCAGGATCACCTTTTGCTGATTGCCGCCGGACAGGCCCTCGATCGCCTGCTCGGGCGAGGCCATGCGGATCGACAGTGCCTTGCGATAGCCGGCCAGCGCCTCGCGCTCGCGCCGTTCGGCCATGAAGCCGGCCCCATTGCTGTAGCGGCCGAGCGAGGCGATGGAGAAATTGTTGAGAATGCCAAGTGCTGCAAAAATCGCCTGGTGCTTGCGGTCTTCCGGCACCAGCCCGATGCCGAGTTTGATGGCGTCTGCGGGGGAGGCCGGGGCGATCGGCTTGCCGTCGAGCGCAATCGTGCCGGCCGCGATGCGGTCGGCGCCGAAAATGGCGCGGGCAAGCTCGGTGCGGCCGGAACCGACGAGACCGGCAACGCCGAGGATTTCGCCGGCCTTCAGATCGAGGTTGACACCTTCGAGCACGATGGCGTGCGGCGCCAGCGGATCGCGCACCGTTCGCAAGCCTCGCACCGAGAGCCGGACCTCGCCGGCGACGTCGCGCTGCGTCGGCCGCGCGTAGAGTTCGGAGGCGGCGCGGCCGACCATCTTCTCGATGATCTTCGGAATCTGGATCGGCCGGCCGTCGCGGTCGAGATGACCGGCCAGCCTGCCGTCCCGCAGCACGGTCATGCGGTCGCAAATGGCGGACGCTTCTTCCAGCCGGTGGGTGACGAACATGATGGCGACACCGTCCTTGCGCAGCCTGTCCATGATCGACATCAGTTTCTGCACCTCGGTCTCGGTCAGCGCCGAGGTCGGCTCGTCCATGATGATCAGGCGGCTTTCCAGCGACAGAGCGCGGGCGATTTCGACCAGCTGCTGTTCGGCTACCGACAGCGAGGACACCGGCGTCGCCGGATCGATGTCGAGACCGACGCGGGCGATGATCGCGCGCGAGGCGTCCTCCATCCTGCGCCAGCTGACCAGCCCGAGCGGCCCGAGCGGCGCGCGGCCGATGAAAATGTTTTCCGCAACCGTCAGCGTCGGGATCAGGCTCAGTTCCTGATAGATGGTGACGATGCCATGCCGCTTCGCATCCTGCGGACTGGACGGCGCGTAGTCGGCGCCGTCGAAGACGATGCGGCCGCTTGACGGCGGCATCACGCCGGACAGGATTTTCAACAGCGTCGACTTGCCGGCGCCGTTCTCGCCGAGCAGGCCAAGGATCTCACTGGGCCGCACCTCGAGCGAAACGTCGATGAGCGCGGTGACGCCGGAAAAATGCTTGGTCACGCCTTCGACGGAAAGGAGCGGGGGCGATGATGCGGTGGGTTCAACGGCGGACAAGCATTGCTCCCGGATTGCGATAGGCAGCGGGACAGCGCCCCCCTCTGTCCTGCCGGACATCTCCCCCACACGGGGGGAGATCAGCAGTTTTGCCGGCAGCACTATTTCTATAACGTTGGCGATTGGCGAAAGCAGACGTGACGGCCAATCTCCCCCCAAGTGGGGGCGATGTCCGGCAGGACAGAGGGGGGCGCGACAGAGCGCGACCTCCACCCGTCATGGGCCCTACTCTCACTTCGTCTCGTTCAACCTCTCCGCCTTGTCGAGATTGTCCTTGCCGATGACGATCGGCGTCAACAGCACCAGCTTCTCCTTCGGCTCGGTCTTGTCCCTGGCGAAGGCGACCGCGATCTGCACCGCCTTGCGCGACTGTTCGCCGGGGAACTGCTCGACCGTGCCGGCGAGCTTGCCGTCGCGCACGGCGACCAGCGCTTCCGGCAGCGCGTCGAAGCCGTAGATCTTGACGTCGGTGAAGTTGCGCGCGGCACAGGCTTCGAGCGCGCCGAGCGCCATGTCGTCATTGGCGCAGATGATGGCGTCCGGCTTGCCGTTGGCGGCAAGCCCGGCCTCGGTCACCGACAGCGCTTCGGCGCGGGCGAAATTAGCGGTCTGCTCGAAGATGATCTGGTACTTGTCCTTGAGCGGATCGAGCACATTGTGGACGCCTTTGTTGCGGTCGATCGCGGGCCCGGCACCCGGCTGGCCCTGCAAATGGAACAGCTTGGCGCCGTTCGGGAACGCCGCCACCATGGCCTGCGCCTCGGCCTCGCCACCCTTGACGTTGTCGGCGCCGACATGGGCGAGAATGCCCTCGACGCCGTCGACGCGGCGGTCGATCGTCACCACCGGAACGCCGGCCTTGACCGCTTCCTCGATCGCCGGCGCCAGCGCGTTGACGTCAAGCGGCGAAATCACGATGGCGTTGACCTTCTGCACGAGCGCGGCCTCGATGTCGGCGGTCTGCTTCGGCGCCGAGTTCTGGCCGTCGCTCTCGGTCAGGTTGACGCCTTGCGCCTGCGCCTCGGCCTTGATCTCGTTCAGCATGTGCACAAAGAACGGAAAGCCGAGATTGGGCACCGAGCCCAATATGGTCAGTTTGTCGGCGGCAAAGGCCATGGGCGCGGCCAGCGCCATGGCGCCGGTCGCCACGGTCGACAACAGGAATTCGCGTCTGTTCATCAGATATCCTCCACATGGATGCAGGAGCCCGAAACCGTTAGCGGCTCGGGATTTTCCTGCGTCGATTCAAAAATGGAGTGTCCTGTGAGCGCCCGAAGGGACGCGACGGCGCTCCAGCCGGTCCACCGCAACGTCTCCTCCGCTCGGCGCCGACCCAGAGATGCTAGCCAAGGAAAATCGATTACGCAAGGTGAGGCGAGGGGCTGAAACTGCTAATCTCCCCCCTGCGGGGGAGATGTCCGGCAGGACAGAGGGGGGCGCTGTCCCGCCGACATTGGCCAATTTCACTTACATCTTTGAGCTAACCTCTACGCAGAATACTTGATGCGGGCGATCCTTCGCGCCCCCCTCTGCCTTGCCAGGCATCTCCCCCACGAGGGGGGAGATTGGCAGCTTAGACGCCTCTACCGATCGATCGTCGTCATCACCCGCTCATTGTAGCGCGGCCCTGAGACCTTGCCCGGCGCAAGGGCCGCGTCGAGCGCAGCTATCTCGGCCGCGTCGAGCGTGATCGCGGCCGCAGCAACATTTTCTTCGAGATACTTGCGCCGCTTTGTCCCCGGGATCGGCACGATGTCAATGCCGAAACCGTCGCCCTTGCCGAGCACCCAGGCCAGCGCGATCTGTGCGGGCTTTGCCCCTTTGGCCGCGGCCACCTCCTGCACCGCAGCCGCAGCCGCGACATTAGCGTCGTAGTTGGCGCCCTGGTAGCGGGGGTCGCCGCGGCGGAAATCGCCTTCCGGATAATCCTCGGCGCGCTTGACGTCGCCGGCGAGGAAACCGCGGCCGAGCGGCGCGAACGGCACCAGGCCGATGCCGAGCTTTTTGAGCAGCGGGATGATCTCCGGCTCCAGATTGCGCTCCCAAAGCGAATACTCGCTCTGCAGCGCCGAGACAGGGTGCACGGCATGCGCACGGCCGATATTCGCCGCGCCCGCTTCCGACAGGCCGAAGAAGCGCACCTTGCCATCGGCAACCAGCCGGCCGACCGTGCCGGCGACGTCTTCCATCGGCACCGCCGGATCGACGCGATGCTGGTAGTAAAGGTCGATATGGTCGGTGCCGAGCCGCTTCAGCGAGCCCTCCAGCGCCTCGCGGATATGGTCGGGCCGGCTGTCACGCCCCGTGCCGACCTGTCTGCCGTTTTCGATGCGGAAGCCGAATTTGGTGGCAAGGGTCACCTCATCGCGCCGGCCCTTCAGCGCCCGCCCGAGCAGTTCTTCATTGGCATAGGCGCCGTAGACTTCCGCCGTGTCGAGGAAGGTACAGCCGAGTTCGATGGCTCGGTGCAGGGTGGCGATCGATTCCGCCTCGTCGGCAGGGCCGTAGGACTGGCTCATGCCCATGCAGCCGAGGCCGATCACCGAGACCTGCAGCCCCTGGCTGCCGAGTTTGCGGGTGCTGAGGGTCATTGCCGTTCTCCTTGGGGCTGAGGAAAACTATAGCGGCCGCTCCTCCAGTTTCCATAGCTGTTCGGCGGAAGAACAGCGCTTCCCTTGACAAAACCCAGCCGCAAGCGCCCTTGCCGGCGGCCATTGGGGGCCATGGGATACCAATGAAGAAGATCTACGAGAAGCCGACGCTGAACCGGCGTCAGCAGCTCTCGCGCGTCACCGTGCTCATAATTCCTTCGGACCACTAACCGAATATTGTCGTCGCCAAGCAAAGCCCACTGCCGAGGCGCAGCGGTTTTTTGCTGCCGCCGGATCGTAGCGCTGCCAGAAGCAGGCGGTCAAAATTGACAGAGCAGCCGATCTCCAGCATCCTTATGCCGCCGCCATGTCTTGCGGTCTTGTGTATGAGTGAGCCATGGCCAGTTCCGTCACCAGCCAGAATTCCAAGCGCGCCGCGGTGCGCAAGGCGCTCGACCGCCACAAGGTCTACGTCACCGCGCAAAGCTTTTCCGGCGGCGTCTACTCGGCCCGCGTGCTGGTCGACGGCGAGGCCTACTGGGTCGACGAATTCCGGCTGAGCCAGCTGCAGCAGGGGCTGTCGCCGGCCGAGCTTGAGTTGATGCCGGCTGCTGACGATTGAGCGTGATCTTCGTTCCTTCGCACCGTGCTGGGAAATCTGAAATGTTGGCGGGACAGCACCCCCCTCTGTCCTGCCGGACATCTCCCCCGCAAGGGGGGAGATTGGCAGCTTCATCGACGGCGCCTCTCTTGCGACGGTGGGGATTGGCGAAAGCATCAGCGACATCCGATCTCCCTCCTTGCGGGGGAGATGTCCGGCAGGACAGAGGGGGGTGTGACGGAATGCGGCGCTGGGAAAGCGCCGCTCCCGCCTGACCCATGCCAACCCCGCCAACACTCAAGGCCTATCGCGCCAAGCGCGAATTTACGAAGACGCCGGAACCGGCGGGCGGGCTCATTTCAGGCGACGGCAACCGCTTCGTCGTCCACAAGCATCACGCCACCGCCGACCATTACGATTTGCGCCTGCAGGTCGGCGGCGTGCTGAAAAGCTGGGCGGTCCCGCGCGGGCCCTCGCTCAACCCGGCCGACAAGCGGCTCGCAGTCGAGACCGAGGACCATCCGCTCGAATATATCGACTTCGAGGGCGTCATTCCCGAAGGCGAATATGGCGGCGGGCCGATGATCGTCTGGGACACCGGCACCTGGGCACCGATGGACGATGTCGACAAGAGCCTGCGCAACGGCGCCTTCAAGTTCCGGCTGGCCGGCGACAAGTTGAATGGCGGCTGGATGCTGACCCGTCTGAAGCCCAAGCCCGGCGAAGACAGCGAGAAGAAAAACTGGCTGCTGTTCAAGGAGCGCGATCTCGCCGCCGATACCGGCCTCGACATCCTGGAAGCGCGGCCGGAAAGCGTGAAGTCCGGCAAGCGGATCGAGGAGCTGGTGGCGCCGCCGAGGAAGCCGGCCCGCCTGCCGCCCAAGCCCGGCGCGCTGAAACCCGGCGCGTTGTCCGGTGCGGTCAGGGGCGATCCGCCGTCGCGCATCGAGCCGCAGCTCGCCACGCAGGTGCCGAAACCGCCGGGCGGGCCGGTGGAAGACACAGGTGAACTCTGGCTGCATGAAATAAAATTCGACGGCTATCGTACCATGGCGCATGTCGGAGATGGCGAGGTCAGGTTGATCACCCGCGGCGGCATCGACTGGACGAAGCGTTACGGCGACCTGCCGCAAGCCTTTTCCCGGCTACCGCTCAGCCAGGCGATCATCGACGGCGAGATCATGGTGCTGGACGAGAAGGGCATCTCGCGTTTCGCGCTGCTGCAGGATGCGCTGTCGGCGGGTGCGGGCAGCAAGCTCCATTTCTATGCCTTCGACCTGCTGCATCTCGACGGCTGGGACCTCCGCAAGGCGCCGCTCGCAAACCGCAAGGCCCTGCTCGCCGAACTGCTAGCCGGGCAGGGCGCTACCTCCGCCATCCAGCTGAGCGACCATGTCGAAGGCGACGGACAGGGGCTGTACGATCAGGCCTCGATCCTTGGACTGGAAGGCGTCGTCTCCAAGCGCGCCAACGCCATCTACCAGAGCGGCCGCACGAAGAGCTGGACCAAGGTCAAAGCGCTTGAGACCGGCGATTTCATCATCGCCGGCTACACCGTTTCCGACGCGGCCGAAGGACTGGCGGCAATCGGCATGGCTGAATTCGCGGATGGTGAACTGCACTATCGCGGCAAGGTTGGCACCGGCTTCGATGCCGCGACGGCGGGCGACTTGCTGGCCCGGCTGCAGCCGCTGCGCGACGGCGCGACAGCACCCGAGGGTGTGCCGCGCGAGATCATGCGCGAGATGAAATGGGTGCGGCCGATGCTGTCGGCCCGCATCCACTACGCCAACCGCACCGCGGACAATTCGCTGCGCCACGGTGTGTTTCGGGGCTTGCGCGATGTCGGCCTGTCGACGCCGGTGTCGCCGAAGCGCAAGCGGCTGATCGCCGAAGCCGATCTCGCAACCATCTGGGTGACCAATCCGGAGCGGCGGCTGTTCGGCAAGACCGGACCGACCAAACTCGACATCGCCGTCTATTACGCGCTGGTCGGCGATTTCATGCTGCCGCACATTATGGGCCGCCCGGTGTCGCTGGTGCGCTGCCCGACGGGCCTGCCGAAGGACTGTTTCTTCCAGCGCCACGCCTTCACCGGCATGCCGCCGTCGGTGGTCACTTTTGACGCCACCAACTTCGAAGGTGAAACCAAATCCTATCTGTCGGTCGAGGGAGCAAAAGGCTATCTGGCACTCGCGCAGTTCGGCGTCGTTGAGTTCCACACCTGGGGCACGCATCGCTTGAGCCTCGACAAGCCCGACCAGATCGTTTTCGATCTCGATCCGGGTGAGGGCATCGCCTGGCGCGAGGTGGTCGAGGCCGCCGTCCACATCAAGGGCGAATTGGAGCGGTTCGGCCTGGTGCCGTTCGCCAAGACATCCGGCGGCAGCGGCATCCACATAACCGTGCCGGTGACGCAAAAGCAGAACTGGAAGAAGCTGCACCAGGCGACCAGCGCCATCTCCACGCACCTGGCGGCCACCGCGCCCGACACTTTCACCACCACAATGGGCAAGGAAAACCGCAAGCGCCGCATCTTCATCGACTATCACCGCAACGCGCGCGGCCACACCTCCGCGGCGCCTTATTCGCTGCGCGCCCGCACCAACCTGCCGGCGTCGACGCCGGTGAGTTGGGCAGACCTTGAGACGATCGATGCGCCGCCGGATCTGAACTATTCGTCCTTGCCGGGGCTGTTGGCGACGTCGGGCGATCCGTGGGCGGACATGGAGGATTTCGCAAGAGATTTGCCGTTGTTTTCGGGGAAGTAGATCGGGAGGTGTTGGCGATCCGGCACACCCCCCCTCTGTCCTGCCGGATATCTCCCCCGCAAGGGGGGAGATCGGATGTCGCCTCTGCTTTCGCCAATCGCAAACCTTGCAAGAGGAGCGATAAGGTTGAAGCTGCCAATCTCCCCACTTGCGGGGGAGATGTCCGGCAGGACAGAGGGGGGTGCTGTCCCTCCGGCATGACTTACTTCCCCAAGTCCATCGACCATGCGGACAATTTGAATTATCCTCCGTCGGTGCCCTCCAGCTCACCTGGAAGGTTTCGTCAGGAATTTGCCGGTATGTTTGGGGCCGGTGTAGGATTTGCGCAGTGCCAATCGTCCTCGGAACGAAGCGCTGCAGTAAGCATGATCCCGAAACGTGGGAACCGGTTTTCGGATAAGATCATGCTCAGTCTGAAATGTCAGTGCGTGGCCGCGTAGGAGAGTATCATGGCGCCCAGGGCAAGTTGGAAAGGTTACCTCAAGCTCAGCCTCGTCAGCTGTCCGGTCCGGCTCTATCCGGCAACGACGACCAGCGAGCGCATATCGTTCAACCAATTGCACAAGAAGACCCACAACCGCATCAACATGAAGCCGGTCGACCCTGAACTCGGCCTCGTCGAGCGCGCGGACTTGGTCAAGGGTTACGAATACGAGGACAAGCAGTACATCATCATCGATGAGGCCGACCTCGAAGCAGTGCGCATCGAATCCAATCACACGATGAACATCGAGGCCTTCGTCGACGAAGACGAGGTCGACGTCATTTATCAGGATGCGCCGTACTACATGGCGCCGGATGGCGCCATGGCGGAGGAAACCTTCGCCGTGCTGCGCGAGGCAATGCGCAAATCCGGCAAGCTGGCCATTGCCCGCCTTGTCCTGTCCAGCCGCGAGCGCGTGGTGACGATCGGCGCGCGCGAGAACGGCATGTTCGTGTGTACGTTGAGGAACCCGAACGAAGTGCGCGGCACGGCTGAATATTTCGGCAACATCCCGGCTGGCAAGCCGGATCCCGAAATGCTGCAATTGGCCGAAGCGCTGATCAAGCAGAAGGAAACCACCTTCGATCCGAAGAATTATGAGGACCGCTACGAGATCGCGCTGATGACGATGATCCGCGAGAAACTGAAGGGCCATAAGCCGATCATTGCGGCGGCGCCCGAGCGTGGCAATGTCATCAACCTCATGGACGCGTTGAAGGCGAGCCTGTCGCAATCAGCCAAGCCGCCGGCCAAGTCGAAGAGCAAGGCCGACGACGCTGAAAAACCTGCCGCCAAGGGTAAGGCGGGTGCGGCCAAGGAAAACCCGTTGAAGGCCAATCTGCTCAAGGCCGTCGGCAAGAGCAAGGGGTGACGGCGCCGACCGGTATAATCCCGGGCGCCGTCTTCGGCGCCATCGGCGCGCTGGCGGCATTTCCGCTGCGGCTCGCGGCCCGTGAGGTGGAGCGTCAGCACGGCCAGCTGCGGCGCGGCGTTACCCGACGCACGACGCACGTCGTGTTCGGGCGCACGCTTGTTGCCAAGGCCGGCTTGGCGAAAGCCGGTGATGCCGAGATCGAACGCCGTGTCGCGGCCGAGCGAGCCGCCGGCCGCACGCTCCTTAGCGAAAATGGCTTCCTGCGCCTGCTCGGTCTGATGAAGGCGCCCGAGGCGTCTTCGCTGTCCAGGCAGTCGCTCATCGACCAGTCAAAACTGCCGGGCGCCGACCTCGACCTGCTCAGCCTGTTCGATGCGTTCGAGCATGATGGCGAACCCTACTCGTTCCGCGATCTGATCCTTGCCCGCAAATATGCCGGGCTGGTCGCCGGCGGCGCATCCTGGAGCGCCATCGCGCGCTCGGTCCACCGTTCCGGCCCGGTCGCCTCGCTCACCGCCAAATCGCTCAATGTCGGCTCGCAGCATGGCAGGCCCGATGCGATCTATCTCGAAGGCGGCCAGAGCGAACTCGACGGCCAGCTGCTGTTCGATCTCGGCAGTGCAGCCGGCGACGACACGCTGGAGGACCTGTTCGCCGAGGCGGAAAGCGCGGAAGAGCAGGGCGATCACGAGCAGGCGGCGGCTCTTTACCAGCGCTGCCTTGCCATCGATCCGAGCGACGCCATCGCCGCCTTCAACCGCGCCAACTGCCTGCGCGGCGCCGGCCGTGCAGCCGAGGCCGCGCACGACTATGCCCGCGCGATCAAGCTCGATCCCGCATTCGTCGAGGCGTGGTTCAACCTCGCCGGCCTGATGAGTGAGCAGGGCAAAGTGCCTTCTGCGCGCCGCCATCTGCAAAAGGCGATCACGCTCGACAGGACTTATGCCGATCCAGTGTTCAACCTCGCCCGACTGGAATTCGACGCCGGGAATCTACTGGAGGCGCGGCGGAACTGGATGCGCTATCTCGAACTTGATGCGGATAGCGAATGGGCTCGCATGGCGGCCCGGGGGATACAGTTCGTCGATTTGCAGATGACGCGGACGGCGGGGTAGGGCGCAATGGCAGCGCTTGAGCACCCCCCTCTGGCCTGCCGGCCATCTCCCCCTCAAGGGGGGAGATTGGATGTCGCCATCGCTTTCGCCAATCACTATCGTCGCGAGGTCCGTGAGGCGCTGAAACTGCCAATCTCCCCCCTTGAGGGGGAGATGTCCGGCAGGACAGAGGGGGGCGCGAAGGAACTCGGCCTTTACCGGCAGCGCACCCCATGACCACCTTCCTCTTCGACGGCAATTACACCGCCCCCGTCACGATCCTGCTTGCCCACGGCGCCGGCGCATCGATGGATTCCCCCTCGATGACCGCCACCGCCAAGGCGCTCGCCACCGCCGGCTTCCAGGTCGCGCGCTTCGAATTCCACTATATGGCGGCGCGACGCTATGGCCAGCGCAAGCCGCCGCCGCGCGCCGAGACGGTCAACCCGGAATACATAAAGGCCATCGCCGATCTGAGGGCGAGGGGCGTCGCTGGTCCGCTCATCATCGGCGGCAAGTCGATGGGCGGGCGCGTCGCCTCGATGGTCGCCGACGAGATGTTCGCCAAGGGCGAGATTTCGGGCCTCATCTGCCTCGGCTATCCCTTTCATCCGCCGGCCAAGCCCGAGCAACTCAGGACAAAACATCTCGCCGACCTCAAGACGCCGACGCTGATCTTCCAGGGCACCCGCGACGAGTTCGGCACGAAAGAAGAGGTCGCGACCTACGGCCTTTCCAAAGCCATCGAGGTGATCTGGCTGGAGGATGGCGACCACGACCTGAAGCCGCGCAAGAGCGTGTCGGGGTTTTCGACCGCCGATCATTTGAAGACGCTGGCCGGGACGGTGAAGGCGTGGACAGGGCGGATCGTTTCCTGATCGCCAAATGAAAATCGCCACCTTCAATATCAACAACGTCAACAGCCGGCTGCAAAACCTGCTGGCGTGGCTGACGGCAGCCAAGCCCGATGTCGTCTGCCTGCAGGAGCTGAAGGCGCGCGACCTGCAGTTTCCGCGCACGGCACTGGCCGACGCCGGTTATGGCGCGGTGTGGAAGGGCGAGCCGACCTGGAACGGCGTAGCCATACTGGCGCGAGGAGCCGAGCCGGTGCTGACCCGTGACGAACTGCCCGGCGATACCGCCGACAAGCAGAGCCGCTACATCGAGGCGGCGGTGTCGGGCGTCGTCATCGCCTGTCTCTACGCGCCCAACGGTAACCCGCAGCCGGGGCCGAAATTCCAGTACAAGCTGGCGTGGCACGCGCGGCTGGAGGCGCATGCCGCAGAACTGTTCGACACCGGCCTGCCGGTGGCGCTGGTCGGCGACTACAACATCGTGCCCGAGCCACGCGACATCTACGCCACCCGCTCCTATGACGACAACGCGCTGGTGCAGCCGGAAAGCCGGGCGTCGTTCCAGCGTCTGCTCGAGCAGGGCTGGACCGATGCGCTGCGCAAGAAGCATCCGAAGGAAACGCTCTACACATTCTGGGACTACCGCCGCAACCGCTGGCCGCGCGATGCCGGGCTGCGGCTCGACCACATCTTGCTGTCGAAGAAACTGGCGCGCCGCCTCACCGCTGCCGGCATCGACCGCGATGTCAGAGGTGAGGACGGCGCCAGCGACCACGCGCCGGTATGGGTCGAATTGAAGTGAATTTGGCTGCGTGATCGCGCCCACTTTCGTGGGCGCAGTTTTGCACTATTTGTTTCGCTGCGGCGGCCGCATGATGAGCAAGGTGCGGCACCGGAGGGGGAGTCCGATGGACAGGTTGGCCGAAAGGCTGTTTGCGCTTCCGCTGCTGGCGGCCGCTTTGGCTTGTCTGGTGCGGGCGTATCTGCTGCTCGGCGACAGAGATTTCAGCTGGAGCGGGATCGATCACATGCTGCACGGCCCAGCCACGCTGCGACCGGTGGTGTTCCTGACCGTCGGCGGGCTTTGCCTGCTTGGCGCCCTGTTGTTCTGGGCCGGACTGCTGCCGGGTCGGCGAAGCCAGCCTGCTGGAACGCCGCTTTTTGGCCGCGACGCCGAGATCGACCCAAAGGGCCGCCCCGGTCTGCGGCGCGCCTTCCTCATGTTGCCGGTGCTCGCCGTGTTGGCGCTGCTGGCCGACCACTTCCCTTGGGCGCGTGACGCCGGCCCGGGCGCTGAGGTGGCCGCCCCGAACGAACCCAAAGCCGAGCCGAAGGACCAGGGCATCGACGGTGTCCCGCCGGACCTGACGACGCCACCGGCCCCGCCGAGTTCGCCGCAGGTCACCATGCCGCCCGAGCCAACTCCGCCGGTGCAGGCAGCCAAACCGCCCGAGCCGGCGCAGCCTACGCCTCCGGGTGCTCCCCCTCGGCCGCCACAAGTCGCACTCGCTCCGGCGACACCGCCACCGGAGACTGCTCCACCGCCGGCTCCGGCCACGCCACCGCAAACCGTTGCGCCGTTGCCGCCGCCTCCGCCGGCGCTGCAGACCGAGCCCGACGGCCACCGCGACGCCGTCGTCTGGCTCGCCGTCTCGGCCGATGGCCGCGACATCATGAGCGCCAGCACCGACCATATGATCAAGCTCTGGGACGTCGCCGGCAAGCGGCTGATCCGCAACCTTGGTGAACACAAGGACATGGCGCGCACGGCGCTGTTCATGCCCGACGGCGCCACCGCGCTGACCGCCGGCGACGATGGCGACATCGTGCTGCGAAAGCTTGCCGACGGCGCGGTGCTGCATGTCTTCTCGTCGGGCGCGAATGGCGGCGTGCGCAAGCTGGCGATCAGCCCGGACGGCAAGCGCGCCGTCAGTGGCCACGACACCGGCAACGTCATCATCTGGGATCTCGTCAACAAGTCGGTGCTGCATGTGATGACCGGACATGACTGGCCGATCAGCACGGTCGCAATCTCGCCCGACGGCACGCGCGCGCTGAGCGGCTCCATCGACGGCACGCTGAAATTCTGGGACGTCGAAAGCGGCAAGCAATTGCGAAGCTGGCACGGCCACGAGCAGGGCACCTACGGCGCCGTCTTCACCGCCGACGGCCATCATGTCGTCACCGGCAGCGGCGACTACACGATCAAGCTCTGGGACCTCGACACGTTTAGGGAATTGCGCCGCTTCGAGGGCCACGAAGGCACCGTCTATACGCTGGCGCTGTCGGCCGACGGCAAGCGCCTGGCCTCCGGCTCGCTCGACGGCACGGCGCGGCTGTGGGATCTCGGCACCGGCGGCCAGACCGCCATGTTCGACAGCCGCACCGGCCCGATCTACGCCGTTGCCTTCGCCACCGACGGCACACTGGTCACCGGCGGCGACGATCGCACCATCAGGGATTGGCCGGCGGCTGGCGGCGATGGCGAAATCCTGTTCGCCGGCGCACCGCAGTAGCGACATCAAATGCTTTGGATATTCCAGAACAGCCTGGCTTGCGCTATGGATTACTGGTGGCTGCAAATGGATTGGGGACGGTGAGCAACAACGACTGGGCGCCCAAAGTGGATACACCTGTCTACAGCCCGCCCAAGTCGCGTCGCCGAGGGGTCCTTACCGTCGTTCTGGTGTTGCTGGCGGCTTTTGTGCTGCTCGGTCCTGGCCGAAATTACTATGTGCAGTGGTCGGCGGCACAAAAGGGTGCAGCGGCTCTCCAGGCAAGGGATTATGCCGAGGTATTCCGTCAAATGAAGATCATGGCGGACGCTGGCAATGTTGACGCAAAAGGGCAGCTTGGTGCGCTGTACTGGCGCGGGGAGGGCGTGGCTCAGAACGACAGCCAGGCGGTGTATTGGTGGAAGAAATCCGCCGATGGCGGCAATGCGGAAGCCATAGCAGCACTGGTCAGGCCTACCTTATGGGCAGGGGCGTTGAAAAGGACAGTCGGCTTGCCGAGAGTTTCTCACGAAAGGCCGCCGATAAAGACAACATGAATGGGCAGTACCAGCTCGGCGTGTTGTACTGGCAGGGCCAAGGGGTCGCGCAAAATTATGAGCAGGCGCTCTATTGGTGGCGCAAGGCGGCCGATCAGGGGAGCGGCGAGGCTGAATATTCTCTCGGCCAAGTCTATTTAAATGGCCAAGGGGTCGAAAGAAACGATCAACTGGCGTTGAAGTTTTCCAGGCAGTCAGCCGACAAGGGCAATACGAACGCTCAGTACGCCCTCGGCGTCCTGTATGCGCAGGGTCGGGGTGTTGCGCAAAGCTTCGAGCAGGCTGCCTCATGGTGGCGCAAGGCGGCTGACCAAGGAAGCCTGGAGGCCGCTTTCTGTCTCGGACGCGCCTACTATCTTAACCAAGGCGTCAAGAAGGATGATCAAGCCGCCATAGTGTGGGTGAAAAAGGCAGCCGATCTGGGTGAGCCGAATGCCCAGGCTTTGCTGGGCACTTTGTACTCGCGGGGCCACGGCGTTGAGCAGGATGACCGCCTTGCGTTCGGGTGGTGGATGAAGGCCGCAACCACCGGTCTGACAGAAGCGCAATACGCGGTGGCGGCCGCTTATGGCCAGGGAAAAGGTACCCCTAGGGACGACGGCCAGGCGTTTGCGTGGATGAGCAAAGCCGCCAATCAGGCCTTTGTGTTCGCCCAGTCGAATCTGGGCGGATATTATTCGATGGGCCAAGGCGTCGAGAAGAGCGCCGAGCAGGCGGTCTATTGGTGGCGCAAGGCCGCGGAAGCGGGGAATGCCGAAGCCGGTGCCAATCTGGCCCGGGCGTATTCGCTCGGCGAAGGCGTGGGACGGGACGATGCGTTGGCCGCGACTTGGGCGCAAAAGGCGTCCGACGGGCGAAACGCCGACGCTCAATATCTGCTTGGTATCCTCTACAGCCAGGGCCGCGGCGTTGCGCAAGATAATGATCTGGCCTTCCGATGGTGGATGAAGGCTGCTGTCCAAGGCCACGTGGTAGCGCAGTATAATGTCGGGGTCGTGTATCGGGACGGGCAGGGCGTCGGGAAGGATGAAAGGCAGGCGTTCGAGTGGCTGAGCAAGGCTGCCGACAAGGACAATGACCTTGCGCAGTTCGCTCTCGGTGGACTGTATTGGGATGGTCTAGGAGTAACGAAGGACCCCGTTCAGGCGGCAAGGCTCTGGCGCAAAGCCGCCGACCAGAGCAATGCATTCGCGCAGAAAGCGCTCGGCACAGCCTATTCCGAGGGTGTTGGCGTTGCGCAAAGCAGTGCGGATGCGGCGGGCTGGTGGCTCAAGGCGGCGCGGCAGGGAAATGTCGATGCCCAGCTCGCCTTAGCGTATGCCTCGGCCAACGGCATGGGCATTGCCAGAGACGACAAGGCTGCCCAGTCCTGGTGGCTGGAAGCCGCAAAGGCCGGCAGCGTCGATGCCGAGTTCAGTCTGGGCTCGCTCTACTACCGCGGCGTCGATGGGAAACCAAACTACAAGGAAGCCGCCAAATGGTTCTTCAAGGCGGCAGGCCACGGCAGTTCCGGCGCCAAGACCTATCTCGACCTGATGAAGGAAAACGGCCAGCTCGACAGCAAGATGCTGTGAGCCGAGTGCATAAGCGTCGCCGTCACGCCTTCCGTTTGAGGCGTGACACTCGCATCGCACGATGCGAAGACTCATTTGCCGCTGCATCTCGAGCATCCCATGCCCAACCTCCACATCGTCGAAGCCTCGATTGCCGATCTGCGGCATGCCCTCGAAGACGGCACCGTCACCAGCGTCGAGCTGGTGGGCGCTTATCTCAGGCGCATCGCGCACTACGACCGCCATGGCATCGCGCTCAATGCCGTGCCGGTGCTTAACCCGGCAATGTTCGAGGAGGCGGCGGCGTCCGACCTGCGGCGGCGCAATGGCGCCACCCTCGGGCCCCTCGACGGCATCCCCTACACCGCCAAGGACAGCTATAAGGTGAAGGGCCTGACGGTGGCTGCTGGCTCGCCCGCCTTCGAGCATCTCGTCGCCAATGAGGACGCTTTCACCATTGCCAGGCTGAGGGCCGGTGGTGCTGTGCTGATCGGGCTGACCAACATGCCGCCAATGGCGAATGGCGGCATGCAGCGCGGCGTCTATGGCCGCGCCGAGAGCCCCTACAATGCCGACTATTTGACCGCCGCCTTCGCTTCCGGCTCGTCCAACGGCTCGGGCACGGCCACCGCCGCCAGCTTCGCCGCCTTCGGGCTGGGCGAGGAAACATGGTCTTCCGGCCGCGCGCCGGCGTCCAACAATGCACTTGTCGCCTACACGCCGTCGCGCGGCGTCATTTCGGTCAGGGGCAACTGGCCGCTGGTGCCGACCATGGATGTGGTGGTGCCGCACACCCGCGGCATGCCGACATGCTGGAGATGCTGGATGTGATCGTCGCCGACGATGCGGAGACGCGCGGCGATTTCTGGCGTGTGCAGCCTTGGGTGTCGATCGCGAAAAGCGCTGATCTCAGGCCGCCAAGCTACACTACACTCGCGTTGGGAGGGCTCATTACAAGGCAAACGCCTCGGCGTGCCGAAAATGTATATCGGCAGGGATAGCGGCGCTGAACGCCCGATCGAGACCCGCGCCTCGGTGCTCGACCTCTGGCGGCAGGCAGCGCGTGACCTGGAAAAGCTCGGCGCGGAGGTGGTCGAGGTCGATTTCCCCGTCGTCTCGAACTATGAGCGCGACCGTCCGGGCACAAAAACCATGGTCGAACGCGGGCTGGTGCCGGAAGCCTTCGCCGAGCGCGAAATCTGGGATCTCTGCATCTGGGGCTGGGACGATTTCCTGCGCGCCAATGCCGATCCGGCGATCCCCGATCTGGCTGCGGTCGACGGCCCAAAGATTTTCCCGCAGCCGCCGGGCGCGCTGCCGGACCGCTATGGCGACGACGGTTTCGATCTGGCCGACTACGTCACGAGCGCCAAGCAGGGCGTGATGCCATTGCTGGACATTCCAGCGCTGGCGGAAGGTCTGAAGGGATTGGAGGCGACGCGGCGCATCGACTTCGAGGACTGGCTGGACGAGCACAGGCTCGACGCCGTCGTGCTGCCGGCGGTCGCCGATGTCGGGCCGGCCAGCGCCGACGTCAACCAGACCTCTGCAGAAATCGCCTGGCGCAACGGCACCTGGGTCGCCAATGGCAATCTGGTGTGGCGTCATCTCGGCATTCCGACCGTCACCGTGCCTATGGGAACGATGGCCGATATCGGCATGCCGGTCGGGCTGACCTTTGCGGGCAAGGCCTATGATGATGCGGAGTTGCTGCGGCTCGCCGGCGATTACGAGCGCGCCACCCAACGCCGCACCAGCCCGCCGCGCACGCCGGAATTGCCGGACGATGCGTTTGCGGGGCGGCCTGGTGGATTGCGGGCCAGCGATGCGCCGGCGCCGAGACTTACGCTTGTTGCCGAGACGACGCGGCGAGGAGACCAGGCCGAGATCGCCGTGACGGTTGAACTCGATGCGGAGACCGCTGGCGTCAAGGTTCACGTCAATGGCGAACCGGTCGCTCTGCGGCGCAGCGGCACAAGCTTTCACGGTCGCATCCTGGTGCCCGCCGGCGAGCACGAAAGAATGCACAGTGTGTGGCGAGGCGCTTACGGCTCGATCGTTACGGCCGTCATCCGGCTGGAGGATGGACGCACGGCTGGTGCTTACGTGGTCGCGGGTGGAATCGGGTGAGGTACATGTAATCTCCCCAAGGGGGAGATCAGCAGCTTCGCCGTCTTGACCCTCCCATCGCCCGCGTTATCTTCGCGCCATGCCAAACCTCGCTCCCCTCATCGTCATCGACCTCCAGACCAACATGTTCGACGGCCGCGTCGAGCCGCCGATCCACGATGCGCCTGGCATAGCCGAGCGTACCTGCTCGCTGATCGACTGGGCGCGGCGCGAGGGGCGCAAGGTTGCTTTCGTCAGGCATGACGGGCCGGCCGGCGATCCGCTGGCGCCCGGCGAGCCGGGTTGGCCGGTATGGCCGGAACTCGGCCAGGCCAAGGACGAGCCGACATTCTCCAAGACCGTCCGCAACGCCTTCTCGAATGCCGAGCTTGGCGCCTGGGTGGCCGGGCAAGGGGTCGGCGAAGTCGTGCTTGCCGGAGCGCAAACCGATTTCTGCATCGCCGGCACCGTTGAGGGCGCCCTGGCCGAAGGCTTCGGCGTCACTGTCGTTTCCGATGCGCACTCGACGCTGGACACTGAAGGCGAAACCGCGACCGAGATCATCGCCCGGTACAATGCGGACTTCACCGATGCCGGCGTCACGCTGGTGACGACGAAGGCGCTGACCGGCGACTGAAGCACCGCGCTTCGAAGAGTGGGAGACTGCCGTGCCAACCCTGAAATTGCCGGCCGAAGGCGGATGCCGCTGCGGACGTGTGCGGCTAAAGATTTCCGCAAAACCGCTTTTGACCATGGCTTGCCATTGCATCGGCTGCCAGCGCATGTCGGCCAGCGCCTATTCACTGAGCGCCGCCATTCCCTCGGACGGCTTCGAAATCATGCAAGGCGAGCCGGTGATCGGCGGGCTGCACGGCGCCTCGCGTCATTACTTCTGCCCTTATTGCATGAGCTGGATGTTCACGCGCCCCGAAGGGCTCGACTGGTTCGTCAATCTGCGCCCCACCATGCTTGACGAGCCCGGCTGGTTCACGCCGTTCATCGAGACATGGACCAGCGAGAAACTGCCCTGGGCGACGACGCCGGCGCTGCATAGTTACGAGGCGCTGCCGGCCTTCGAGGCGTATGAGGGGCTGGTGGCCGAGTTTGCTGAAACTGCGAATCTCCCCCCTTGAGGGGGAGATGGCCAGCAGGCCAGAGGGGGTCGGTGCGACTGGGCTCGACGTCCTTGCTGCAGATGGAAGGTTGGCGCTCCACGCGCGGCGACCCCCTCTGTCGCCTTCGGCGACATTCTCCCCCTCGAGGGGTGAGATAAGCCCCGCTAAAAATTTGCATCGAATCGATTGCGCAAACGTTTCGATGGCCCTAAGCTCCCTTAAAATCCGCCATCAGAGCGGACGGGAAACGCAAAAGGGAGGAGCGCTTGCAGGCGCTGATATGTCTTGCCGACAATGGCTGAAGTGGCGCGGCGCGCCGGCGTGTCGGTGTCGACCGTCTCGCATGTCGTCAACAACACGCGCTTCGTTTCGCTGGAAAAGGCGAGGCTGATCAACGACGCCATTGCCGCCATGGGCTACCAGCCCAACGAGCTGGCGCGCTCGCTGAAGGCCTCAACCACCAACAGCGTCGGCCTGGCGATCTCGGCGATCTCCAACCCTTATTTCACCGACATCATCTGCGCGGTCGAGGCCGAATGCGCACGGCTCGGGCTGATGGTCTTCCTGTCGGATACCCAGGAGGATCCCGACCGCGAACTGCAGGTGGTGCGCGCTTTCCATCAGCGCCGCGTCGACGGCGTCATCCTGGCCCCGTCGGGCTCGCCGCAGCGCGCCATCGATTACCTCGCCGACAAGAAGATGCCATGCGTTCTGATCGACCGTTTCGCCGACCAGCGCTTCGACCAGATCGGCGTCGAGAACGAAACGTCGATGCGCGCGCTGATCGACCATGTCGCCTCCTTCGGCCACAAGCGCATCGGCTATATCGCCGGACAGCCCGGCCTGACGACGACGCGCGAGCGCATCGAGGCGTTCCAGGCTTCGCTCGCCGCCAATGGACTTGAGTGCGTGCCGCGCTATCTCTCGGCCGAGAATGTCGACACGGCGGCGGCGACCGCATCCACCCACGCCATCCTGTCGCTGCCGTCGCCACCAACCGCATTGGTCACCGGCAACAACATGACGACGATCGGAGCCGTCCGCGCCATCCGCGAAAAGGGCCTCACCATTCCGGGCGATCTGTCGCTGGCCGGCTTCGACGATTTCGAATGGGCCGATTGTTTCGAACCGCGCCTGACGCTGGTTGCCCAGCCCTGCACCGAGATAGGCAGGCAGGCGGCAGCCCTGCTCAGCGCCCGCATCGCGGCGACCGGTTCAGAGCCACGTTCGGTGCGGCTGCAGGCGACGCTGCGGGCGCGCGCCTCCTGCGGGAGGCCGACCCACACGAGGCTAACATGAGCGCGCCGCTGCTGGTAATGACCGGCGCCGTCAAACGCTTCGGCGGCGTGCAGGCGCTGCGCGGTGTCGACTTCGATCTCAAGGCCGGCGAAATCCATGCGCTGCTCGGCGAAAACGGCGCCGGCAAGTCGACGCTGATGAACCTTTTGTCGGGCGTCTACACGCCGGACGAAGGCACCATCGAGATCGACGGCAAACCCGTGCGTTTCAACAACCCGCGTGAGGCGCAAGCGGCCGGCATCGCCACCATCTTCCAGGAGCTCGACCTGGTGCCGTCGCTGGATGTCGCGGCCAACCTGTTCCTCGGCCGCGAATTGATGCGTCCGGGCGGCTTCCTCGACGTGCCGGCAATGCGCCGCGAGGCCAAGAAGCGGCTGGAAGCCATCGAGATCGCCATCGATCCGTCCGCCATGGTGGCGGACCTGTCGATCGGCCAGCGCCAGGTGGTGGCGATCGTCAAGGCGCTGTCCTATGCCTCCCGCGTGCTGATCATGGACGAGCCGACGGCAGCACTTACCGTCGGCGAAGTCGAGCGGCTGTTCGACATCATGCGCAAGCTCGCCGCCACCGGCGTCGGCATCGTCTACATCTCGCACCGGCTGGAGGAAGTGCCCGGCATTGCCGACCGGGTGACGGTGATGCGCGACGGCCGCGTTGCTGGCATCACCGAGCCGCACGCGCCGCAGGCGGAGCTGGTGCGGCTGCTGGTCGGGCGTCCGCTCGACGAGCTCTATCCCCAACGCGCCAAAGCGGCGGGCAAGCCGCTGCTCAGCCTGAGGAACGCCAGCTTCAAACTCGCCCGCGACAGCGCCGGCTGGCAGGCGCCGCAAGGCGTTTCGCTCGATGTCCACGAAGGCGAGATCGTCGGCCTGGCCGGCATTATGGGGGCCGGGCGCACCGAACTGTTGTCCGCGCTCTACGGCACCGGCCTGTCCGGCCGCTGGGAGGGCGAGGTCGCCATTTCGGGCAAGCCGGTGAAACTGGATTCGATCAGTGCCGCCCGCCACGCCGGCATCGCCTTCGTCACCGACGATCGCAGGGGCTCGGGCCTGATGCTGCGCATGGCGGTCGGCCTCAATCTGGTGATGTCGGTCATATCCAGAATCTCGCCGAACTGGCTGGTCTCGCCGCGCCGCCAGGCCGAGGCGGTGAAGGAATCGTTCGGTCAGTTCGACATCCGGCCGAAGAACCCTGATATCGCCGTCGGCGCGCTGTCCGGCGGCAACCAGCAGAAGGTGGTGCTGGCGAAAGAGATCCTCGGCAATCCGCGCCTGTTGCTTCTCGACGAGCCGACACGCGGCGTCGATGTCGGCGCCAAGGGCGAGATCTACCAGCGGCTCAGGGCACTCGCCGCGCAGGGGCTGGGCATTCTGGTGGCGTCCAGCGAGATGCCGGAGCTGATCGGTCTGTGCGACCGCATCGTGGTGCTGCGCCAGGGGCGCAATGTGGCGGAATTCTTGGGCGGCGTCAACGAGCACACGGTGCTGGCCGCGGCTAACGGCAGGGAGGCCTGATGTCTCAGGACAACAATCCAGTGGCAGCGAGCCCGGTGATGGCGGCGCCTCAAAAGCATCGCGACCCGCTGGCGCTCATCGTGCGCTTCCAGAGCCTGATCGGCCTGGTGCTGGTGGCGATCGGCGGCATCATCTTCTCGCCGCGCCGCCACGGCGAAATCCTGTTCCTCAACCCCGACAACATCGCCAACATCGTGCGCGCCGTGTCGGAGACGGGCATCATCGCCATCGGCATGACCTTCGTCATCATCACCGCCGGCATCGACCTGTCGGTCGGCGCGGTGCTTGGCCTGTCCAGCGTCGTCACCGCATCGATGATGATCTCCGGCGGCTTCGGCCTGATCCCCACCATCCTCGCCGTGCTCGCTTTGGGCATCGTTTTCGGCGCCATCCAGGGCACCATCTCGACGCGTTTCAGGCTGGAGCCGTTCATCGTCACGCTGGCCGGCCTGCAGGCCGCGCGCGGCCTGGCGCTGGTCGTCTCCGGCAACCAGTACATCAACATTTCCTATGGCGAAGGGCCGGGCCTGGCGCCGCCGGTGTTCGCCGTGCTGGGCGAGCGGCTGTTCAACAACACCGTGCCGGTGGCGACGCTTGTGTTCGTCGTCTTTGCCGCGATCGCCACCATCGTGCTCAACACCACGCGCTTCGGCCGCTATGTTTTTGCCGTCGGCGGCAATGAGCGCGCCGCGCGCATATCCGGCGTGCCGGTGTCGATGGTGAAAATCTCGGTCTACGCCATCACCGGCTTTGCCGCCGCCCTTGCCGGCATCGTGCATGCCGGTCAGTTCAATTTCGGCAGCGCCAATGACGGCATGGGCTATGAGCTGACGGCCATCGCCGCCGTGGTCATCGGCGGCACCAGCCTGTTCGGCGGCGCCGGCTCGATGGTCGGCACCGTTGCCGGCACCATCATGCTGGGCGCACTCGCCAACATCCTGCAGCTCAACAACATCACGCCCGCCATGCAACTGCTCGCGACCGCCGCGATCATCGTTTTGGCGGCAGTGCTTCAATCCCTCGTTCGCCGCCGCGAGGGGTTGGGTCGTTAGTGCATGTCGCGCAAAAGTGACATCGGTTTGCGATGACGACATGCACAAACAAACAAGGAGGAGACGGCAACACGTGAACGTCAAACCAAGGTCTGGCCCCCCGGCCGGACGAGGAGGAGAGTGAGTTATGAAAACGACACTAAGAGGATCGACCCTCAAGGCTGTGCTGCTGGCAGGCGCTGGCCTGTGCATTGCAGGCTCCGCTTACGCCGCCGAGCCGCTGGTGAAAGCCTGCGCCAAGGACGGCCAGTTCGTCATCGGCTTTTCGCAGGCCAACAATGCCGAGCCCTACCGCCAGCACGTCAATGACGAGCTGGAGGCGGCGGCCAAGGAAGTGCCCGGCTTCACGCTGCAGATCGCCGACGGCGCCGGCAACGTCAACACGCAGACCTCGCAGGTCGACAATTTCATCACCCAGAAGGTCGACATCCTGCTGATCTCGCCCTTCGAGGCCGCGCCGCTGACGCCGGCGGTGAAGCGCGCCATGGATGCCGGCATCCCGGTCATCGAGCTTGACCGCAAGACGGTCGGCGACCCCGGCAAGGACTACACCGCCTTCATCGGCGGCGACAATTTCAAGATCGCCGAGGAAGCCGGCAAATACACCGCCAAGACGCTGCTGCCCGATGGCGGCGAGGCGGCGGTGCTGCAAGGCCTGCCGAGCTCGACGCCGGCCGTCGAGCGCCTCAACGGCTTCAAGGAAGGCGTGAAAGGCAACCCGAAGGTCCAGATCGTCGCCGAGCAGGCCGCCGACTGGGTGCCGGACAAAGCGCAGGTCGCCTTCGCCGCCATGCTGCAGGCGCACCCCGACATCAAGGTGCTCTACGCCTCCAACGACATGATGGCCGCCGGCGCGCTGCTCGCCGCCAAGGGGGCGGGCAAGGACGTCAAGATCATCGGCACAGACGGCCTGCCGGGCCCGGCTGGCGGCATCGAGGCGGTGGCCAAGGGCGACTGGGTCGCAACCTTCACCTACCCGACGGGCGCCAAGGAAGCGATCGAGATGTCGAAAAAGATCCTGCTCGATTGCGCGACCGAGGTGGACAAGACGGTGACGGTGGAGACCACCGCGATCACGGCCGAGAATGCCAAGCAGCTGATGGGGAAGTGAGGGGGGCGACGCTCAGCACTGAGGTTGAAAGCAAGGCCCCGGGAGGGGCCTTGTTGCGTTGCGGCGAGCTACGGGTGAATGGCCGCTGCCGGCCTTCAGATCAATGCCATCGCTACCCGTAAGCGGACGTTGGTCTGCTTTAAACCGTAAGTTGCGGCTGCGCCGGGGATCGTGATGTTGCCGAATCCGCGCTCGTCGAGATTGCCGGCAGAACGTGATGCGTCGTTAATCACTCAATGTCTGCTGCGATGAACCAATCGTTGATCTCCCGCAATTCCGCACGCGCCTCTTCGAATCTACCCTGTGACCGCAATAGCTTTGCCAGACTATTGGTCGCCTGCAACTCCCAACTCCTAGCGCGCTGCTGCCGCGCAAAGGCAATAGCCTCGCGGAAAGAAGCCTCTGCCGCTCTGTCTCCGACTCCATTTGCAAGTTCGATCTCGCCGCGAATGCGAAGCAAGGCAGCTGTAAAGTAATGCTCGCCAATCTTTTCGGCCTCGCGCAGACCTTTCTCCACGGTCTCTGCCGCTATATCGAATTGTCCAGAGTTAATGAAAGCTTTGGCCAGTAAGCCTAAATAACACGATTTGTCGACTTCCTGATCTTCAAGGTCACTCTCGGTCAATGCCATCATATGGCTTCCCACCAGACTGTCATCGAGGCTTGATGCAGCCAAGCCACCAAAAAAGCGCGCCACCCGTGTCCAGAGATTGAAACCGTTTTCCTGCGCTAATGGCAGAAGTTCATCCGCCAGCCGAGCGATATCCCTGCTCTCTTCGCGGAAGGCGAACAACACACACCCGTTTCCCAAGCAGGCGGCCAAGCGATAGGCGGATTGCTGCCGAACGGTCGCCTCCGCCTCGAGGTAGAGTTTCAGCGCTTGACGGCGATACCCCAGAATATGCAAGGTCCACGAAAGGTAGATCATGGCCATACTCGGAAAGTCGCTGCCGACCTCGTCTGCACTGCCCTTGTGGCTGAGAGCGCGCTCAAGATATTGCCGAGCCTCCGCCAACTCACCCTGACAGAACAGACTCATGCCCTTAAACTGCAGACCTATAACGAGCGCGTTTAGGTAGCCGCCCTCCTCGCCGACTCGAATTAATTCATCACTGGCCGCGAGGGCCTTACCAAACTGGCCCGAGTTGAAATGGGTACCGAAAAGCCCGTCGAGTGCCCTAATCGTCGCCTCCAGTTCGCCAAGCTTCCCGCTCAGCGCTATGGCCCGCTGATACGCGGCACTGCCTTCGCCCGTCACGTAGCCGAGCGCAGCGTACAGAACGTCGCCCAGTTCCAGTTCGAAGCGAAGCAACCTGCGGCTACGATCGTCGGAGTCAGGCAAGAGTTTCGCGGCTTCAAGCCCTTTCCTGAAGATACGCACTGCGTCAACTTTCGCCCAAGTCTTGGCGGCCTTCAGCCCTGCCTGCAGCCAGTAGTCAGCGGCGCGATCGAACAGACCGGCGTCGGCGAAATGCTCAGCGAGCACTTCGGGATAGGCAAAGCCCGCGTTGGGGTCGCGCAGCTCGATGCATTCGGCAATCGATTTGTGAATCTGTTGCGCACGTTCGTGCAGCATCGTGCCTCTAGCGGCCTGCTGGAGCAGCACGTGGGTGAACGAAAAGCCTGCTCCGGCCGTCCCTCGCTCGGCTACGATCAGCCCTGTGCGCATCAGCTCACCAACCGCAGCGCGCAACTCCGCTTCAGGCCAATCACAAATTTCGCGCAGCATGTCGAAATCGAATTCGCGGCCGATCGCCGCCGCGACCTGCGCGACTTCCTTGGCGGTCCCCAGCCTGTCGAGACGGGCAAGCAACGAGAACTGCAGAGAGTTTGGAATGTTGTTCGTGAGTGACAGACGCTTGGGCTGCGATACGTCTAGGCGCAACCCTGTTTCGACCACGCTTCGAGTAAGCTCTTCGATATAGAGCGGGACGCCTTCACCGCGATCGAGCACCGCTGCTACGTCAGCAGCGAGCGCATTCGGACTAATGTCATGGACGATCGCTTCAGCGTCCGCTCGGCTGAGCGCTTCAAGCCTGATATGGTGCCCGTCAGGACCGTCGACCCATGGAACGCTTGCGTTGTTCCTGCTCGACACAAGCAAGAGGGCAGGTGTCGAAGCCAGGCTGGCGACGACTTTGTCGAGAAGGTCGCGCGAGGTCGCATCGGCCCATTGCTCATCCTCGAACAAGATCAGGATCGGGGTAGTTCGCGCCAAATAACTGACCAGATCGATGAATGCTTGCTCGGCAATGTTGCGCTGTCGTTCGGCACTTATCCCTTCAAGCCTGTCCGGCATTGTCGTCGGCATCCCGAGCAGGCCTGAGAAGATCGCCAGCGCGATGTCGCTGGACACCGAGCCTATCGACAATCCGTTGCGGAGCTTTCGAAGCTTTTCTTCCGTTGAGTCACCGTCCTCGATCGTTGCAATCCTCTGCAACTCTGCGAGGAATGGATAAAGGGTGCTGTTCTCAAAGGTCGGAGAACATTGCATGGTCAGTTGCGGAAAGCTGCGCAGACGCTGCTGGATTTCGTTGAGCAACCGGGACTTGCCGATTCCCGACTCCCCCGAGACCAACACGGCATTGCCACGCCTGTCGCGCACGACAGTCTCCCAGTGCTCCATCAGCAGTCGCAATTCGGCGTTGCGGCCGCACAGCTTGGTCATACGCGCCCGCTTTGCAAAGCGGGTCGGCACCATGCGCGCCCTTTGCACCTGCCAAACCTGGACTGGCGCGGCGAATCCCTTCAGCTCATGTTTGCCGAACCCGGTGAAATCAACCGCGCCGCTTGCGGCCTCGAAGGTCGCCGCGTCGACAAGGATCGTATTCGGCTTGGCCAGTACCTGCAGCCGTGCCGCTAGATGCGCGACGTGACCGAAGGCGACGGTGGATACACCGCTCGGTGCGCCGACGAACTCACCCACCACGACTTGGCCGCTCGCGATACCCATCCTCACTTGCAACGGATATCCCTGATTTGCGGAGATGGTGGCCACCGCATCAACGATCTCGAGTGCGGCCAGCACCGCGAACTCGCTGTCGTCCTCACCAGCTGTTGGATAGCCGAAATAGGCCTGAATAGCATCGCCGATGTAACTAGCCGTCACACCCTTGCGGCGCCGGACGACGCTGCTGCAGGTCTCTAGAAAGCTCTCAATCAGGTGTTGGAAATCCTCGGGATCCAGGCGGTCGGCATATTCGGTTGACCCCACCATGTCGCAGAACAGGATGGTGAGATAACGCCGTTCCGCAACAGGTTTCGCCGGACTGCCGGGCAAAATGGGGCTAGCCAATGGAACCGGCGTGGTCACGCTCCGGGACCCTCCTTAGTGCGGCGACCATGTAGCACCCAGTCATGTTATCGCAAATCCCGGTGCTCACCAGTCGCTTTCGATCGCGTCAGGTGGTTCATTGAAGCTCGCCACACTGAACATCGGCGTAGATCAAATGGTCTGCCTCGCTAAATGCCGCTTGGCTCTGGTCGAAGCAGAACCGTTTGGGCACCAAACGAACTAAGGTGCGTCGGTTGCATTCACCGGGCAGATCGATCTGGAAGGTGCGCGGCGACATCGACGGCGCCGGATCGCTCCATTTCTTGTGACCAGCAAACGAAACGTTCTCGATCAACAAGCTGGAGCCGGCTGAACCGACTGGACCGGAGATAGCCTCGAAGCTGATGCCCTTTGCCTGCTCGATGCTTGGATATTCGCCACTTTGCGGCGGATCCCCGTTTGCCGGAATCGTGCCCGCGCTGACTGCCACATTGATCCTGATATCGTCGCGCTCGGGAACACCACCGTAGCTGTTGCGAAAGGTCCAGCTTAAGCGAAGGACACGCGTCCTGACGTCCTCTCCGGGCGGTGGAGGCAAAACCCGAATCTCGGCATCGGCAAGCGAAGAGCCTTCATCCTGCGCTTCTGGCGCCGGGCAGCGCGTGTAGAGTGGGCGGTAGCCACACTCAGGACCGCCGGCTCCCCACAGACAGTCGCTCAGCTTGCGCCAGTCTTCCAAGCTCAATCGAGGCGTTCCTGAGGACAGGTCATTGCCGGACCCCGGCACCATCCAGGGATGGATGCCGCTGCTGCCGATCGCCCAGTCCGTGCGATGTGCTTCTATGCCGGCGTAGACGGTCTGTTCCTCGTGCAGCTCGAGCAATTGGACCCAGGTTGGCGATGTGACCGCCGGTTCGTACCCGACTGCGTCCGCGGCAAAACGGCGGCCGGTGATTTGTGTGGTAAGCGTGTGGCAGCTTGTGCAGTTTCCGGTCGGATCTTCGACCGTCCTGGCTTGGCTAAGTTCATTGGGATAGGTGCCGGTGTAACCGGAGCCGACCACGCGGAACGGCGCGCCCGGCAACCGCGGTCGGCGCGGTAAAAAATCTCCCAGGCTGAAGGCGGTCGGTTTGGAATCGCGGGCTGAACGGAAACCGACCCTGCTCTGTTCAATGTGCGGATCTATCACATAGGGGCTTTTGTTGTCATGGCATGCATGGCACGAGATCTGGAACGTCGGGTCATAGATTTTCTCCGCCGCAACCCTTCCGATGTCATCGGAATAGTTGCGCCCGCCTGGCGGAACGAAGGGCTTTGACCAATCGAACTCGCTCCGGTCCTTGCGGCCGTCGAAGAAGATGATTTCTCCGGATTTCCGATTGAACCCGATGGTGCCGAAGACGGAAAATCTCGGATCCGACCGTGTCCAGTAGGGATCGGTGCTGACCTCCTGGCTGATATTGGACTTTCTGCAGAGGAACAGCCATTCCACGTTGCCGCGCACGACCCTTACTGCACGTGAGTTCAGCCCACAGTAGGTTGAGCTGCCAGTTAGCGAAGGCTTGTCGCATCTGGGCAATGTCGCCGTCCATTTCACCACCTCTCCGTTCTCATTGCTGTGCTCGAACTCCAGCGGAGAGCCCGGTTTTGTCGGATTGGGCTTGAGGTCGACGACATTGCCATCAACTTCCAGTGGGATGACCTTCATCTGTGGGCTGCCGCAATCGCCCTCTGGAATAGGACCGAACACCGCCCGCGCTTCATCGCCAGACCTCGTTATGACGTCGGTGCTCTTTGAGGCTGGCGCCCAAAAGATGTCAGGGTTCCATCGCGTAACGGCTTCGGCGAACGCCTTCCCATCGAGTTCAGCGGGAGCGAAAGCGACGCTGCGAGGGCGCAGCGGCTCGAAAGCGGAACTGCGTGGCAATGGTGACGCCGCGCAGTTGCCCGCCTTGCTGCAAATCATGTCGGCCTGATTGGAGCCTTGCCTCTCGCCGGCTCGCGGCGTCGACACGAAAGCTTCATGTCCGATCGTCCCGGACAACAGGAGAAACGCAACGCCGAGGACAGCAGCGATCAGCGCAACAGCACGCATCTCAGCCCACTGGAGCGTGCCAGTGAACCCATGGCCGATCTCTGGGCGTCATCGCTTCTTCGCTGCGACAGAGCCAGCGTCATAGTCAGCGTGGACAGTAAGCGATTGAAATCGCCACATGCCGTCATCGCCCTTTACAACAGACGCGCGGGCATCCGCCGAATAGTCAAGACTCGGTGCCGAAGAGTGGGAGTCCTGCATTGTCACAAGGACTATCGATTTGGTGTTCACCGTCTTGTCGTCAACCACGTCGAACAAGGTGTTGGTCACGAGATGCCGGGTCTGGAGTTTATCGGTTTCCAGTTTCTTAACTATTATTTTCATTTGCACGAGAAGATCATGTGCCGACTCTGGGCCAAGGTCGAGTGTCAGCTCGAGGACACTGCTGCCTGCATCGCAAATCTCATAGTAAGACGATTTAGGTTCCGCAAAGAGGGTGGCGAACGCGGCTGCATTTTTTTCGTCGATCGTCCAGGCGTAGCGGGACAAAAGATCTTGGATTGCCTGACGGTCTTCGGCCGGAGGATTATTATTGACGTTCCAGCCATGAATAGCCTCTGTTCCACATGAATCAGCCAAAGCAGCGCCGCTGAAAGCAAAACAGAACCCATACGCCAGGGCAAAATACCTCAAAATCGCGCAGACTGTTATTACGCCTTTCCAACGCTCGCTCATAATGGCCCCCTCGGATGGAGCTTGATGGGAAAGTAGCGGTTCATCTTATACCACGCCAAAAAAGGCGCCAGTGAAAATCGATGTCATTGGAGGCCGGGGATGTCGTATTCCTGAATTTGTGAATTTGTGGTAAGTTGTACTCCCCTGTCTGCAGCATTTTATTCCTGATTGCCAGATCAGCTGTGGGTGATCTGGCATGTGTTAGCAAAATAAAATCTCGCGTAGTCGAAACAATAGATTCTAATCGTGGTTACACAGGAGCAAAAAATGCCGAACATTGTTCGAAATATGGTGTTTCTAATTTCAGCCATTTTTAGTATAGTTCCTTTGGCGTTTGCGCAGCAGAATCAGGAAATTGAGATAGTTCTGCAATCGCGCCTGACTTCTTTTGGAAGCGATACCCCACTAATTATTGACTTTACTCTCACGAACCGGTCACGCAGCCCGATCAGACTGCTCAGGTGGACCACGCCGATCGACGGCGTCTCGGGCGAAATTTTTTCAGTAGCGAGAGGGTCGCAGCCAATTCAGTATATTGGCCCTTTGGTGAAGCGAGCAGAACCGACCGAGGCTGACTTTATCAATATCGAACCCGGACAATCGATTTCGGTGCCCGTCGATCTGTCATTGTACTACGCCATCTATGAAGCAGGGATCTATGCGGTTACCTATGATACAGAGAGAGTGGGTCTGCTGGTTGGCCCTCAAGGTGCCCTGAGACGCGCCCAGGTTCTGAGCAACGCCGTCACGTTCAGGCTTCTATCCGGTCGAATTCCTCCGGAACGGATACCGCTCTCGGCACCCAAATTCGACCAGTGTGACAGCTCTCAACAGGACGATATTGGCGCTGCGCTGGCGGAAGCAAACAACATAGCCTCGGCTGCCCTGCAGGTTTTGCAGGGCACGCCTTCTGCCCAGCAACCGAATTCCCAACGATATCTGACATGGTTTGGGGCGCATACCGTAGGACTGTACGCGAAGGCCACTGGAAATTTCTCGAAGATTGCGGATGCTCTTGCAAACAAAGCAATATCGTTTGGATGTCACGGCAGCGTCTGCGGACCGGGAGTTTATGCGTATGTGTTCCGTGGTCAACCTTATAATATCTTTGTTTGTCAAAAGTTCTGGTCAGCCGCTCTGAAAGGAACGGATTCAAGATCTGGAACGATTGTACACGAAATTAGTCACTTTGAGGTCGTCGTCTTCACAGACGACTATTCCTCTGGTGGTCAAAATACCGCCAAGCTACTCGCGGTTGAAAACCCCCCGCAAGCCACAGAAAATGCCGATAGTCATGAATACTTTGCGGAGAACAACCCGGATCTTCCGATGTGAGGGACACCCAGGCAACTGATCCAGCGTGGATGCGGGTGCCGTATTGCCATCAGAAACGAGAAAAGATCACCGAGGGCCGGACACATTGCGATCGCATTGTGAATGTCCGCTATCGCTCCCGCACACCGAAAGCGGTCCGGTCGCTCTCGGCCAAAATGCGACATTCAACTTTCGTCTCGTCCTGTCAGGATTTGGCAAGCCGCCCGCCGGCTGGCTCCGAAATGTAGGATCGAAGTCCTGGGCGCGCATGCTAATGCGGACACCACGAACTGGACCGGTTTGGCAGTGATCCACTGCGCGCGCCAAACCCTGGCCGATTCACGGCGTGGTCGTAAACCCGCACTGCTTCTGTTCCATGTCGATCTGCTTGGTGATCCGGATGGCGTTCTGGGCGTAGGCTTCCGTTACCGAGCCGCTGTTGACGGTCTTGTCCTTCAGCGGGCTGACGGCTGCGCAGAGGTGGAAGACATGCTCGGTGTCGGACTTGGCGGCGCCGTTTTCCGGCGCGATCCAGTAGACGACATCCTGGCCATTGGGGTGTGCCGCGTCCTTCGTCGCCGCGGCCACCGTGGTGGAGTCGGTGGCGATCGCCTGCGCCTGGGCGGCGACCTCGGGCGAACAGGCCGTGGTCGGCTGCCCCGCCTTGATCTGTTCCGCGCAGGTGTTCATGTCCTGCGTGTACTGCTCGACCGACGGCGGCTGGTAGCTGACCCCGATCAGCGTCGCCAGCACGGCCAGCACGGCGCCGATGCCGCCGGCCACCTTCTTGCTCTTCGGGTCCATATTCTTGTCGTTGAGGATCAAGAGAACCAGCGGCAGGAAGGCAATCAGGGTGATGATCGCGCCGAGCTGGTTCTGGACGAAGAACCGGAATGTGTCGGATTCGCGGGCCGGGTCCTTCCGGTTGGCCGCCTTCCAGAGCAGGCTGCCGGCGATGGCGAAGATCGCGATGCCGACCAGAATGCCGATCAGCAGCGGCAGGTTGCCCTGGTCGAACTTGTGCTTGTAGAGCAGTACGATCCCGGCGATCTCGCCGCCAATGGCGATGACCCACGACAGCACGGCGAACAGGCGCAGCCGCGTGGCCCCGGACTTCTGGCCCTGCGTTGCCTGCCAGTCCTTGGTAACGTCTACGGTCGGCTTGTTGTCGGTCATGACCAGATCCCCCGGTATCGACACTTTTGCTGGGCGGCGTCAAAGGCGCCCGGCGCAGCGTCATTGATCGAACGTCGCCTGCCTCGGCGCGAAAGCGCCACGGCAGACCCCATCCTTATTGCGCATGATGGGATTCGTCCATAGCCGAGGCGGCGGACGAGGATGCCGGCGATGGCGCGGAGGAGGGCAGGGCAATCGCATAAGGCGGCGCCAGCCCCACTCCGTCCGCCGCGGCCACCTCCCCCATGTCCATGGGGAGAGGAAACCCAGGCCCATCAAGGCCGCGACCTCGGTGATTGGCATTTCCTCTCCGTCCGCGGAGCGGGGCAATCGAATATGACAGGTTTGCGCTCTACGAATACCCTCACCCTTAATCCCTCCCCACAAGGGGGAGGGAGACTTGGTAGGCGCTGATCGCCGCAAATCGCCTGGGTTCCACGCCAGAAAGGGTGGCTTGCGGCAGCGTTCCCTCCCCCTTGTGGGGAGGGTTAGGGTGGGGGTCCTCTTCGTAAGAACTCATATGTGATCGCCTTGCGCCGACGAAGGGAAGGTGGGTCGCCGAACCCGAGGGAGCGCCATATGCGATCGCCCTGCCATAGGTCGGATCACGCCACCGCGGGAACGCAACTAATTTGTATACAAATGTTTCTGGGCGGCATCGGTTTGTGAAGCGCTTCACCGTTGCCGCGCAATCGATCGGTTACAGAGGCGGCGCAAGAGCGGGCCTAAGGCAGCGCTCTGCTGCTGCATGGAGGTAACCGATGTTTGAAAGTCTCAGCAGAATTCGTGCTGCCCTGGCGCGCGCCAGCAAGCACAGGAAGACCGTGCGCGCACTGAACGCGCTGCCGACGGAGATCCAGAAGGACATTGGCTGGACGGAGTCGAGGTCGATCGATGAGATAAGGCTGCCGTTCTAGCGCCGCATCCAGCGTCGCTAATATATCGCTCGCCATCGATTGTTCGGAAGCGTACAGTGCAGCATCGTCGGCCACATCAACGGGCGCCGACGCTTGGGAGCGACCATCGCACTCCTGCCCCGACAGGAGGCATTGGAGCCATGGCGGAGCAACCGAGACAGTCCGGTCTGAGCGCCGAGGCGCTCGCGGCCTTGGCGCGGGAAACCGGGGCCTCCGAGCAGCAGATACAAGAGATCGCATCGCTGATCGGCAACGATCGCTCGTCCATCGTGCGCGAAGCGCGCATGGTTGCGGCTGACCGCCCGAAGCGCTGATCCAGGAAAAAGCTGCTGGATTGATTGATGGGGCGTCGCCCCTGATTTGTCGGTTTTGTACGAAGTACAATGGCTGAATCCGAGTCAGCTATCGTCCAATGACCGTTTGCATTTGGGCAGGGCGCCGACGGCTGGGAGATGACATGTGCTCTTGCCCTTGACGGGAGAGAGCGATGGACCAGTCGGTCAGCAAGGAGAAAAGCGGCCTCTTGCGCCGCATGAACCCGGCCGACTTCGCACTGCTTGCGCCGCATTTGCACCATCGTGTGCTCGATCTCAAAGCCCCGCTCGAAATGGCGGGCGAGCCGGTCGCCTCGGTCTGCTTCCTGGAAAGCGGCCTGGCCTCGGTGGTGGCGAGGAACCGGCCGGGCCTCGACACCGAGGTCGGCATCATCGGCCACGAAGGCATGTCGGGCTCCGCCTTGGTGATGGGCGCCGACTGGGCGCCCCATGACTGCTACATGCAGATGCCGGGCGAGGCGGTGTGCATCGATTCCGAGCCGTTCAAGGCAGCGTTGCAGAAAAGCCCGACGCTTCGCGCCTTCCTGCTGCGCTATGCCCATTATCTGCACGGCCAGACCAAATCCACGGCGCTGAGCAATGCCCGCGCCAAGCTCGAGGATCGGCTGGCCCGATGGCTCCTGATGTGTGACGACAGGGTGGTCGGCCACCAGATCCAGATCACGCATGAGTTCCTGTCCGTCATGCTCGGCGTCAGGCGTCCGGGCGTCACCATCGGCCTGCAGATCCTGGAAGGGCGCGGCCTGATCCGGTCGCGGCGCGGCGAGATCGTCATTCGCGACCGGGATGGCCTGATCGCCGTTGCCGACGGCTTCTACGGCCAGGCCGAGGCCGAATACGAACGCCTGCTGGGCTGAGCCTGGCACGGGCTGGAAATGGCCGACGCGAATGCCGGTGAAAGCATGTTGCCAGAGCCGCGCCGGCCATTTGCGGCCATCTGGGGAGAGGCCGCCCGGCAAATCTATCATCGGCGCAAAAGCGGGCAACGAACCGCAATCGCTTGGTAAAAACCGTACAATCGAATTGTGTTGAACCTTGGTTCGGCAAGAGTATGAATCCGCTGTCGTGACCATGTATAGGGGCGCTGGCGCCTGAGGCTTCGACAGGCTCGCGCGCCCGATGTGAACGGGGAAAACCGAAATGGCAGAACTGCTTTTCGATGTATCCGCCTTCGATTGCGCCATCCTGCGCGCCGCCTTCATCAAATCGGTGATGGAAGACAATGTCCCGGAAAAGCGCTGGCGCGCGCTCGCCGCTTCCCTGGTTCGCGACCTGACCGACCACGAAGACGTCGAGCCGGATCTGCTCGGCTGGATCACGCGCAAGTAGCAATATTCTGACGGTCCGGCGGCTACCCCAGCCACCACCACAGCGCCGCGATCGCCGCAAGCACCGCCGCCACCGACAGCCCCAGCATGATGTAGCTGCCCTTGATGATGTCGCGGATGATCTTCTTCACGCTTTCGCGGTCGTTGAGGTTCGGGAAGGGCTCGTTGGGCAGCGCCACGCCGAGGAAGCCGCAAAGCGGCGCCCAGCCATCGCTGACCTTGAACACCAGGAGCTTCTCCGGCGGCACGGCCGCTATCACCTCCTCGGTATAGGCGTTGTAGCGCGCCACCGCCTTGGCGCGGTCGTCCATCACGCCGGCAAGCGTGCGGCCCCAGATCAGTCTGTGCGACATGTCGCCGAATTTGCGGCCGAACGGCGTCAGCCATTCCAGCACCTTGAACTGCCACAATGTCTCGGTGAAGTGGATGGTGTCGATGGTGCTGTCGTACCAGGCCTCGGCGCCGCGCGGATGCAGGGTGAGCAGCACCTTGGCGTCGGGATAGGCGGCCATCAATTCGCGCCACACGCAGCATCCCGGATTGTCGACCGTCGCCTTGTAATTGGCAAAGACTCTGGTCCAGTCGTGCTGGCTGCCGGGCGGGCTGTTGGCCACCTTGCGCCAGAAGTCGAGATGGCCCTTGTTGGCCTTGTTGAGGATGACTTCCTGCATGTGGTAGCTGGGAAGGCCCAGCCTGTTCAGCGCGGCAAAGGTCGACCATGTGCCGGTGCGGCCGAATCCGGCCCCGATGAGCTCAAGCGTCATTTTAACCCCCCTTGTTGAGACCGCTTTTCTTTTTATGCCGGTCCGCTCGGAATGAGGTTGCATCCGCGCCCCTCGGCGCGCAACAATTTTCCCTGTCCAGAGCAGAAATGTGTTTGCTTTTTCGTCTGGGCCACGCGGAATGAGGGTCTGGCTATTCCCGCGGGTGAGGGAGCCTGATAATAGGTCAGTCAGATTGACCTAAATCGCATGGGCCGGAACGGTCATGCTGGACCAGATGCCGTATCCCGGGAGGTGGGCTCGTGAGTTTGATGGACCTGTTGGCGTCGCGCGCCTCGCGCATGAAGGCGTCGGAAATCCGCGAGCTGCTCAAACTGCTCGACCAGCCCGATATCATCTCCTTTGCCGGCGGCATCCCCGATCCGGCCTTGTTTCCGGCCCAGGCGATCGCCGATGCCTATGCCTCGGTGCTGGGCGGTGCGGAGGCGAGCGCAGCACTTCAGTATCAGGTCTCCGAAGGCTATCTGCCGCTCAGAAAATGGCTGGCCGGCCAGATGGGCAAGCTCGGCATTGCCTGCGACGAGCACAACATCTTCATCACCTCCGGCTCGCAGCAGGCGCTGGATTATCTCGGCAAGCTTTTCCTGTCGCCCGGCGACACAGCACTGGTAACATGGCCGACCTATCTCGGCGCGCTGCAGGCCTTCAACGCCTACGAACCGCGCTACGACCGGCTGACGCCGGACGGCGGCAACATGACGCCTGCCGCCTACCAGGCCGCTGCTGCAGGCGGCAAGGTGAAATTCGCCTATCTGGTGCCCGATTTCGCCAACCCGACCGGCGAGACGCTGAACCGCCAGCAGCGCGAGGCGGTGCTTGACCTCGCCGACGAGCTCGACATTGCCGTCATCGAGGACGCCGCGTATCGCGCGCTGCGCTATGACGGCGAGGGCCAGCCGCCGATGCTGGCGCTCGACTGCGAACGCTCAGGCGGCATCGAAAACGCCCGCACGCTCTATTGCGGCTCGTTCTCGAAAATCCTGTCACCGGGCATGCGCGTCGGCTGGGTCTGCGCGCCGCGCCGCGTCGTCGAGCGGCTGGTGCTGATGAAGCAGGCGTCGGACCTGCACAGCCCGTCGATCAACCAGCTGGTCATGCACCGCGTCTCCGAGGCCGTGTATGACGGCCAGGTGGAAAAGCTGATCGGCGCCTATCGCCAGCGCCGCGACGGCTTGCTTGCGGCACTCGAAGCGGAAATGCCGGATGGCGTCAGCTGGAGCCGACCGGAAGGCGGCATGTTCGTCTGGCTGACATTGCCTGAGGGTTCGGATGCCACCGCGCTGCTCGCCCGCTCGGTCAAGGAAGCCCGCGTCGCCTTCGTGCCGGGCAACGCATTTTATGCCGACGGTTCGGGACGCAACACGATGCGGATGAGCTTTACGCTGGCTGATGAACGCGCCGTGGGTGAAGGCGTGCCGAGGCTGGCGAAATTGATGAAGGGCTAGGCGCCCTACCTCCCCCTTGTGGGGAGGTCGACCGAAGGTCGGGTGGGGGTGCTTGGCGCCGACCCCCACCCCGATCCGCTTTGCGGATCGACCCTCCCCACAAGGGGGAGGGTAAAAAAGTCACTCCGCCACAACCAATTTATCCTGCGTCTTCGTATCGAAATCGCTGGCGTCGTGGCGCTCGTGCAGTTGCATGGCGGGGTCGCCGAAGGCGCGGTTGACCATGCGGCCGCGTTGCACGGTCGGGCGGGCGTCGATCGCCTTGGCCCAGCGTTGTACGTGCTCGTAGTCCTGCACCGACAGGAACTCGGCGGAATCATTGTACATGCGGCCGAGCGCAAGGCCGCCATACCAGGGCCATACCGCCATGTCGGCGATCGAATAGAAGGCGCCGCCGAGATATTCGGTCTCGGCCAGCCGCCGGTCGAGCACGTCGAGCTGGCGCTTGGTCTCCATGGCGAAGCGGTCGATGGCGTATTCGATTTTTTCGGGCGCATAGGCGTAGAAATGGCCGAAGCCGCCGCCGAGATAGGGCGCCGAACCCATCTGCCAGAACAGCCAGGACAAGGTTTCCGCGCGCGCCGGCTGTTCGGTCGGCAGGAACTCGCCGAACTTTTCCGCGAGATAAAGCAGGATCGAGCCGGACTCGAAGACGCGGACAGGCGTCTTGCCGCTGCGGTCGAGCAGCGCCGGGATCTTGGAGTTGGGGTTGACCTCGACAAAGCCCGAGCCGAACTGGTCGCCATCGTTGATGCGGATCAGCCAGGCGTCGTATTCGGCGCCCTTGTGGCCGAGCGCCAGAAGCTCCTCCAGCATGACAGTCACTTTGACCCCATTCGGCGTCGCCAGCGAATAGAGCTGCAGCGGATGCTTGCCGACCGGCAGCACCTTGTCATGCGTCGGACCGGCAATAGGCCGGTTGATGCTGGCGAACGTGCCGCCATTGGCTTTCTTCCAGCTCCAGACTTTCGGCGGGGTGTATTCGGTCATGCGGGAAATTCCTTGGGTTTGCGGGGCGAAAACGACTTGCGCGACGGCGCGAGACTGATGGCGGAAAAGTCGGCGGAACCTAGATACGGGAACACATAGGTGCAATTCAGAAAGGTTCAACTTGTGTTGAACTATTATCGATGTCGGCGCCGCCCCTCATCGCCCTGCCGGGCACTTCTCCCCGTATAGTGACGGGGAGAAGGACGCTGTCGCCTACTGATTTCCCCAATTGCCAGCGTTGCCAAGAGCGCCGATGTTGCGGCCATCTCCCTTCTCCCCGTCGCTATACGGGGGAGAAGGTGCCGGCAGGCGGACGAGGAGCAGCGCCAGCCTCTGAAATGATTGCCTTGTTGCCTAAGCCCTTGCGCCCTGTGCAGCGCGGCATACCTATAGAGGATACTGCCCACGCATATCTGCCAGGATGAAAGCATGCCGATCGATCCCGTTTCCCCGCTCTTGCGCTCCGTCGTTGGCGTGCGCGCCATGGTTCCCGACGATGCCTTCACGGCCAATGCCCTGGGCACGCGCCGGGAAGGCAGCGGCGTCGTCATCCGCGGCGACGGGCTGGTGCTCACCATAGGCTATCTCATCACCGAGGCCGAGGAGGTCTGGCTGACCGACCAGGACGGCCGCGTCGTGCCGGCACATGCGCTGGCCTATGACCAGGAGACAGGCTTCGGACTGGTGCAGGCGCTGGCGCCGCTCGGCCTGCCGGCGGTGGCGCTGGGCGACGCCTCGAAGGCCAAGATCGGCGACCCCGTGGTGTTTGCCGACGGAACCGGCCGCTCGGTCAAGGCACACATCGTCACCAAGCAGGAATTCGCCGGCTATTGGGAATATCTGCTTGACGAGGCGATCTTCATTGCCCCGGCGCACCCGTCCTGGGGCGGCGCGGCACTCATCGGCCAGGATGGCAGCCTGCTCGGCATCGGTTCGCTGCTTTTGCAGATGAGCCGCAACGGCGAGGTCGCCGACATCAACATGGTCGTGCCGATCAACCTTCTGACCCCGATCCTCGACGATCTGCTGACGCGCGGCCAGGTGGCGAAGCCGCCGCGCCCATGGCTCGGCGCCTTCTCGGCCGAGTCGAACGGTGCGGTCGTGGTGATGAGCGTCGCCGAAGGCGGCCCCGCCGCCAAGGCCGGCCTGCGCCAGGGCGACATCATCTCCGACGTGCGCGATGGCGAGGTCGACGGTCTCGCCGATTTCTACCGCAAGCTATGGCAGAATCCGGCGGGTTCGGAGATTCCTCTCAGGGTCGTGCGTGACGGTCGTGAGACTTGGCTGCGAGTGAAATCCGCCGACCGAAACAGCTTTTTGAAGAAACCGCATCTGCAGTGAAGGCCAATCTCCCCCCAAGTGGGGGAGATGCCCGGCAGGGCAGAGGGGGGCGCGAAGGATCGCGGCCTCTCGATCTGTTTTCTGACAAGAATCGCGGGATAAACGTGGCTGACACTGGCCGGTGCGTTGGCGGGACAGCGGCCCCCCTGCCGGCCATCTCCCCCACGAGGGGGGAGATTGGCTGCCCCCTCAATCCCCGCATACCCTAAAAGGCGTCCCCGTGTCCCACTCCGCGAAGGGCACGACCTGGCCTTCGACAGACACGATACTGTTCACCTTGCTGTCATCATCCTGCGTCTGCATACTTTTGCCCTTGCCGGTCAGCACGTCGTAGTCGCAGCTGCTGTAGACGACAACGGACTGGTATTTGTAATGGTCATAGGCAACGCCGGCGACGACGAAGGCCTCGTTGCGCCAGGCGATGGTCAGCGTCATGTCGGTCCGCTCGCCGGGGCCGATCAGCCCCGGCAGATAGATCTTGATCGAGCCGTTGGGCAGCAAGGTCAACTCCGGTTCGATGCCGGAGCCCTCATAATGCGGCTGGTCGTAGTCGTTCCA
This sequence comes from Mesorhizobium sp. M0029, assembly GCF_040323735.1. Taxonomy (NCBI): domain Bacteria; kingdom Pseudomonadati; phylum Pseudomonadota; class Alphaproteobacteria; order Hyphomicrobiales; family Phyllobacteriaceae; genus Mesorhizobium; species Mesorhizobium sp. M0029. The sequence goes on from NZ_JAMYVF010000006.1 coordinate 77,308, forward strand.
TTCGCCGTAGACCTGCTCATGCACGACGCCGGCGGGTTTCAGAAAATTGTACTTTTTGTCCCTCAGGAAGAAATGCATGTCCATGGTATCGTCTTCGGGCTCGCTCTCGACGATCATCGCCAGATCGGCGGCGCCGTCGCCATTGAAGTCGCCGGTCAGCGCGGTGATGATCTTCTGGGTTTCGATGGGTTCGGCGAGCGCAGAGGCCGGCAGAAGAATGATGAGGCCGAGTAACATCGATCGCATGGCATTTCCCCCGAATTGCAGTCTGCCTTGCCCGGCACGACCAGCCGGGAAACTGCCATGAGCGCCGGCTTGGGCGCAAGCCGGCTCGCAATAGGCTAGGGGGTATCGACGCCGCTGACGGAAACTGGCATCGACAGCCGATACAGCCGGCCCGGCAACAACGAGGTGATGATGGCGCCGTTCAAGGTCGATCCCGACAAGGTTCATGAATTCCCCGATCCCGACAGTTTTTACGCCTGGCTGCGCGAAAATCATGCCGGCGAGAGCGAGGTCTGGATCAAGGTCCACAAGGTCGGCTCGGGCCTCGCCTCGATCACGCCGAAGCAGGCCATCGACGTGGCGCTGTGCTTCGGCTGGATCGACGCCATACGCAAGCCGCTCGACGACAAGAGCTTTCTGCAGCGCTACACGCCGCGCGGCAAGAAGAGCATCTGGAGCAAGATTAACATCGACAATGTCGCCCGCCTGGTCGAGGAGGGCCGCATGACTGAACACGGGCTGAAACAGGTCGAGGCGGCCAAGGCCGACGGCCGCTGGGACCGCGCCTATGCCTCAGCCATGAAAATTCCCGACGATCTCCGGGCCGCCATCGATGCCGAACCCGCGGCAAAAGAGATGCTGGCGAAGCTTTCCGCCCAAAACCGCTTCGCGCTCGCCTTCCGCACCCACAACATGAAGACGGAGGCGGGGCGCAAGAAGAAGATCGAGGCTTTCGTCGCGATGCTGAAGCGCGGCGAGACGATCTATCCGCAGAAGCGGTGAGGCGACGGCAAGCGGCTGCCATGGTGCGCGCAGCTAAAAACCCGCTTGTGAGGTTCTGGCCTCCCTTGCTCGGAAATAACCTATTGTTTTTACGGTATTTTCCACTCGTCGTTCTGGTGATAGCTGCGATAGTGGAAAAAACATAACAACATATTGTTAATTAAGAGTTTTCCACTATGTTGACTTGATCCTGACTTAAGAGTGGAAACCGATGCTGAGAGAGTTGACCGGCGAGCAGCGGCGCCAACTCATAGATACGCAACAGGTCTACGAGGCCTGGCAGCATGCTGATGACCAGCGCCAAAGGCGCTTTGCAGGCAGCATGCGCTGGGTTGAGCGCAACGGTGCTGAATACCTGCTGCGGAAGATCCGGCAGGTCGAGAATTCACTCGGGCCAAAAAGCAGCCAGACGGAGAAGGCGTTCGCTGCGTTTTCCGAGGGCAGGGTGCAGAACAAGGATCTGCTGGCAGGTCTGGCCGATCGCCTGAACGGCCTGGCGAAAGTCAATGTGGCAATGGGGTTGGGCAGGGTACCGGCCATCGCCGCACGGATATTGCGGCGGTGCGCCGAAACAGACCTGCTGGGCAAGCAGTTGCTGGTCGTCGGCACGAATGCGCTGTTCGCTTACGAGGCTCTGGCGGGCGTCCAGATCACCAGCGGTCTCACGGCAACCGGCGACATCGACCTGCTCTTCGATTCCCGACGCCGCATCAGCTTCGTGACCGGCGAGAGGGTAAGCCAGTCCGGCCTGATAGGCGTGTTGCGTAAAGTGGACAGGTCCTTCAAGCCGCTCCAGCCCCGGGCCTTGAGGGCAGCGAACCGTGATGGCTATCTGGTCGACCTGATCCGTCCGCAGGCAAGACATGTCCTCAAGGACAACGCCACTACCTCGATTACACAGCTTGCCGACGATCTCGACAGCGCACCCATGGAGGGGCTGCAATGGCTCATCAACGCTCCAAAGGTGGAGGCTGTGGCGATCGATGAGCGTGGCTATCCCGTAAGCATGCCGACGGTCGACCCTCGAATGTTCGCTCTGCACAAGGCTTGGCTGGCCACGCGGCCTGATCGGTCTGCGGTCAAGGCAATGAGAGATCGTGAACAGGCGGAAGCGGCTGCACGCATTGCCACGGGCTATCTTGCGCTTCCGCTGGACAGCGAGCATCTCAAAGGGCTTCCGGGGGCACTGCTGGACGCTGCGGCCGCAACGCTCTCTCTGCCTGGCCCGAGCGGCTTTTCCGAAGACTCTCCAATTGAGCCCGACTGGTAGCGGCCGCGCTAGCACGCCATGCTACGAAAATAGCATTCTCGCCTCGCGAAATGTGATGCTACGGTTCCCGGCGCACCCAGGGCGGAGGGGTTGCCAAGAGGAGAAGTGGCGGGCGCTGGCCCGGATTTCAGCGAGAACCGGACGGAGCTGTTGAACCATTGCAAGGCCGCCGCGTTTTCCAGCGTCGGCCACAAGGGAGGAACCACCTGTGAAAGCATCCTATCTCGTCTCAGCCGCGCTGCTTGCGGCGACTGCGATGCCGGCGGCGGCCGGCGAAATTTCCGACGGCAAGGTCAAGATCGGCATCCTCAACGACCAGTCGGGCGTCTATGCCGATTTCGGCGGCAAATGGTCGGTCGAGGCCGCCAGGATGGCGGTCGAGGATTTTGGCGGCAAGGTGCAGGGCGCGCCAATCGAGATCGTCAACGCCGATCACCAGAACAAGCCCGACATTGCCTCCAACATTGCGCGCCAGTGGTACGACACCGAGCAGGTCGACGCGATCATGGAACTGACGACATCCTCGGTGGCGCTCGCCGTCCAGGGGTTGTCCAAGGAAAAGAAGAAGATCGACATCGTTACCGGAGCGGCATCGGCCGACCTGACCGGCAAGCAATGCTCGCCCTACGGTTTCCACTGGGCTTACGATACCCACTCGCAGGCGGTCGGCACCGGCGGCGCGCTTGTGCAGCAGGGCGGCGACAGCTGGTATTTCATCACCGTCGACTATGCCTTCGGCTATTCGCTGAAGGAGCAGACCTCAAAGGTTGTTGAGGCAAGCGGCGGCAAAGTGCTGGGCGAGGTGCGTTACCCCTTGGGATCGACGGATTATTCCTCCTTCCTGCTGCAGGCGCAGTCCTCCGGCGCCAAGGTTATCGGCCTTGCCAATGCCGGCCTCGACACCTCCAATACCATCAAGCAGGCGGCCGAGTTCGGCATCGTCGCCGGCGGCCAGCGGCTGGCAGCACTTCTGTTCACGCTTGCCGAGGTGCACGGCCTCGGACTGCAGGCGGCGCAGGGCGTGGTGCTCACCGAAGGGTTTTACTGGGACCGCGACGACAAGAGCCGCGACTTCGCCGGGCGCTTCTTCAAGCGCACCAACCGCATGCCCAACATGATCCAGGCCGGCACCTATTCGGCGGTGCTGCAATATCTCAAGGCCATCGACAAGGCCGGCACCGACGAGACCGAGGCGGTCGCCAAGCAACTCCATGAAATGCCCGTCGACGACATCATCAACGCCAACGGCAAGGTACAGGCCGACGGCTCGATGGTGCACGACATGTATCTCTATCAGGTCAAAAAGCCCGAGGAGTCGAAGAAGGACTGGGACTACTACACCTACCTTGCGACCATTCCGGGCGACAAGGCCTTCATCAAGGCTGAAGACAGCGGCTGCCCGCTCGTCACCAAGTGACGCTGGCGCAAGCCGTGGCCGTCCAGCCGGACGGTGCCGAAATCAAGCCGCGGGTGGTGCTCTCCGCCCGCGGCCTGCGGCGCGATTTTGCCGGTTTCGTCGCCGTCAACAATGTCGACCTCGACGTCCATCACGGCCAGATCCATGCACTGATCGGGCCGAACGGCGCCGGCAAGACGACGATCTTCAACCTCTTGACCAAGTTCCTGCAGCCGAGCAGCGGCAGGATCGAACTGTTGGGCAACGACATCACCCGCACCGCGCCGGCCAGGGTGGCGCGCATGGGTCTCGTCCGCTCGTTCCAGATATCGGCGATCTTTCCGCATCTGAGCGTGCTCGACAATGTCCGCGTCGCCTTGCAGCGGCCGAGCGGGCTCGGCTTCCAGTTCTGGCGCTCGCTGGCCGCGCTTGACCAACTGACTCCACGGGCGCGCGAACTGCTTGCCGTCGTCGGTCTCGACGATGTCGCGCATCGTCCGGCCGGCGATCTCTCCTATGGCCGAAAGCGCGTGCTCGAGATCGCCACCACGCTGGCGCTCGACCCGAAAGTGCTGCTGCTCGACGAGCCGATGGCCGGCATGGGGCACGAGGATGTCGGCGTCATTTCCGGCATCATCCGCTCGCTGGCAACGGACCGCGCCGTGCTGATGGTCGAGCACAATCTCACCGTCGTCGCCGACCTCTGCGACTGGATCACCGTCATGCAGCGCGGCCAGGTGCTCGCCGCCGGCGACTACGCGACGGTGAGCAACGATGAGCGCGTCAGGGTCGCCTACATGGGGACCGAGCAGGGGGACCGAGCATGAGTGAGCCGCTGCTTGCCGTGCGCGATCTCCATGCCTGGTATGGCGAGGGCCATGCGCTGCATGGCGTCAACCTCGACGTTTTTCGCGGTGAGACCGTGACGCTGCTCGGCCGCAACGGCGTCGGCAAGACCACAACGCTGCGCGCCATCATGGGGCTGGTTCGCAAGCGCAGCGGCAGCGTCGCCTTCGATGGCAGCGACCTGATGCGCCTGCCGCTGCATCGTGTTGCCCATCGCGGCATCGGCTTCGTGCCGGAGGAACGCGGCATCTTCGCCACGCTCACCGTCGACGAGAACCTGATCCTGCCGCCGGTGGTGGCCAAGGGCGGCATGAGCGTCGACGAGATCTTCGATCTCTTTCCCAACCTCAAGGAGCGCCGCAACAGCCCCGGCACCAAACTCTCCGGCGGCGAACAGCAGATGCTGGCCATCGCCCGCATCCTGCGGACGGGCGTGCAGATGCTGCTGCTCGACGAGCCGACCGAGGGCCTGGCGCCGGTCATCGTCCAGCGCATCGGCGAACTGCTGGCGACCTTGAAAAAGCGCGGCATGACCATCCTGCTCGTCGAGCAGAATTTCCGCTTCGCCGCCCGCATCGCCGACCGCTTCTACCTGATGGAGCACGGCAAGGTGGTGGAGGGTTTTGCCGTAAGCGAGCTTGCCGCTCACACGCAACAGCTGCACGAGGTGTTGGGGGTATGATGACGACAGCCCACGGCAGTACCCCCACCCCGCTGCTGCGCAGCGACCCTCCCCATAAGGGGGAGGGTGGAGGGCCACCGCCCTACCTCCCCCTTGTGGGGAGGTCGGACCGAAGGTCCGGGTGGGGGTACGTGCCGCACAGACGCATCCCCCTTGCAACACCATCGGTGACGCCATGACCATGATCTTCGGCATCCCCGTCCAGGCCTTGCTCGGCCAGATGCTGGTCGGGCTGATCAACGGCTCCTTCTACGCCATGCTGAGCCTCGGCCTGGCCGTCATCTTCGGCCTGCTGCGGATCATCAATTTCGCCCATGGCGCACTCTATATGCTCGGCGCCTTCATCGGTTACCTGCTGCTCGTCCATCTCGGCATCGGCTACTGGCCGGCGCTGCTCCTGGTGCCGCTCATCGTCGGCGTCTTCGGCATGGCGGTCGAGCGCGTGGCGCTGTCGCGGCTCTACCGCCTGGATCCGCTCTACGGGCTGCTGTTCACCTTCGGACTGGCGCTGGTCATCGAAGGCGTGTTCCGTTTCTACTACGGTGTGTCAGGCAACCCATATGCCGTTCCGGCGCAGCTTGCCGGCGGCACCAATCTCGGCTTCATGTTCCTGCCCAACTATCGCGGCTGGGTGGTGGTGGCCTCGCTCATTATCTGCATCGGCACCTGGCTCCTGATCGAAAAGACCAGGCTCGGCTCCTATCTGCGCGCCGCGACCGAGAATCCGGAGCTGGTGCAGGCCTTCGGCGTCAACGTGCCGCTGCTGCTGACGCTCACCTATGGGCTCGGCGCGGCGCTCGCCGGCCTTGCCGGTATTCTCGCCGCGCCCGTCTACCAGGTCAGTCCGCTGATGGGCTCCGATATCATCATCGTCGTCTTTGCCGTCGTCGTGGTCGGCGGCATGGGTTCGATCCTCGGGGCCATCGTCACCGGCTATATGCTCGGCCTCGCCGAGGGCCTGACCAAGGTGTTCTATCCCGAGGCGTCGAACCTCGTCGTCTTCGTCATCATGGCGGTCGTGCTGCTCCTGCGCCCCGCCGGCCTGTTCGGAAGGGACGCCTGAGATGAGCGAGGCAACCCTTCACCAACAGCGCACCGCCGCCTCCGTGCGGCTGGAGCGGGTATTGCTGGCATTGGCCATACTGGCGCTGATAGCCGCGCCCTTCTTCGTCTATCCGATCTTCCTGATGAAGATGCTGTGCTTCGCGCTGTTTGCCTGCGCCTTCAACCTGCTGCTCGGCTACACCGGGCTGTTGTCGTTCGGCCACGCCACCTTCTACGGCGCCGCCGCCTATTTCTGCGCCTACGCCGTCAAGGCATGGGGCTGGCCGCCCGAGGCCGGCATCCTGCTCGGCACCGCCGGAGCGGCCGTGCTCGGCCTGGTCATGGGCTTCCTCGCCATCCGCCGGCAAGGCATCTATTTCTCGATGATCACGCTGGCGCTGGCGCAGATGTTTTATTTCTTCTGTGTCCAGGCGCCGTTCACCGAAGGCGAGGACGGCATACAGGGCGTGCCGCGCGGGCATCTGTTCGGCATCGTCGATCTCAACGTCACGCTCAACATGTATTTCGTCGTGCTTGCCGTCTTCCTCATCGGCGTCTTCGCCGTCTGGCGCATCGTCAACTCGCCGTTCGGCATGATCCTGCGTTCGATCCGCGAGAACGAGAACCGCGCCATCTCGCTGGGCTATTCGGTCGGCCGCTACAAGCTCGTCGCCTTCGTCATGTCGGCAGCCCTTGCCGGGCTTGCCGGCGCGACCAAGGCGATCGTCTTCCAGTTCGCGACGCTGACCGACGTCACCTGGCAGATGTCGGGCGAGGTGATCCTGATGACGCTGCTCGGCGGCATCGGCACCATGGTCGGTCCTGTCGTCGGCGCCGGCCTCGTCGTCGGGCTGGAAAACACGCTCGCCACCTCCGGCTTCCCGGTGACCATCGCCACCGGCCTGATCTTCATGATCTGCGTGCTGGTCTTTCGCCGCGGCATCGTCGGCGAGATTTACGCGCGCTGGCTGGCGCCGGCCAACGGCGAGGCGGGCCGCGATCAATAGGTGATGGTCACCACCACCGTGTCGGTGTAGACGCCGGCCGAGGGCGTCGTCTGCGGCGGCACGCGGCCATAGACGGTGAGCGCCTGGGCCGTACCGGTTCCGGTGCCGGCCACCGTGCTTCCCGGCGTTCCGGCGTCACCCCAGGGCTGCGAGCGCGCGGCGTCCTTGTAGAGGCCGTAGGTCACCCGCTCAGCCCCCTTTGACATCTTTCGGTTGGTCGGCGTGCCGCCTGTCGTGCCGCCATTCAGCGACACCGTATAGGCGGTCGACGGCGTGCAGGTGACCGAGACCTGGCCGGTGGCGTCGGCATTGGCGGTGAGCACGCCCTTGGAGCCGAAATCGATGTTCTGGGTGGTGACCAGGCAATTGGCCGCAACCGTCGCGTTGATGGTGAAGGTCGGATCGGGCGCCGTCAGACCGAAGCCGGTGTTGCAGCTGTTGCCGAGCAGGTCGTTCTGGTAGCGAAACTCGACGTGGATGCCCGAAAATATCGACTGATAGGTGCCCGGCGGAACCGCTGACTGGCCGCCGGTCACCCGAGCGTAGATCGTGGCGCTGCCGGATGCATTGCCGATGAGAATGGGCACCAGCACCTGCGGCGGCGGGCGCGATGCATAGGCCCAGGTATAGGAACCCCACACGACGCTCATTCCGGGGTCTGAATAGAGCTGGTAGTTAAGGCTGTTGGCGCCGCTCGCCATCTGCCTGGCTGCCGCCGAGGTAGCACCCCCACTGCCGGCGCCGATATGCGGACAGAACAGGATGCGCACCACGCCGCCGGTGCAATTCATGTTGAGTGTCGCCGTCGCGGTGGCTGCGGTGGCCGACAGCGTGTCGATGAGACCGAAATTCATGTCGGTGACGGTACCGGTGCAGCTCTGCGCCCGGGCCAGCGACGGCAGCAGTACGAGGATTATAACGACTGCAGCGCGCATCATTTGGCCTGGGATTTTCATTGGCACACCACATCCTTGATCGTCACTTGCCGGCCTCGCACCGCTTCGAACGGGAAATCCGCTCGGCACGAGCTGCCGTCCGCCAGACCGACCACCACCGCATTCTGCTTGCCGAGGCCCTTGATGTAGGCCTGCCCATCATAGCCGACGACGAAATCTTCCGTGCCGCCGTCGACGCGGCCGGCAAGCCCGGCTTCGAGCGGCGTGCCGCTCGGGTCGACCAGCGTCACCAGCGCGGCCTGCGCCGCCTCCGACACGCCGAACTTCAGCACGACGCCGTTGCGGTCGGCCGGAACGACAGTCTCCTTGGTGGTCGGAATATCGGCGTCGACGGGCAGGTTCTTCGGGTCTATCGACACCGTGTTGGGCTCATAGGAATTCAGCCCGGTGACCAGGATGCGGCCTTTGCTGTCGGTCTTCCCCACCGGCCGGTTCTGATGCAGGACCTCGACGTCCGGCGTGCCGACATCGACGACGGCAAAGGCATCGTCGATGCGGTTGGTGGCGAACACACCGCCGCCTGCGACCGCAATGGCGCCGTCCATCTGTCCGGTCACGCGAAAGTCCTTGTCGAATTGCTGGGCGCCGGCCTCGAAACGCGCAAACGGCGCGCGGTAGCTGACCGCTGCCGAACGATTGGGGACCTCGCCCTCCGAGGTGCGCAGCCGCCAGCCGATGCTGCCGTCCTCGGCCCGCTCCGATTTGGCGAGGTCGGCCACGATATTGAGGCCGTCAGGCCCATGCTCGACACCCGTCGACGCCATGACGTCGTCATTGAACGGGATCGAAATCCCCGCAAAGATGCCATAACTGTCGCCGTCGTCGAGATCGGCGAAGGCCGTGGCATAGAGCGTGCTGCGCTTGAAGATCGCCTGACTATAGGAGAGGCCGACGATCTGGCTGGTCTCGCCTTCGGCATCCTTGAGGTGGGTATAGGAGAAGTTGAGGCTGGAGAAATCGATCGGCATCGGCACGCTGAGCGTCACCTGGTCGACCGCCCGCGGCACACCGGCGCTGAAACGGGTGAAATCATCTGGATCGAGTATGACCGGCTGTGCCGTCACCGAAGCGATGTCATCATAGCCGCCGAACGCCCGCTGCATGCGGGCATTGACCGCCCAGCCGTCATAACCGAACTCGGCCCTGGCATCGACCAGCGAACCGGTGCGCCCGTCATGATGGCTGCCGGCGACTGCCAGCGAAGCCGCGCCATATGCCCCGAGCGGGAAGGCAGCGCCTATGCCGCCATTGATCAGGTCGGCGCCGCCCTCGGCATGGGCTTCCAATGTCAGCCGGTCGGTCACGCCGTAACGCGCCGTGGCGACCCCCATGACGCGGCCGTCGTAATCGTCGGAGGAGATGCCGAAATTGCGCCGCGCCATCCCTGCCTCCACGGAAAAGTCGAGCAGTCCCTGGCGCAGCAGCATGCTGGAGGCATAGAATGGCAAGGTGGCCGTGGTCTCGCGGCCGAGGCTGTCGCGCAACACCACCTGCGCCTGTCCGGCGCCGGTGAACACCGGCAGGTTGGTGACCTGGAACGGCCCGGGCTGGATGTCGCCGGAATAGGTGCGCACGTTCTGCGTATAGACCTCCAGCGTCGACGGCACCGCCGCGGTGCCGGCGAAGGAGGGCAGGGGCAGCGTCACCAGGTCCGATCGCAGGTGGAAGTTGCGTTGCGCCTGGATACCGCCGAGATAGACCGGACGCGTCCACGACAATCCGCCGGAGATGAAGTCGCCGGCTCGGTAGGTCATCAGCCGGTCGGGGTCGGAATAGCTCCAGGTCGTATTGAGCCGGGTGAAGCCACCCAGCCTGCCGTCGGAATAGCCGGCGATGAAGGATTGGCTGAGCGTCCCGTAGGGGCTGAACACGCGCGCATCGAAACCGCCGGAAACGCCCTGGAACAGCTCGACGTCCTTGTCGAACAATGAGTTGGAGCTGGCAAACAGCGAATAGTTGAGAACCGCGCCCAAGCCCGACTGCGGCGCCGGCCGGTCCTCCTGCAAGCGTAAGCCGAGATCGACGATGCGCGCCTCTCGGCTGTCATCGGCCGCCGTGACATAGAGGCGCTGCGTGGCCTCGTCGACCTGAAACGACACGTCCGCCAGCTGGTCGAGCCTGACCAGGCCGCCGGCGTCGGCTACGCCCTCCGGCGGCTTCAGGCCGACCCCTTTCAGCTCTTCCGGAGTCGCCGCCAGGCCGCCGCCCGGCATTTCGGTGAAATTGCCGATCAGTTTCGTCGAGGCGTCGTTGATGAACACCTCCAGATAGAGGCTGCGGCCGGCTGGCAAAACGGATTCAGGCTCTTCAGGGTTCGTCACGGCCGGCAGCTCTTGCGAGTTCACTGCCGGGCAAGGTGTGAAAGTCGCGAGCGCGACGACAATCGCGGTGCTAGCGGCCCTTGACGGCAACTTTGGCATCGAAAGGTCCAAGATCGCTCTGTGCCTTCAAAAGCACCGAGCCCGCGGACAGTGATTTGCTGCTGCCGATCGGCCACTGCATGGTGGCGCCGCCCAGGACATAACCGACGAGTCCGTTTCGGCTGCCAAGCTTCTTGCCGTTCTGGGTCAGGGATAGGTTGGACAGGCGGAGGCGACTTTCGCCGCTGTTGCTGGCGGTCAGCACAAGGCCGCCGCCCTTGCGCGAAATGCTCCACGCAACTGCCGGCGCCGCTGCATCGGCATTGCGGAAAAACACCGGCACCGAATAGCGAAGCGCGAGCGCGACCGTACCGGCCTTCTTGCGTGAGGGGTCCGGCAGTTCGTCGACGATGACGCGGTAGCTTTCCTCGGCCCGCACCGGCGCCTTCGACACGCGCACGACGCGAACCACGTATTGGGCATTGGGTCCGAGTTTGGTCGATGGTGGGCTGGCGACCACGTCCGTGGTCGGCGTCAGCGTTTCGATGCCGCCGGCCTGGCTCCATGCGAAGACCCGGATCTGCACATTGATCGGCCGCTTGGCGTCATCGTTGGCGAGGTTGAGAACCGCCGCGCTGTCGGGAGCGATCAGTTCGAGGCCTGTCGGCGCTACTCTCAGCGAGGCAGCGTGTGACGTCCCGGCGCAGAGCAATAAAAGAGCCGTGGCGCCAATGCATGAAAGCATGGATCGCATGGTCTTCCTCGTAATTGGTGCCGATAATCAGTAGGTTAGGGTGACCTGAACGATGTCCGCATAGTCGCCCGCCACCGGTGTCGGCTGGATCGGAACGCGCCCGTAGACCGTGAGGCTCTGGACGCTGCCATTGCCGGTTCCCGCTTGCGTGTCGGTGCCGGATGTGATGCCCCAGACCTGCGCATGGCCGCCATCCTGGTAAAGACTATAGTTGACCACCGCTGCGCCCGGCCCGGTCATCTTGCGACTCCCGACGGTTGTGCCCGCGCCATTTCCGAGACCCAGACCCACGACGTAGGTCTGTCCGGCGGTGCATTGCACGCCAATGGTGCTGGTCTGGTCCACATTGGTATCAATGATACCGTGCGAACCGAAAATAAGATCGCTAGCCGTCAGGATCTTGCATTCGTTTGTGATCGTGATCTTCACGTTAAAGTTGGTGGTCAAGACGGTGGAGGTCGCGGGAAGGGTTGCAAGCAGCGACCCACCCAGCAGCAGCGCGTATTTTAGCAATCTCATGCGATGGCCCTCCGTCGGGGCAGATCGTTCTTCGCAAAACGGTCTTGACCCGGATTTCACCCCTACAGCTCCTCCGCTGCATGCTTCGCAAGACATCAACGGTACAGTAATGTCACAAGCGAACTGTGCAATTATTATTACAACTTAGATTCGGATTGCGACAGCGAATAACTTCGGTATGTATCGGATAATTTTGGTTAATATTTGGTTAACAGAGATAAAATGGACATTTTTCCAAAGTGAAAGTTCGTCTGTCGATAATTTATTTTAGTTCTCGTGCGGAAAAGGCGAAAATATCTGGCAAATCATCTTGATTTTGTAGAGTCTCACCTGCCGTCCTTTATTATCGATATTTCGCGGCGTGCACCGGCGCCAAGCAGCCATCGCCATATAGCCGCGCGGGTGGCTGTTCCAGCCTGTCCAAGCCTTGCGATCATGCTGACAGGGCCGCATTCGCCAAAACCGTGTTCCGCCCGGCCCAAGCATGGCCGTCCCGGCTGAGATAAATCCACCGCCGTCGGATCGCGGCGATGCGAATCATTCTTGCCACGCTGACCCCGATTTCTTCGGCGGCGCATCGGCCGGACGGGAGATGCGCCTGTTGTCCCTTGGAGCCATGATCGTACGGCCGGTAGCCGCGCGGACCGGCTGCCAGACGTCAGAAAAGGAAGAACGATGAAGAAGACCTATGAAAAGCCAAAGCTCGAAAAGCGCCAGAAGCTGTCGCGCGTGACGGCTGTCGCCGCCCATCAGTGACCAGTGAGAGCTGACGCCGTCGACCGGCATCGAACCACCAGCGGACAAGGAGAGCAGTCATGGATCAGCATGCGAACCCGTCACCCGGCTTCAGGCGCAATCCCGGCAAGGTGATCACCGTCGAGCCCTTCAACGGGCGTGTCGTCGTGTTTGCAAGCGGCAACATCATCGCTTCCTCGGCAAAAGCCAAAATGGTGACCGAGCCGCCCCATCCCTTCTCCTTCTACATCCCGTTCGAGGACATCGACTTCCGCAAGCTCAAGAAGACGGAGCGGTCGACGCTGTGCCCCTACAAGGGTGACGCCAGCTACTGGAACGTGCTGCCGGCGGGTGAAACCGGCAACGATGCGATGTGGGCCTATGAGCAGCCCTTCGACGAGATGGCCGAGATTCGCGCCCACGGCGCCTTCTATCCCGACCGGGTCGCCATCGACGCCACGCCGCGCTAGCGCGTCATGCCTGTCGCCCAAAAGTGGCCAGCGTTTTTGGAGCCGACGACAGGCATGAACAGAGGAATTTTTCAGATCAGCCAAAGCTGTCCTCACCCGGGGGCGCAGCGGTTTTGCGGCAACGGCATGCCGAAACGAAGACAAAAGGTCATGGACGAAAAGCAGAGAGCAATTCTCGACGAAATCCCGCGCCTGCGCCGCTATGCGCGCTCGCTGCTGCGCGACCGCGATTCCGCCGACGATCTCGTCCAGGACTGCCTGGAGCGGGCGCTGCTGCGGCTGGACAACTGGCAGACGGGAGAGAGCCCGCGAAAATGGCTGTTCACGACCATGCATCATCTGTTCATCGACCAGATGCGCAAGGTGAACCGGCGAGGCGAGGCCTCGATGCTGCCGCTGGAGGCCGGCGAGGTGCAGGCCTCTCCCGCCGACCAGCTGGAGAACGTAGCCGCGCGCGAGATCATCACCGCGCTGCAGGCGATCAGCCCGGACCGCCGTGCCGCGCTGACCATGGTCGCCATCGAGGGCTTCTCCTATGCCGAGGCCGCCGAGATGCTCGGCGTGCCGGCCGGCACCCTGATGTCGCGCATCGCGCGCGGCCGTGAGGAACTGCGCGGCCTGCTTGAGGACAATGCGCGCCGCCGCGCGATAAGGATCGTCGAGCCAGGCCCGGGCAGGGCGGTTCCAATCAGGGCGCCAATGGCATGACGAGCCCCAATGGCATGATGACGCCTTACGGCATGGTCCGGCACGATTGCAGGCCTTGTCCGCACTGTGGGCGCGGCGCACCCGGTAACGCTTTCTTCTCTGCTTGCGTGCATAGTGGCGGCGACGGAGTGAGCGAAACCAGGGCATGGCTGAAGAGAAAATACGCAACGGCGAATTCTGGGCGCTTGCGCTCGAACGCGCTCATCTCGGCGTATGGGACTGGGATATTTTGAGCGGCGACTGTTTCTATTCGCCAACCTGGTCGCACATGCTGGGTTATGAGGATGGCGAGCTTGCCAACAGCGACGACCTCTGGCTGAAGCTGACGCATCCCGACGACCGCCAGCGGGCGCTGGCCAGCGGCGAGCGGCACATTTCCGGCCTGACCGCCTCGATCGAGACCGAGCTGCGCCTCAAGCACAAGGACGGCCACTGGATCTGGGTGCTGGACCGCGGCGGCATTGTCGAGCGTGACGAGACGGGCAAGCCGGTCAGGCTGATGGGCGTGCAGACCGACATCAGCCGGCAGAAAGAGGCGGAAGCCGAACTCGAGCGGGTCAATGTGCGCTTTCGCCTGGCGCTGGCGGCCAGCGGCACCGGCATCTGGCATCACGACATCGACGCCAACAAGAGCTATTGGGACGCCCGCACCAGGGAGATATTCGGCCTGGTCGCCGACACCGACGAGGTGGCTGCCGACCTTTGGCATTCCTATCTGCATCCCGACGACAAGGATGCCGCAGAGCGCGCCCATCTGGCGCCGCTTTCGACCGACGGCGTCGTCGCCGCGCAATACCGCATCGTCAGGCGCGACGGCGAAATCCGCCATGTCGAATCGCTGGTGCGCTTCATCGCGGCGCCCGAGACGGCGGGCCAGATTCTCGGCACCGTGCGCGACATCACCGAGGACAAGAAGCGCGAGCGGGAACTCGCCTACGCCGCTCACCACGATGCGCTGACCGGCCTGTTGAACCGTGCCGCCTTCGACCGGCTGCTGGCCGTGCATATCGCCACCGAGCGGGCTTTGCCGCTGGCGGTGTTCTATGTCGATCTCGACTACTTCAAGGCGCTCAACGACTTTGCCGGCCACGCCGCCGGCGACCTGGCGCTGAGGGGTGTCGCCGCCGGTATTCTGGGTTGCCTGCCGGCATCGGCGCGTGCCGCGCGCCTCGGCGGCGACGAGTTCGCGCTGCTGGTGCCCAATTGCCAATCGGCCAAGGCCGAGGCGCTGGCCGGCGCGATTCTTGCGGCGGTCCGTGACGCCGACCTCGGACTGCCGGCGACCTCGCGAAAACTCGCGGCCAGCATCGGCATCGCCTTCGTCGAGGACACCACCACCACAGTTGCCGATGCGTTGGCCTGCGCCGACGACGCCTGCTATGCCGCCAAGGCGGCCGGGCGCAATCGCTTCGCGGTGTTTTCGGCCGATGCGGCGTCGGGCTCCGGCGGCCTCAACGCGGCGCGTGTCGCCGCCGACACGGTCGACGCCATGGATGACGGGCGGCTGAAACTGTTCGGCCAGGAAATCCATCTGCTCGGCCAGCCCTGGCAGGAGAGCCGCCACGTCGAGGTGCTGGCGCGGCTTGCCGGGCGCAATGGCAAGCTGATCCCGCCCAACGAATTCATTCCGGTCGCCGAGCGCTTCGGCATTGCCTCGCGGCTGGACCGCTGGATCATCAGGACAGCGCTTTCGCAGCATGGCGCGGCGATGCGGTCAGGCGCCATCATGCTCGGCTTCAACCTGTCGGCGCAGACGCTGAGCGATCCGCTGCTATGGGATTTCGTCGACGCCGTCATCGCCGAGACCGGGGCGCCGCATTCCGGCATCGGCTTCGAGATCACCGAGACCGCGGCCGTCACCAATTTCGACGCCGCCGAGCAGTTCGTGCGCAAGGCGCGCGAGCGGCAATGCCGTGTCAGCCTCGACGATTTCGGCGCCGGCATGAGCTCGTTCGAATATTTGCGGCGCTTTCCGGTCGATCAGATCAAGATCGACGGCTCGTTCATCGAGAATATCGCGGAAAGCCGTTTCGACCGCGAGATCGTCTCGGCCATAGCGGGCATCGCCAAAAGTCTCGGCTGCGCGGTGGTGGCCGAAAAGATCGAGCAGCAGGAAGCGCTCGACATTCTGCGCGGCATGGGCGTGGCCTATGGCCAGGGTTTTCTGCTGCACCGGCCGGAGCCGCTCGAGGCGATCGTCGCGCGGGCCGGCGAACAGTCACCATCCAGCGGACAGTCACCGGAAAAGCGCTTCGGCTGACGGCTTCTCATCGCCCGAGCTGGCGCGACTTGTCCGGCTAACCGGCGTCGGCCTTCTCCTGCTTTCGCTGCGCCGCCTCCTTCTTGCGGCGCAACACCTCGTCGGTGCCGACAAGGTCCTTCGAGCCGCCGGAAATGGCGGTCGAGAGGACGGCGGGCGGATCGCTGGCCGGAAAACTGTCTTCGAGGCCTGATTGCAACTGCTCCTCGAGCGTCTGCGGGTTCTCGGAGCGGCCTTCGGCGCGGCGCTCGCCAACGGCTTCGACATCGCTCTTGGTGTCGGGGTGAGCGCGGGCTTCCGATATCGTCGACACCACCAGCTCGATGGCGAACTCTTTCATCGCCTCGGCTTGCGGCCCATCGACATCAGAGTCTTCGATCAGGCGGATGAGCGACTTTTCCAGGGCGCCCAGTTCCTTGACGCCCTGACACCGCGCCAGACGCTTGGTGAGCGAACCGATCAGCGCCGGGGCAAAGGTCGAATAGGCAAGCCTGCGTGTGTCGTCGACCTGCTCGGGATGAAGCTTTTGCAAGGACATAGATGCCTCCAGTCAATCAGCCGTGCAGCTTCTGCCGCTGGCCCCTCCTTAGGAAACAGAGGGGAGGGCAAGAGGTTCCATACAGTCCTCGACAGGGTCGACGAGTTCAACTCCACAGCGACGCCATGGTCAGCGACGCTTCGAATATCTGCTCCCTGTTCTCGTTCAGCATCTTGACGGTGATCCGCCGGTGGTCGCCCTCCGGTATCTCGTCGCGCGCCACATCGTGCAATATGCGCAGCGCTTCGGCTCCCGCACGCTCCCGGCTGGGAAAAAGCTGCCCCTCTTCATCAATCTGGGTCTCGGCGTTGTACAAGTCGAAGTAGAACCGTTCCATGTGTGCAAGGATCCCTGCGTGAGAACGCTAAGGCGCATCGCGGTTGAAGGACGCAGGCGACGCGCTTCAGGTCTGTGTTTTTATGCATGTCGTTGTCTCAAAATCGGGGCCATTTTTGAGCGACATGGATTAAATCCCAACCCGCACCCATGGTTCCATGCGACTGTGCCCTGAGCAGATTTCCTGCCAGGAGCCGTCGCCGTGCCGGCCGATTGCAACCGCACCCGATCTCCGGCGTTTGGCTAGGCCACGAATGTCCACGAAATCTCGAACTGGATCCTCGATGCTAGAACCGCTTTATCTCAACCTTGGCCAGCATGACGCTTTGTCCGAGCAGGAAAAGGGGCTGCTGGCCGCCGCCATGACCATCGAGATGGATTTTGCCACCGGTCAGGACATCGTTTCAGAGGGATCGAGGCCAGGCTACAGCACGCTCATCATCGAGGGTCTGGCGGCGCGCTACAAGGTGCTGGAGGATGGCGGCCGCCAGTTCACCTCGTTGCAGGTGCCAGGCGATTTTGTCGATTTGCACGCCTTCCTGCTCAAGACAATGGACCATGGCATTATAGCTTTGTCGCCATGCCGGGTGATCGCCGCCGACCACAGTCGGCTAAGGACGATCACCGAACAGGCGCCTCATCTCAGCCGCTTGCTTTGGCTGGACACGCTCGTCGATGGCGCCATCCATCGGGAATGGATCGTGGCCATGGGCCGGCGGTCCAAGACTTCGCATCTGGCGCATCTTGTGTGCGAGCTGTTCGTGCGGCTCCAGGTCGTCAAGCAGACCAACGGCATGAGTTTCCGGCTTCCCCTGTCGCAGGCGGAACTGGCCGATGTGCTTGGGCTTTCGGTCGTCCACATGAACCGGGTCATCGGCGCGCTGCGCAAGATCGGTGTGATCGGCTGGGCAAATTACATGGTGACCATTCTGGACTGGCAGCAGCTGGTGGAAATCGCCGAGTTCGACCCGACTTATCTCAGCATGAACCGCGAGCCGAGATAGGCTATCCGGCGTTCGCCATGACATCGCAGGCAATCCGTCAGCCGGTCTTTCAACGATGCCCATCCAGCGACGCCAATTCGTCGAGCATGGCAAGGGCGGCACTTGGCTTCGCCGGCTTCAGCAAGCCCTGTTGGGCGGCGGCATTCTGGAAAGCGGCAAAGGCGATGTCCGGGCGGCAAATGCCGTTCAACGCGTCATCCACCAGCCTGTCGGCCGCCTTGTAGGCCGCCGTCTGCTTGTTCTTCCATGTTCCGCCTAGCGCCCTCCTGGCGTCGGCGATCGACGACACCGTCATCGCGCTGCCGTCCACGAATCTGATCGTCAGGGGCAGAAAACGGCTCATGCGCTCACCATCCAAACCATTCGCGCCTCGCCCGGATCGATCTCATCACTTGCCTCCTTGAAAACGGGATCGCCATAAACGAGGAAATCACAAACTGGTTGCAGCCCGGCGAGCTACATGTTGCTTGCCGGCCAGATCGGCCGATGCGGACGATAAGGCGGCCGCGGCGCCGGCTTCAACGGGATGTCGGCGAGCGAGTTGCGGATCGGCCTGAACAGTATCGGCGAAGACGCGGCGCGGCGGTGCAATACCGCGGCTGACAATTTGGCAATCAGATTTCGAACGTCCATGGGACACCTCGAGCGCGTTGAGAGTCCCCCCATCGCGATCACCTACCACCTCACGCCCAGCATCCGCATTTAACTTTGATATAGGCCGGACGAATACGCGCCGCGCGCAATGTCTGCCGCCGAGATTCTGCCGATCCTCGGCGGCGGCTATTGAGGGCGGTGCCAGGCTGGCGGTCACGCATCCCAGCAGCGACGTCGCGGACGCTGCTGCAACCGGATGAATTTTCGTGCATTCTTGTGCATGGCCACAATGCTTCGAACCGACACGCCGGCAAAATGCTGCTCCTATTGCGGTTCGCGAGAGCATGACTACGAGGATTGTCCGAAGCGTAAAGCAGAGGCGGAGCGGCAGTGGGAAGGCCAGGCAAAGCCCGGCGCCGAATCCGAGGCGACGGCCGAAGTCTAGCTGGGCTCGAACAGCTCGATCACGTTGCCGGACGGGTCTTCACAAAGAATCTGTCGCCCGCCCGGACCTTCGACGATCTGGTTGCGGAACCGCACGCCGGCCTCGACCATCTTAGTCACGATTGACGGCAATTGCTCGACCTCGAGCACGAAGCGGTTCCATCCGCCCGGCTCGGGTGTCCGGCCGTCCGGCATCGGCCTGGCTGCCGACGCCAAGGGACCGGCGAGCCAGAGCGAGAGGTCGCCGCGCGTCAGGATGGCCATCGCCGGACCGAATTGCTGCTTCAGCGCGAAGCCCAGATAGCTCGTATAAAACGCGATGGACAGATCGACATCGCGGACCAGATATCGGACGGACACCATTCGCAGGCTCCCTCACAAACGCCCCTCCCGAGAGATAGCTGGCGGGACAAGTCGGGGCAAGCCCGCGCGCACGCTTCGGGCGCCTACGGTGCGATTGCGTGGTCGGCCTGTCTGTCTCTCACGAAGGCCGTCAGCAGCTCCATTCCCGCCGGCCAGTCGCCCAGCCCGCTATTGCTGTTGATGTGACCAAGCGGCCCGGCGATGTGCAGTTCGCTGCCCCATTGTGTGGCTTTCTCACCGGCATAGCCGTTCGGATCATAGGGATCGTCGGTGCTGGCCACGATCAGCGAGGGGAAGCGAAGCGGCCCGCGCGGCGTATCGGCGAAGGGAATTCCGTAAGCGGGATAGACCGGCGAGGCCGGGTCGGGAACCGCAACCAGAAACGCCCCGCCGATCCGACGGCTCGACACCGCCTGCCAATGCGCGACCAGCAGGCAGCTGAGACTGTGGGCGACGAGCACCGGCGGGGTCTGTGCCTGTGACACCGCGACGTCCAGCGCCGCCACCCAGTCGTCGAAATCCGGCAGCTCCCAGCTTGCCGGGCTGAAGCGGCGCATCGCGGGGTCGGCCTGTTGCCAGCGTGTCTGCCAGTGGGCCTCGCCCGATCCGCCGCTGCCCGGCAGAATGATGAAGTCGGTCATGGAAAATCCTGTTTCTTCGCCGCAGATGATGTCCCAATCCTAGGGCTTCTCCTTGTTCGCGGAATGAGAGATCATCGGAAAGCGACGAAGAATTCCGATGGATTGAAGGTGTTCATGGCAAACGGCGATTACCGGCCACGGCTCGACCCGACCGACATGGCGATCATCGAGATCATGCAGGAGGACGGCCGCATCGGCATTTCCGAACTCGGCCGCCGCGTCGGCCTGTCCCAGCCCGCGACGTCGGAGCGGGTGAAGCGGCTGGAGGAGCGCGGCATCATCGCCGGCTACCGGGCCGCGATCGATCCCACCGCCCTTGGTCTCGGCACCATGGCCATGATCCGCCTGCGCACCACGCATGAGCACATCCAGACCTGCCTGAAGAAATTCGCGGCCATGCCGGAAGTGGTTGAGGTGCTGCGGGTGACCGGCGAGGATTGTTTTCTGGTCAAGGTGGTCGTCCCGTCGCCGCCCGACCTCGAAAGCATCGTCGACGCCATCGGCCGCTACGGCGCGGTGACGACCAATGTGGTGCTTCGGGCCGAGCCGCCGAAGCGGCTGGGGCGGGAACTGATGGCGAAGCTCTGAGCGGCCACGCGCGGCAAGAGGATTGCAAGCGCCTCCTTTTGCGAGGTCCGGCTTTGCCGGGAAAGAATTTCGCGGGCTGGTGTAGGATCGGAGGCGTGGCGCCCGTCCTTGGGACGAACCCGTTGCAAACCTTTGGAGAACATCATGGAAGCCGTTCAATCGCCGTGGCAGACCGCGGCCATTCTCATCGCCCGCCTGACCCTGGCCGCCATGTTCGCGATGGGGGCAGCGTTCAAGTTCATGGATATGAACATGACCGCCGGCTACATCGCCGCCGCCGGCTTCCCGTTCCCGCTGTTTCTGGCCTGGTGCGCCGCGATCCTCGAAACGCTGCTGGTGATCGCCTTGCTGACCGGAGCGTTCTTCACGCCGGCCGGCGTGGTCGCCGCCGTCTACGTGGTCTTCCTAGGCTTTGCCTTCCACGGTCCGTCGCACTGGGCCGGCAACCAGGCCGAGTTCGGCGCCTTCATGTCCCATTTCCCGTTCGCCGCCGGCCTGCTGTTTGCCGCCGTGCATGGACCGGGCAGCGTGCTTGCCTCGAAACTTGGCCGAGGGTGAGGCCCCGCGTCGGCAGACCGCCTCACATCTGGTCGTTGTAGGGTTCCTTCATCTGGCCGACCATGCGGGCCAGTTTCGAGAAGGACGGCATGTCCGCCTCCGGCTGGCATTGATTGGCCAGTTCCAGCAGTCTGATCGGAAAGTTGACGGCGTCGCGGTTGGACTCCGACATGCCGTCGGACCGCTCCTCGCCGGTTTCGATGGCCTCGGCCTTGCGCAGCGCGATGTCGATATCCTCGACCGTGAGCAGGCCCTTGCGCACCAGCACCTGATTGATCGAAGCGACGGCCATCAGCAGGCCTTCGAGTTGCAGATTGGCGACGTTCATTGCTGTTGCTCCCATTTGGCTCACGCTCAACGCATGAGCCGCTGTTACGATCCGGACGGGGATGCAAGCGATAGGCGTCGGCCGATGGCCTGCGCTACTCTTCCATCCAGCGGCGGCCATATTCGGCCCACAGCGCCTTGACCTCCCGGCTGCCGAGGCGCGGGGCCGAGCCGTCGCCATAGGCGATCGAAACGCCGCTGATGTCGTAATGGGGATGGGCGTCGATGACGAAGCGGATCGCCTCGCCGAGCGGCCTTCTGCCGATGACCGGATCGGCCTGGCCTTGGCCGACGCTGCGAACGCCCGAAACAGTGGCTGGCGCTTGCCGCATCCTGAACACGGATGCCATGGCTGGTTTGTCCATCCCGCTCTCCCCCGAGTTGGAGTGGAATGATTCCATAAGAGCCAGCTAATGACCAGTCGCTAGACGGCCTGTCGAAGGCTGCGTCTTGTATCCTGCAGCCGGTTGAAGGACTGTTCAGGCCAGCGGATCCGCCGCCGGCGGCCTGGCGGGAAGGCCGAGCCTTGTCCGCTCGCCGTCGGCAAACTCCTCGGCCGCTTCCTGGGCCATGAACAGATGCTGGGTCACCGTGCCATTCTCGGCAACCAGCACCGCCCATTGGCGGCGGTCGACACGTTCCACGCGAACGTCATTGGGCTCTCCGGCCACCACGATCGTCCTCCAGCAGGCGTACGGCACGGAGGGGGCGTGCGTTTACGCCTTGGTCTTGCTCTTGGCCGGTGCCTTGGCGGCCGGGGCCTCGGGTGTCCTGATGCCGAGCCCGAACTCCTTTGCCAGCTCCGATCGTTTGGCGGCGTAGCTGGGCGCCGTCATCGGATAGTCACCGGGCAGGTCCCATTTGGCGCGATAGGCTTCCGGCGTCATGCCATGGGCGGAGCCGAGATGGCGCCGCAGCGACCTGAACTTCTTGCCATCCTCGAGGCAGTAAATGAAATTCGGAGTCACCGAGCGCTTGCGGTTGACCGCGGGCTCAGGCGCAGGTTGCGGGGGAGCGACGGGATTGTCCACGGCCGCGAGCGCTGCATTGACGCTCTCGATCAACGCCGGCAGGCTATCCGGCGGCACAGAATTGTTGCGCACGAATGCCGCGACGATGTCGGCGGTCAGATTTATATTTCGGATTTTGTCCTCAGACATGGCTTCTTTTGCCCCCTTGATGCCAAAGGGCAAATTATCAGACAACATCCGCCGACGGCATGGCACTTTAGAACATATGCATATGACTTGACGCCGGATGTGGTAGCGCTAGCATCGCCGAGTCTCCGATCGATGTCGATGTAGGAATTCTTTCCTGACATATCTTGACCGGTGAGGGCAGCTATGCTATGATTTGTTCATGGTGCTGATTTGCGCCAGCAACCCGCCGCCGAGGCGGGTTTTTGTTTCATGCCGGCTTGGAAACAATAACGGCCAGTGACGCGAGTTTTCCCTCGCTCAGGCTGCTTATGTAGTTTTTTCGCCGATGCACGAACTCGGCGCCGAGCACGATCTCATTGGCCTGCTGCTGGGCCGGCGAGGGCACGATGCCGGAATTTGCCCGTTTCAACGCCAGCTCGACATGATCGCCGGTTTCGTCGATGACATCGTCGACCCGGAATCCGGCTGAAGCAAACAGGGCCTTCAGGGTTTCGCGGTCGACGAGATGGCTGGCCACAGGCGACACCGCCCAAGGCAAGGGATAGTGAGGCTCGCCGTCCGCCAGCACCGCCTCGGTCCAGACAAGCCTGGCCTTCGGCTTCAGTACGCGCCAAGCTTGCCCGATGACCGCCGCCTTGTCGGCGATATTCATGCCGACATAGAAGCAGATCGCCGCGTCGAATGTGTCGTCCGCAAAAGGCAGCCTTGTCGCATCGGCCTCATGAAAACGGACTTTGTCACTTAGGCCGCAGAGCTCGGTCAATCGGCGGGATGCCTCGACGAACGCCTGCGTCAGGTCGACGCCGTCGACGCTGCACCCATAGGTCTCGGCAAGGAACCGGGCCGGGCCGCCAATGCCGCTGCCGATGTCCAGAACCCGATCGCCAGCGGAGGGCGCAAGACGCGCGGCATGCTCCTGCGTGGCGATCAGCTCGCGGCCATGAAGCTGATCGAACGGATAGAGTTGTTTGGCTGCGAGGCTGCCGGCCCTGGCGTCCGGCACAGCCGACAGGATGCGCTCGACGATGCCGCCGCTGCCATAGTGACTGGTCACATTGCTCATTGCGCTCTCCGACGAGACGCAGCATCCCATCGATGCTGCCCTTGCGCAATGCGCGGCCGCGCCAAGACGCGGCTTTGACCGAATTAGGAATTATTTCCTTTTTTGTATTGACGGGTGAGGGCAGCTTTGCTATTATTTACCCATGGTGCTGATTTGCGCCAGCGACCCGCCCACAAGGCGGGTTTTGTTTTCCTGATGCCCACAACGTGCGGATATCGGATGTCGGCGGGACAGCACCCCCCTCTGGCCTGCCGGACGTTCGTCGTTCGGAAAGCCAAGCAATTGGCTTTCCGTCCGCTGCGCGGACCACTCCTCAACCCCCACACGGGGGGAGATCGGACTGCCGCTTTGCTTTCGCCAATCGTCAGCGCTGCATATTGGTCGCGACCTGGAGCTGCCAATCTCCCCCCTAGAGGGGGAGATGTCCGGCAGGACAGAGGGGGGAACGCTATCTTCGGTTCATTCTGCCTTATCCGCGAGGCCTCCCTTGTCCAACCGCTATGCCACCATCATCACCGACGATGACGGCCGCGAGGTCGTCAGCGCCATTGGCGTGTTCGAGGGCACCGCCTCGCAAGCGCGCATCGGCCGCGTCGAGCCGGTCGTGCCGGGCGTGCTGATCGGCATGGTTCGCGGTGGCCCTGTCGATGCAGTCGGCGGCTTCGGTTTTCCGCGCGGCACGCACGACGGCCGGGCGATCGCCCTTGCCAGGGCAACCCTGAAAGCCGCGCCCGCCGGAAAACGCCACGCGCCGGCCGCTGATGCGGCCCGCAAGGCCCCTCCAAAACGGTCAAGGGCAAAATCGGCTCGGCGCAAGTCCGGCAAGATCAAGTCCGGCAAGATCAAGCGGGCAAGGCCGGCAAAGCAGGCGAAGCAGGCAGCGACCGCCGAGCCCGCAGGGATCTCGGATCATGGCTGACCGGACGGCGCCGCGTTCTCGTCCTGGCCGCAAGGCGACTGCCGCCGCTGCCAAGCCGAAGCGGACGAAGAAGACGCTTGGCGATGATTTCCTCGACGCGGTGCGCGCCGACTTCCGCGCCCATGGCGCCGGCGTCATTGCCGCGGTCCGGGCCGACAAGCCCGACCAGTATCTGAAGATCGTGCAATCGGTGCTGCCCAAGGATCTGGCCAAGGATTTGCATGTTTCATCTGACCTGGAAGCCCTGAGCGATGACGAGATCCGCCGCCGCATCCGCGGCCTCGAAGCCGTCCTCGGGCCGTTTGGCGACCAGCCTGAAGGCGCGCCGTCACTATCTGGCGCTGCTGCAGGAGCTGGACCGCAGGCGCAGGACTAACCAGCTTGCCGCCTACCGGCCTTATCCCAGGCAGGCGGAGTTTCACGCCGCCGGCGCGCAGAACCGGGAACGTCTGTTCATGGCCGGCAACCAGCTCGGCAAGACCAGGGCCGGCGGCGCCGAATGGGCCATGCATCTCACCGGCCGCTACCCCGCGTGGTGGCAGGGCAAGACCTTCGACACCCCCGTCAGGCTATGGGCTGCCGGCGTGACGGGCGAGGGCACGCGCGACAACCCGCAGCGCGTGCTGGTCGGCCCGCCGCAGCAGCAGGCGGCATGGGGCACCGGCATGATCCCGGCCAACGCCATTTTGCACACGACCATGGGCCGCGGCGCCCCGGGCGCGCTCGACAGCATCGTGGTGCGCTGGGGCGGCGGCGGCGACGTGCAGGCCGATGAATCGGTGCTTTCGTTCAAGAGCTATGAGAAGGGCCGCGAAAAGTGGCAGGGCGAAACCCTGCACGGCGTCTGGTTCGACGAGGAGCCGCCGCTCGATATCTATTCCGAAGGCCTGACCCGCACCAACGCGACGGGCGGCATCACCATCGTGACGTTCACGCCGCTGCTTGGCATGAGCGATGTGGTGCTGCGGTTTTTGACGGGTGAGGTGCGCGCTCTTCCTTCCCCCCTTGTGGGAGAAGGTGGATCGGCGCGATAGCGCCGAGACGGATGAGGGGTGTTCCAGCGGAGTGAGGCGTCGGCGTTCCCTGGAACACCCCTCATCCGTCACCTTCGGCGACACCTTCTCCCACAAGGGGAGAAGGGAAGACCCGCCGCGCTCCGGCCCAAAAATATCGTGCGCGAACAAAGCCATATCACGGCATCCCGAATCAATCCGGCAGGCCCCATGACCCGTCACGTCACCTTCATGACCATAGACGACGTCGAACACTATTCGCCGGACGAGCGTGCCGCGATCATCGCCGCCTATCCCGAACATGAGCGCGAAGCGAGGGCCAAGGGCATTCCGGTGCTGGGCTCCGGCCGCATCTTTCCGCTTCCCGAAGAGCTGATCGCCTGCGAGCCGTTCCGGCTGCCGCGCTACTGGCCGCGGATCGGCGCGCTCAATTTCGGCTGGGACCATCCGTCGGCCGCGGTCGAGCTTGCCTGGGATACGGAGGCCGACGTCGTCTATATCTCCAAGGCGGCCCGAGCCTCGCAGCAGACGCCGGCCATGCAGGTGCTGGCGCTGAAGCCTTGGGGCGAATGGCTGCCATGGGCATGGCCGCGCGACGGCCGCCGCGAGACGCTGGAAGGCGCGGGCACCGCGCTTGCCAGACAATATGCCGCGCACGGGCTGAACATGCTTTCGAGCCACGCCCGCTTCGCCGACGGCTCGGTCTCTGTCGAGGCCGGGCTGATGGAAATGCTCGACCGCATGCAATCCGGCCGCTTCAAGGTGTTCTCGACGCTGCTGTCCTGGTTCGAGGAATTCCGCCTCTACCACCGCAAGGACGGCCAGGTGGTCAAACTGCGCGACGATCTGATGGCCGCGACCCGCTACCGCAAGCTGACGCTCGCCTATGTCAGTGGCGCCGGCACTTTGCCGACGACGGCCAACGGCATCTGGCTGATGTTCGACCGGGCCGGCGACAGAGGCGCCGACGGGACGGGAGTAGGAGATTTTTTGGGGCCTGCGTCTTCGGCAACCGACAATATTGTCACTTTCGCGGGCACGACGGGCAAGGTGGGGAAGGATAGTGGGATCGCGGTGTCCAGCCTGGCGCCGAAGGCCAGCCCGACATTTACCGGAACGCCAACGGGGCCGACCGCAGCGCCTGGAACGAATACCACGCAATTGGCTACAACGGGGTTCGTCAAGGCTGGGTTTGATCTGAAACTTGATAGCCGACCCAACCTTGGTGTCGTCGCGCAGACGATCACCGATTGGAACAACGCCCTGGACAATGGCTGGTATGTGGCCTCGGCGGCGGCTAATGCGCCAGACGGCGTAAACTGGTTCCTGGGGTTTGTGGAAGCGCACGGAAGCACTGGCTACCGGACGCAGACGGTGCATGATTTCGTCAACGACACTACGGCGGCAGACCAAAAGCTATGGCGGCGCAGGCAGGCTGGCGGTGCCTGGGGAGGATGGATCAAGCTGCAATGGTCGCAGGCCGAACAGGATGCACGCTATGTCCAGTCGTCCGCGGCGTTGCTTCAGAAGTGTTATGAAAGCCCGCAACAGACCATCACGAATGCCGGATCACTGACGCTAGCGCATGGACTCGGCGTCAAGCCAAAAAACTACTTTGCCGTGCTGCAATGCACTACGGCAGATGCCGGGTATTCCATTGGAGACGAAGTACTGGCTAATCCGGGCGGCGGTACAGGCAACAAAGGTCTATCGCTGGTCCCGGACGCCACCAACATCAATGTGCGGTTTTCGTCCACCGCTGTTGATATCACCGCCAAAGGCACCGGCGCAGGCACCACAATTACCAACAGTAGCTGGAGGCTCGTCGTGAGAGCGTGGGCCTAATTATTAGCGGCTTCTCTCCTGGCCTGCAGCAGATCCTGCTGAGCGCAGTATTTCTCGTAAGGCGACCCCGTATACCGCGAAATGTATATGTCTACGCTTACCGATACGGGCAAACAGCCAAAAAGAAGCCGCCTGTCGATAGCAGCCATCCGGCACCGCAACATAGGCGCCAAGAGCGACAAGGGTCGTGTCCCATCAGGTGGTGTAGCTCGGCGGTAGCGAAGTCGCTCACGAGCGCGCCGTTAGTAGCGCTGTAGCGAGCGAGCGGCGTGTGGGTGGTCATCGGCGCTTTCCGGTAGGGTTTGGTTGTTGGAGAAGTCCCCGGATGCCGATCTGCTGCGGGAGATGATCGGCTTTGCCGCCGAGCGACTGATGCAAATGGAGGTGGGCGCGGCCACCGGCGCCAGCTATGGCGAGAAGAACCCGCTGCGGCTCGCCCAGCGCAATGGCTACCGCGACCGGGACTGGGATACGCGGGCCGGCACGGTCGAGCTGCGCATCCCGAAGCTCAGGAAGGGTAGCTACTTCCCAGGTTTCCTCGAACCGCGCCGCATGGCCGAGAAGGCGCTAACCGCCGTCATCCAGGAAGCTTATGTGCAAGGCATCTCGACCCGGTCGGTTGACGACCTGGTCAAGGCCATGGGTATGAGCGGCATATCCAAGAGCCAAGTCTCGCGGCTGTGCGAGGAGATCGACGGGGAGGTGAAGGCCTTCCTCGATCGGCCGATCGAGGGCGATTGGCCATACCTGTGGATCGACGCCACTTACCTGAAGGTCCGCCGCGGTGGGCGGATCGTCTCGGTCGCCGTTATCATCGCCGTCGGCGTCAACGCGGACGGCCGGCGCGAGGTACTGGGCATGGAGATTGGCACCTCGGAGGCCGAGCCGATCTGGACAGAGTTCCTGCGCAAGCTGACACGTCGCGGCATGCGCGGCGTCAATCTCGTCGTCTCCGATGCTCACGAAGGCCTCAAGGCGGCCGTCACCAAGGTGCTGTGCGCGCACATGACAGAGGTGCCGCGTCCACTTCATGAGGAACGTGCTGGCCCATGCCGTCAAGAGCGGCCGCAGGGTCGTCTCAGCCTTCATCCCCACCGCTTTCGCCCAGGAAACGCCCGAGGCCGCGTCCGTACAATGGCGCGCCGTCGCCGACCAGATCCGGCCGAAGGTGCCGAAGCTGGCGACAATCATGGACGACGCCGAGCCCGACGTGCTGGCCTACATGACCTTCCCCAAGGAACATCGCGCCAAGCTCCACTCGACGAATCCGATCGAAACTCTCAACGGCGAGATCAAGCGGCGCACCGAGGTCGTCGGTATCTTACCGAACGACGATGCGATCGTGCGCCTCGTCGGCGCAATCCTGCTCGAACAGAACGATGAATGGGCAGTGCAGCGGGCCAGATATATGACTCTGGAAACGATCAGCCAGATGAGCGATGATCCCCTGATCAGCCTTGCCAGCCGTGGCGCGCTGATCAGCCCGGCCCCATGCCGGAGAGCACGGCGACTAATGCCGCCAGCTACACCACGCCGCGGGACACGATCGCGACAAGTGCCGCCAGTCCAATTTGCAGGGACTGATACCGGTACAAAAGCCACATCTAAAAGCCCTTTCCAATTTTGAGGCGACACCATGACAAAATACTTCGTTGATGGCAATGGCGCCTATCTCGGCGGCTTTGATGGTGAAGACCTCGAGCTTCCTGAAAATGGCATCGAAGTGCCTGAAGCCCCAGAAGATGCGCGTCAAATATGGGATGGCTAGGCTTGGAGTGCTGCCCCGGCAGTCCGCCGCATTGTGCTGAAATTCGTAGTGCAAGCGCATCATCGACGGCGGCAAGACGCCGCAGGCCTATGGCATGTTCACCGGCAACCCGATCTATTTCGCCCGCTGGTTCGCTCCGGACCATCCCTCTCTCTACAGCGACGATCCTGATGCTGTGAACTTGGTCCGAGCGCTCGGGATCGATCCGGCGGTAATCCTCGCCCCCTAACCCACAACCCCAAAAGAGGCAAAATGAACCGCAACTTCGCGCGGGCGCTTGCGCTCGTCCTCAAATCGGAAGGCGGCTGGTCCGACAATCCGGCCGATCCGGGCGGCGCTACCATGAAGGGCGTGACGCTGGCCAATTTCCGCCGCTACGTGAAGGCGGATGCGACGAAGGACGACCTTCGCCATATCACGGATGCTCAGGTGGCGACGGTCTATCGCCGCTTCTATTGGGATGCCGCTGCGGGCGCCGAGCTTCCCGGCGGTGTCGACTATGCCGTCTTCGACTTCGCCGTGAACAGTGGGCCGGGCAGGGCGGCTAAATATCTGCAGGCGGCAGTTGGCACCGCACAGGACGGCAGGATCGGCCCGGCCACGCTCAAAGCTGTCGGCGCCAGGCCACCGGGCGCAGTCATCGACGATCTTTGCGATGCCCGCCTGGCATTCCTGCGGCGGCTGCCGACCTGGCCGGTTTTCGGCAAGGGTTGGAGCGATCGCATCCGGTCTGTCCGTTCCCAGGCGCTGTTGATGTCGGCACTACAGCCCGCTCCGGCACCTTTGCCGGGCTCCCCGACCCAGCCATCAGCGCTCTCGCCGAAGCCCGGCAGTGCGATGCCGCCGGTGTCTACCGGCGGGCGCGTCAGCCCCGTCGAACGCCTGCCGTTCTGGCGTGCGCTGCTTCAAATCCTGAAATCGATTTTCGCAAGGAGTTCGACATGATCGCCGTCTTCATCCGCATCGGCTTGCGTTACGGCGCCGGTGTTCTGGTCGCGCGTGGCCTGCTCGGCGCCGACGACGCGGCGGCATTTTCTTCCGACCCCGACACTCAAGCTGGTCTGGAGATCGCCGCCGGTCTCGCCATCGCCTCGGTCACCGAGACCTGGCACTGGCTGGCCCGCAAATCCGGCTGGGAGCACTGACATGGAAGGGTTTCAACAACTGATCATCGCCTATCTCGAAGCCGCGCAACCCTATGCTATCGGCTTTGCCGCCGGGCTTGTCGCCGGGTGGCTGCTGTGAGCGCGCTCCTCGCCGTCCTGCTTGGCAACAAAGTGCTGCTGGGCTTCCTGGCATCGGCCATCGCCGCCCTTTGCTGGGGCGCTCACCAGCGGCTGGCCGGCGCCTGGGCCGAGCGCGGCAAACTGGCGGCCGCTGAGGCCGCGGCGCGCGCGGTCGCTGAGCAGGTGCAGAACGACGTCGGCGCACTGCCGGCGGACGCTGTTCGAAAGGAGCTGAAATCATGGGCAAGGGACTGATGCTTGCGCTGCTTGTGGCGCTTGCCGGGTGCACGACTGCTTCGGGCGGCTTCTGCGCGATTTCGAGCCCGCTGCGCCTGTCGGCCGAAGCCGTCGACGTCCTGTCGGACGCCGAGGCGAGAGCGCTCTTGGCGCACAACCGCAAGGGACAAAAGCTCTGCGGATGGAGGCCTTAGCCGATGCACGACCTCTTCGACATGCTCGGCATCAAGGGGCCGGTCGTCGCCGCCGGGCTAGCTGGCGGCGTGCTGCGAGCACTGTCGCGCCATCGCTACAAGCTGCGCGAGATGATTGCCTCGCCGATCTGCGGGGCGCTGGCGGCTGCGTATCTGACGCTGCCTGCCGTCGCCTGGTTCAGGGCAACCGGCATGCCTATCCCCGATCCGGCCGACGACACTACGACGCTCGCCGCCGCCTTTTTGATCGGCGTCTCGGCCATGTGGATTTCCGACATCGTCTTCGAGGTCATCGTGCGGCGGTTCGGCTCGGCCGGCAACGAGTGATGCACTTGAGATGCTGGAAGAAGCCAGCGACAATGCCTACCTAAGGAGCAATCCAATGGAGGTATGATATGGCGACGTCCACCGAACGTGCAGTCCTTGCCGGCGGCTGTTTCTGGGGCATGCAGGATTTGATCCGGCGCTATCCCGGCGTGATCTCTACCCGCGTCGGCTATAGCGGTGGCGATGTGCCCAACGCCACGTATCGCAACCACGGCAGCCATGCCGAAGCCATCGAGATCGTTTTCGATCCGGCCAGGATTAGCTTTCGCACATTGCTCGAATCCTTTTTCCAGATCCACGATCCGACCACCAGGAACCGCCAGGGCAACGATGTCGGAATGAGCTATCGCTCTGCGATCTTCTACACCAGCGACGAGCAGAAGCGCGTCGCCGAAGACACCATCGCCGATGTCGATGCCTCTGGACTGTGGCCGGGCAAGGTCATCACCGAGCTTGCGCCGGTGGGCGATTTCTGGGAGGCGGAGCCAGAGCATCAGGACTATCTCGAGAAATACCCCAACGGCTATACCTGCCACTTTGTCAGGCCGGGCTGGAAGCTTCCGGTCCGCGAAAAGGCTGTTTCGTAACGCAGCCGCTATCGTCTGCTTATCTGGCGGTCGAACTATTCTTCCGCGCGATCGGTATGCCGGCCGCCTTGTTGAGGTGGCCGTGCTCGGGCTGCCCATAGATGAACGCGCCGTGGGCGGGTTTGCCGTCGACCTCAGAGCCTGAGAACGCGACGGCCTCGATCTTCTTTGTTCCGGTCAGGCTCTGGTTTCGAAGATAGGCGAAGGTTCGCACCGCTTCTCCGACAATTCGATCGAGAAACGGTTTTGGCCGCCTCCCGGGCCGTCGCACGAGGCTTGGAAAGCGCTCTCGTCCCGAAACAAAATGGTGCTGTGCGCAAAGCGCCGGCATGATCTGATAGATTCGGTTGAGCGAGCAGGTCATGAATCCTGGGTGAAAAAGAACGAAGTCGACCTCTCCTCTCAGATGCATGGTCCTGCGCAGCAATCTTTGCGCTGCCGATCTGGAGATGACATAGCCTGCGGCGCCCGCGTGCAGGCCATAAAGTCTGGCAAGCGAAAACCCATCATCGAGAGCGACTTCCTTGCGTCCGACCCTCACTTTGGCAAAATGCGTTTCCAGCTTGATCACATCGGCATCGCGCGGCACCCATCGATCGGAAGCAAGCAGCGAGCCGGCGCCCGCGCCGAAAACGACGTCGTCCTCGAAAACCGCGCCATATTGATCCGCGCCGTTCGCAACGATCTCCCAACACGAGCGGTGGCTCAGGAAACAGCAAACCTCAGCAGCGCTTAGCGGGCTTTTGGCGACAGAGCAGCAATCGGGGCAATCGATGGCGGAGACACGCTCAAATGGTACTCCGATCCGGCCGAACTCGGACGCGACATGCGCCAGCCGATCGCGAGAACGATCAAGATTGATCACCAGACACCTCATCAGCGCCCCCTTGTCTGGTGATCAGTGAATATCACGTTCCCGTGATTGCACAAAATTTGCTTACGTGCGGGGCAGTGGGTAGCGGCGTACGGTGCCGCCGGTTGGTTTTGGAGGTTGGGTGGACATTGACGGCGTCCCCCGCGTGGCGCGAGCCTTTACCGTGCGCGCCTAGACGAGTCGCCCTAGAAGCCGAAGAATTGCCGACCGATCATGTATCCGAGCGCGACGACCACAAGGGGAAACAGGGCGGGCGTCAGCCCACCAAGAGCGGAGGTCTTTGGCTGTTGCCTGGAGATGGTCCTGGGTGCATTGCCGAGATTCTTGGTCATCCGGTATAGTAGCAAGCGCTGATTAACGATTCCGTAACCCGATCGAGGCCGCCGCGGCTTTTTGCGTTTCTGGCGCGACCTTGACAATGCCCAGCCCGTGACGCAACTGGGCCGTCTTTGAGAGCATTGTGAGGCAAGGTCAATGCGGGTGACGCTCGTTTTGAAGGGCGTAATACCCTGCCGAGGTTACGGTGGGATTCAGCGTCAGGTCGAATGGCTGGCCACGGAGATGGTTCGTCTCGGACACGAAGTCGTGGTGATCGCTGGCCCTGGCTCCAGCCACCCGCTCTTCGAAGTCCGGCACGCTTCGACCGATGCCGAATGCCGGGCAGCCATTCCGCGGGACACGCAAATCGTCCACACCCATAGTTGGCCCGTCGAGGTGCCATTTCCAACGCTGAATACGCAGCGCGGCTTTATGCCGGACCAGCCCATGCCAGTTGCGAACTGGAGCTTTATCAGCGCCAATCATGCCCGCCAGCATGGGCGCGAGACATTCGTCTACAATGGCTTTCCGGTGGACGCCTATCGTTTGTCGGCTGCAAAGGGCGACCGCCTGCTATTTCTCGCCGGCATTGCACGATCAAGCAAAGGCCTCAACCGCGCCGTCGATCTCGCCAAAAAATTCGATTTCGGTCTCGATATCGCCGGTGGCTCGCGTTGGAAACTGCTGGGCCGAAGTCAGACCCGCCGCGAAGGGTTGTTTTTCAAGAGCCTTGGCAGGCGATACCGTTTCCACGGAATCGTTGACGGCGAGCCGAAGCTTCGCCTTCTCGGCGAAGCGCGAGCCTTCCTCAACCCCATCGCCTGGGAGGAGCCGTTCGGCAACGCACCGGTCGAAGCCATGTTGTGCGGCACTCCGGTGCTGACGACGACGCGAGGCGCATTGCCCGAGACGGTCGATGCCGACAGCGGGCGCTTCTTTGAGACCGATGAAGAATTTGCGGCCGCTTTCGAGGCCGTCGCCGACCTTACGCCTCAGCAATGCCGCGAATCGGCCGCGACGAGATTTCCCATCCAAAAAGCGGCGCGCGGCTATCTGGATCTCTATGCCCGCATCCTTGACGGCGAAGCGCTTCCTTGACGACCGGCGATCCAATCCTCTTCGTCGGCTTCCCCGCGGTCGGCGACTTCGTCCGTTGCCATTCCGCCATCCAGATCATTGCCGCGCGATTTCCTGATCGCCCCATAGATGTCGTCACCTCGCCCGTTGCAGCGCCGCTGGCGCGCCTGATGCCGCATGTCAGGAAGGGCTGGGCGCTTGCCAAGCGTCATCAGCGCCCCGGTTTTGGCGAGCGCAGCCGCCTGGTTGGCGAGTTGCGCAAGGAAAATTACCGTACGGCCTATCTGATGACCAGCAGCACCAAGGCGGCGCTGATGGCGTTCATGGCCGGAATAGAGGAGCGCATCGGCTATCCGCAGGAGTTGCAATTCGGCCTCCTCAATCGCTTCCCCGCCGGCTGGTTGGCCCATCTATGGGCCTTCGGACCCCGCAAGACGCGGCTGTTCGAGGAAGTCTGCTCGATTGCCTCGCTTGGCGAAAAGCCGGCTGCGGGCGCAGAGTGGCCGGCGCCCCGGCTTGTGGTCGATCCGGCCGAACTGGACGAATGGCGCCAGCACAAGAAGATCGATGCCGACCGACCGGCACTGGCGCTCTATACTGCCGACATTGAGAATTTCCGCTCATGGCCCGTCGAGCGCTTCATTTCGATCGCCAGAGACCATCATGATCGCGGCTGGGCAATCTGGATTGTAGGCGGACCGCGCGAGCACGCCGGTGCCGCAAAAATCCGCGCCGCCATTCCTGAGGCAATCGACTTCACCTCGACCCCGTCGATTGCTGACGCGATGTGCCAAATCGCTGCGTCGACCATGTTCCTCGGGGTTGATGGCGGGATTTCCCACGCCGCCGCTGCCCTGAACGTCCCATGCGCGCTCATCTACGGGCTGAATCGCCCCTATGTGCATGGGCCCGTAAACAACCATGTTCGCTTTATCGAACCGCCGCTTTCGACGCCCAGCTGGGTCAAGGACACGCGCGGCGTCAGCGAAACTCGGGTGAGGGAGGTTCTGGCTGACCTCTCAGCCGGTATTGCCAACTGACCGGTGGCCTCGCCGGCCCCAAGCGTCTGATCAAACGCTCCGTGGGGGCAACCATCGCCCCGTTTCGGGTTTACCCCTTGGCACTACCCCTTGGCCCTGCGGTTTTCGGGCTCGTGATTGCCGACCCAGTGGGCACGGATGCGGTCGCTGGCTTCAAGGTAGGCCATGTCGATGAGGTAGGTCAGAAGCTTCTCGCCGTCGCCTTCGGCTTTCTGCCGAAGCTCCCGCAGTATCCCTTGCGCGAACTGCAGGTTCTCCATTTTGCTCGGCTGGTCCATCGGTGCCCCCCAATGTCTGCGCATGAACTTTGTGCTGACTATGCTTGCATGAAGATTGCCGTGAAGTGGATATTGCACGTGCGGACCGCGATCCTGCGAAGGCGCTGGCTGCATGAAAGCCGCCCCATCCGGATTCAAGATTCGCTACACTATGTGACGGAAAGAAAATAAACAAAGCGTTCTTTTGTACAAGACAGGAAGATTCATTCAGTTCACACCACGACATACTTGGACAGCATAGTTGACGTAACGATATTGCGTGGTCTTAAGCTCTCGTTTCCAAACAAAACGTAGCATCGTTGCAACCACAAGACGAATTCCAGCTGACCGGGGACGCTCCGTAGTCAATCGCCGGTTACAAACGGCATGGGTCTCAGCCCAGGGCTTTGGCCAATCCATCGTTCCACGGCAGCGCAGGCCGGATGATCTACCGCCCGCCTTGGCTTGACGCCAAGGCGGGCTTTTTTGCGTTTGGCTTCTACCCGGGTGAAATGTTGTCGGACCCGGTCCTGTCGGCATCGGGCGGTTTCGAGAATGAATTTCGTGCCTGCCGGCTGTCTGCGCCGCTCGCGCTAGGCCGACTTGCGTTGCGGCAAGCTAGACGGCGTCTCGACACCGTCAGAAATCGGTTCGGCTGTCCGGTTTGTCGGCTCGTCATCGACTCGGTCGTGCTCGAATTGCCGGGCGGCAGGCAAGCGTTGCAACCAGTGCTCACGGCGATTGACCCAGAGTTCATAGCTGGGCTCCAGCCCTTCGGTGGGCACCTCATCGAGGCTGCCAATCGTCACTTCCACCTCATTCTCACGAACCAAAGGGACCCGGCCGCCGCAGGTGGGACAAAAACTTCTGTCGCCGTAGCTGCTGACGATACCCGTCGTTTCGAACGCCTCGAGCGGCCACACTGCAAACGCCGAAAAAGCCGACCCGCTAGCCTTGCGGCAGTCCTTGCAATGGCAAAGGCCAATCCGAAAGGGATCTCCCGTCACCGAAAACTGGATGCCGCCGCACAGGCAGCTGCCGCTCCGCCTTGTATCATTGGGCATGACCGCTCCTCCATCTGTTTGGGCATCACACCGCTACATCTTGCAGCGCCATGCGCACAATCAATTCACCCGCAGCGCAAGGGTTCCATGTCGCCTCGCGCAATGCATCGTCTGAACCCGGGAGCGCCATGGCAACGACCGCCGCAAGGCTGCTGGATATGTCAGTTCGGGAAATCGAACACCGGTTCCCGGCACCAATAGACACGGCACTGGCCATCACGTGTCGGAACGGAGGCAGCGACCGGCACCTCCGGCCAGTCGCACTCGTTGCCGTATTGGCGGACATAGCGATCGTAAGTATTCCGGCCGGTCGTCAACACCGCCGAGTGATGGCTCTGGATCAGGCGCTGCGTCTCCTCGCAGGTCATCGAACGCGTGTCGGGTCGGGCGTAGGCCGTGCTTGTTGCTGCAAACAACGCCGTTCCAATGATCCATGCCATTGTTTGGGATATCATGGCGATCCTTATCCTAAAATGCGGCCAGGTATTTCAACAGCGAAATGATGCCGATAATGATGACAACGATCTGCGCGATCTGCCTCGTGCGGCCATCGAGTGGCAGACGCTGGATGAGATAGAGCACCAGGATGATCACCAGGAAAGTGATCAGAATGCCGATAAGTACCGATGAAGCCATGTCCCTCACTCCGTCTGGCTACGTCTGAGAAGAGTACGCAGCGGCAAACGCTCTGGCCATAGATTGGTTCCTGTCGATGCGAAGCCGCCGGCGCAACGTAAAGGCTGCGAAACAGCGTTCCGCGGCCTTTGAAGCTGGATGCCGATCAGGTCTGTTTGCCGTAATGGTTGTCGTTTGCCATCGGCGACACGGTTTCCAGGCGACTTGTTGCTGGGTCAGGCTGGGCTAACGGGAGAACCGCCCCGGGCTGACGAGGTTCCGACAAAAACGGCCGCATCACGTTCTACAACGAGGCCGCTGCCGACATTTGGGGGCATCGTCCGGTCTTGGCCGAGACCTGTGGTGCGGCTCGTGGAAACTCCGTCACCTCGATGGTCGGCCGATGGCGCATGCTGAGTGCCCGATGGCCGTTTCCATGGTTGAAGGACACGATATCACGTGGGACCAGGCCATTGCAGGCAGAGCGGCCGGACGGCGAACTTATTCCGTTTATAGCCCACCCACGCCTGCTCCGCGACGGATCGGGCGAAATTGTCGGCGCCATCAACAGCTGCTTGATCTGCGCACGCAAACGCAAGCCGACGAAGCCCGCATCCGGTCATCATTTCGATGATCTATGAGACGAGCAAATCGGCGGGCAGTCCGGCGACATTCCTCGAACAGGTGCGATAGCGCATCTCGGCGCTTTCGCAATCACACGATCTCCTGGTCGACGCCGAATGGCGCGGCGCCAGCATCGGCGACCTGCTCAAGGCGCAACTCAAAGCTTTCGCGGCGCAGGACCGTTTGTCGGTGGCCGGGCCTGTGATCACGCTTCGCCCGAATGCCGTGCAGTATCTCGGCATCGCTTTCCACGAACTGGCCACCAATTCCGCAAAGCATAGAGCACTTTCACGTCACGGCGGACGAGTCGAAATCGAATGGGATACGGCGCCGGCAACCGACGGCACCGATACCTTTAGCTTGATCTGGCGTGAATTGGGTGGGCCGAACCTGAGTGGGACGACGCGCCGCGGTTTTGGCTCCGTCGTGCTCAAGCGGGTTGCGCCACAAGCGCTTAGCGGCACCGGACAACTAAAATTTGGGGAACAAGGCGTTGTCTGGACGCTCAAGGCGCCGCTGCGCTCGGTCCAAATCTCTCTCGCGGATTTTTGTCGATTGAAAGAGCGGGTCGCGCCTTAGGACAATCCCAATAGGTGACCGGTTTGGCCGCCTGTGGTGTCGGAATTGCCGATGCCAGGCAGTTCGTGCTTATCGTCGGCAAGCGAAGTCAATCTCCCCGCCTCGACGGAGGTCAGTCCGTCCAACTCCATCACCGCGCCGTAGAGTTGGGCCGTCTGCATCACAAGCCGCTCGACATCTTCAAGGGCGACGTTCTCGTCCAGGTTACGCAATCGTATGTCCTCGGCAACCACCGCAATATTGACCATTCCGCGCGAGCGCAGCGCGCCCAGGACCCGTGAATTGAGATCCTCCCGTAGCCGAGCCGAATATCCGTAGCGCATGGAAACCTTCCTTTCAGGAGCCGGTTGTCCCGTCGTGGTCAAGATGCGCCAACGACCTTCAGATGGCAAGAAGAATATAAAGTATTCTCAAGTAAATCAAGTAGTTAGCAGACTGCGCGGGTTGTGCTATCGGCGTGTCTTCCTCATCGTTGGTCTTGTATGTGAGTCACCCATCAGCCTCTCTTGACGCGCTGCACGGGGACCCCTAGCTATACTGCAATTGAGACACATACTAACTCACCATATTTTTTGGTCTTGACGGTTGGAGGCGCGAATGGCCGAGCTGGAACGACCCGAGCGACTGCAGATCATGCTGACAGCCGAGGAATTGGCTGCCTTGGAAAACTGGCGCTTCGAAAAGCGCATGCCAAGCCGGTCCGCGGCGGTGCGGGAACTGCTGCGGCGCGGCCTGGATGCGGATGGATTCCTGACTGCGGGACAAGGAACTAAGTCTCAGGACTTTGGAATTCTGGGCAGCAGTGTGACTGGCGACGGCCAGTCGGGCGAGTAATTCGACGGCGGTTAGCCAACAATCGCTTTTCTGGAAGTGCCGCTACCAATTTATTGCGGTGGCGGAAACGCAAAGCGGGTCGGCTCTCGGCAGGGTACTGGTCTAAGCAGGGTACTCTTGGCGTATGGTTGCAAAGCCCGCTCCGGTTCGCCGGAGCGGGCTTTTTGCGTTTTCCCGACAGGAAATAGTCGCGATCGCTTCAGACACGCTCAAGGTTCTCTTCGCACTCCATGCACGCGACGCTGTGACCGGGGCAACTGAGCCGGTGTGTTCCTCCGGGGCAGCAATGGCCGTTCGAGCTGGCCCACCGGGCACAGACAAACACCTTGCGGGTTCCGTGGCATTGTGGACATTCCATCGGACGCGCCAGCAGAGCCTCGTTCTCCGAGACACGGCATTCCCTCTCAAGAACCTGGACCATCTGAAACCCCAAGGACGAAATATGCTAAGCTATCCATACCCGGAAAGCCTAAATTAGAATTTAATTACATACGCCACGATAGCCTTCCGAGGGGAAGTTCGCGG
The DNA here is from genome assembly GCF_040323735.1 of Mesorhizobium sp. M0029. Lineage (NCBI taxonomy): Bacteria > Pseudomonadati > Pseudomonadota > Alphaproteobacteria > Hyphomicrobiales > Phyllobacteriaceae > Mesorhizobium > Mesorhizobium sp. M0029. The sequence continues at coordinate 116,862 of NZ_JAMYVF010000006.1, forward strand.
ATGGCAATCTCAGGCCACCGGCAGTCCGCCGCGCGTGTCTCATTCCCAATCTCGGCCGTCTCAAGATCAAGCTCCGGTTGCTCCCGGCATCGGTCAACCCGCGATTTTGCCCACCGATTTTCGCATTCGGATCGTTATAGGCTTTCGCTTTGCTGGAGCGGCGTTAAAGCTGCCCGGCAAATGCCCGAGCGGGAACAGTCCGTTCCTGCGTCGGTTCGTTTGGACAAGGATGTCTGCCAATGACATTGATGGGCGCAGCGGCACTTTTCATCCTTGTCCTGACTTATGCCGGCGTCGCAATCGGGCGTATTCCAGGCCTCCGTCTCGACCGGGCAGGGATCGCCTTGCTGGGGGGGGCGGCGATGATCGCCATCGGCGCACTCAGTATGGAAGATGCCTATCGCGCCATCAATTTCGACACCATTACGCTGCTGCTCGGCATGATGATCGTGGTGGCGCATCTGAAGGTGTCCGGCGCCTTCCGGGCGCTTGGCGCCTACGCTATCGAGCATGCGCACGCGCCTTTCGTGCTGCTGGTGATGGTGACGCTGTTGACCGGCGTGTTGTCGGCGTTCCTGGTCAACGACGCCATCTGCCTGGTCATGGCGCCGATCGTCGTCCACGTCACCCGTGTCATCAATCGCAATCCCATTCCCTATCTGATCGCCACCGCCACCGCGTCCAACTGCGGCAGCGTCGCCACCATCACCGGCAACCCGCAGAACATGGTCATCGGCGCGCTGTCGGGAATTTCCTACCCAGCTTTTTCGGCCGCCCTGGCGCCGGTTGCCCTCTTCGGCCTCGTCGCGGTCGTCGTCATCGTGCGCATCGTCTACCGCGCCGAATTCGCCCGCACCGCCGATCTCAACCCGGAAGTCTATCGCGGCCGCATGCTGCCGGGACAGGTGCTGAAGGCGGTGGTTGTCTGCATTGGCCTGGCCATCGCCTTCTTCGCCGGCGTACCGGTTGCCAAGGCAGCGCTCATCGGCGGCGCCATCCTGCTGCTCACCCGCGCCCTCAAGCCGGCACGCATTTACCGCGAGATCGACGGCCCGCTGCTGTTCATGTTCGCCGGCCTGTTCATCGTTGTCGCCGGCGCCGAAAAGACGCTGCTGACGCCCGACATCATCGCCTCGGCCAAGAACCTCGGGCTGGACGACGTCTGGCGTCTATCGGGCTTCACCGCGGTGCTCTCCAACATCATGAGCAATGTTCCGGCCGTGCTGGCGCTGCGGCCATTCATACCCGGCCTTGAAAACCCCGGGCGTGCCTGGCTGGTGGTGGCGATGAGCTCGACGCTGGCCGGCAACTTCACCTTGCTTGGCTCGGTCGCCAACCTGATCGTCGCCGAACAGGCGCGGGCGGCCGGCACGCAGCTGTCCTTCTCAGCCTTCTTCAAGGTCGGCCTGCCACTGACGCTGCTCACCCTTGCCGTCGGCACGGCATGGCTGGCGGCTGGATTCTAGAGCAACTCCACGAAAAATGTGAAGCGGTTCTCCGTCCGGAATTGCGTCAAAACAAAGAGATAGCGTGTTTCGCCGTCTCCACTAAACGGTGAACGCTCTAGCGGATAGTCGCCGATCCTGACCTTGCCCGAACCAGCGTTGCAGCGGCCTGTCCGGCGGCCTCGACATAGTCGGGGTTGCGGTGGATCAGCATGATCGAGAACGCGCCGTCCATCAAAAGCACGATTTCGCGCGCCAGGGTCTGCGGCTCGTCGACGCCGTGGCCTGTGAGTTCGCCGGCCAGCCAGGTCTCGAAATTCTGCTTATGCCGCGCCCCCGCTTTAACGGCCGGGTGTCCGGGCATGGAAGCGAGTTCGGCTGCCGTGCGCAGAAAGCCGCAGCCTCTCCATTTCGGGTGCTTCGCCACGCGCGCCAGATTGGTAAAAATCGCCTCGACCTTGCGCTCGACATCGCCTTCGGTCATCTCGAACCAGCCGGCCATCTGCTTGAGGTTCGGCTGGTCGCGACCGTCGAGATAGGCCGCGATCAAATCGTCCTTGCTCTTGAAATGATAGTAGAGCGTGCGCTTGGTCAGCCCGGCTTTTTCCGCCACTGCATCGACGCTGACGCGGCCGATCCCCTCGGCATAGAACAGCTTCGTTGCGGCATCGACAATGCGTTTGCGGGTAGGGCTTGGTGCTTCGCTCATACGCAAGTATACCGACTAGTGAATATACATACAACCGAAAGCCTGATCCTCTCCGTCGACAAACACAGGGAAGGAGAAGACATGACCGAGCTTGTGCTCACCGAGGCCCGCAACGGGATCGCCATCCTCACACTTAATCGGCCGGAAAAGCTCAACGCCTTGAACTATGCGCTGATTGATCGCCTGCTTGCGCTCCTCGATGCCGCCGAGACCGACGATGCCATCCGCGCCGTCATCCTCACTGGAGCAGGAGAGCGCGCCTTCTCCGCCGGCGGCGACATCCATGAATTCTCAGGCAGCGTGGACATCGGCGTCGACGTTGCCCTGCGCGACTTCGTCATGCGCGGACAGCGCCTGACCGCAAGGCTGGAGGCATTCCGCAAGCCCGTCATCGCCGCCGTCAACGGCATCGCCTTCGGCGGCGGCTGCGAGATCACCGAAGCCGTGCCGCTCGCTATCGCCAGCGACCGCGCCTTGTTCGCCAAGCCTGAGATCAACCTTGCAATGCCGCCCGCTTTCGGCGGCACGCAGCGGCTTCCGAGACTGGCAGGGCGCAAGCGGGCGCTCGAGCTGCTGTTGACCGGCGATTGGTTCCCGCCGCCGCGCGCCGTCGAACTCGGCCTCGTCAACCAGGTGGTGCCGCATGAGGAGCTGATGCCCGCCGCAATTGATCTCGCCCGGCGCATGACCAGACATTCTCCTGCAGCAATTGCCTCGATCCTCACAGCAGTGGCGCGGGGCCTGAACCAGAGCATCGCGGAAGGCTTGGCTGTCGAGGCCGAGCAGTTCGCCCGCATGGCTCCGACCGCTGATCTGCGCGAAGGGCTGGATGCCTGGATCGCACGCCGCCAGCCGGGCTGTGACGGCTCGTGGACACACATCACCCGGCCGGATGAAGCCAGGCGAGCCTCAACGCAGCAGGACGGGCTTGCGGACCGGGATCAAGGCGCCGTCACGGCCAGATGACCTTTCATGTTGGGGTGGAAGCGGCAGAAATATTCGACCGCTTCCGCCTTCCGCAGGGGCAGGCTCGCTGTTGTCTTCGGCGGGATCATCACTTCCCAGCCACCCTTGACGGTAGCCGTATGTGCGAACACGTCCTTGTTCACCCACTTGATCGTGTCGCCGACCTTCGCGTCGACGGTGGCCGGCGAAAAGACAAGTTTGTCGATGGTGACCTGGATGGTTTCGGCCTGCACGGGTGAGGTCCCGAAGACCAGCGCCAGTGCAATCCACAGCTGCCGTTTCGACATGGCCTGGTCCTTACTTCAGCATACCTGCAACATGCTCGGCGTGCTGTTCATGGCCCTGGAAAATCTTCAGGCCGGTCTCCAGCAGGCTCTTCAACTCGGTATTACTGGCCGATGGGATCAAAAGGGTTTCAAGCGCGCCGTCGACCTGTTTGTGGTAGGCGATCTCGTTGTCGACATAGGCTTTGTCAAAGGCTGCGCCGTCGAGTTTGGCGAGCTTCGCCCGCTCCTCGGCCGCAGCCTTGGTCAGCGCCTGGCTGGTTGCGTTGTCTTCCGGCGTCACCTTCAGCTTCTTTACCAGTTCCAGTGCCTGCGCGTTGACCGCTTCGTGGTCGCGCACCATGTCGTTGGCGAAATCCACGACCTCCTTGGTCTTCGATTTCTTGATCGCCTGCTTGGCGGCTTCCACATCGATGACGCCTGCCGTGTAGGCGATGTGGGCGATCTGCGGGTCCGTCGGCTTGTCGGCGGCTTGCGTGAGCGGGGCAGCGCCAAGCAGCAGCAAGGCAGCGAGGGCGGCGGTGTGTCGGGTAAGCATGGCATCTCCTTCGCCTGGACGCGGGATCGCGCCGGGCCGTGTTTTTCAGTTGACGGTCATTGGATGCGCAGCGGCGGCAAACGTTCCCGGGGAAATCGGCCAAATCAGCCGATGATCAGCTCTCCAGGCCGAGCCGCTGCATGACGGCGCTGGTCAGCCTGTCGCAGCGCCGGCCGGCAAACGGGAAGGCGTCGAGCAGCACCGGCCCGATCTGGTCGTCGAGTGCCTTGCGTACCAGGGCGCGGGCGCGGTGTAGCCTTGTCTTGACGGTTTCCGGCCGCACGCCAAGCAGCTCGGCGGTCTCCTCGATACTGAGCCCCTCGATAACCCGCGCCACGAACACCGTCCGATAAACATCGGGTAGGCTGTCGGTCGCCCGTTCCACCAACTCGAGGATCTGCCGCTGCGCCATCGTCCGCTCCGGATCGTCGCTGGGATTGAGGGGGAACTGGATGATTTCGGCTTGCGGGTTTTTCGCCACCGTCCGCCGCCTTTTGCGCATACGACCGAGCGCCTCGTTGATGACGATGCGCGACAGCCAGGTGGCCAATGAGGACTCCCCGCGAAAGGCATCGAGATGGGCAAAGGCTCTGACATAGGCCTCCTGGACGATGTCCTCGGCTTCAGCATCGTTGCGCACCACCCCGCGAGCGATGCGATAGAGCCGCTGATTATGGGTCTTCATGATGATGCGGAAGGCGTTGCCTTCGCGTGCCAGCGCGCGGCGCACGAGAAGCATCTCGCTTGAGGCAGCAGTGGGCATTGGTAGAGACATAGCAGGCATGGCCAGTTCCTCGATCCAATCCCCGCTCGAAACCTCGATCAAGACATTGGATGACATCGCCGGCAAAAGGTTCCCGGCCATTTTCGCCCGGCTCCGACGGCGCCTAGAATACTGCTTCCGCCAGCGGCTTGTCAGCATCCTGCGCTCGTGCCGTTGCCGCAAGCAGATCGGTCTGCGTGATCAGGCCAAGGATGCGGCTGTCCCCGTCCACGATGATGACTGCATGGGTGCGGCCGTCGGTGAGCACCGGTAGCAGGGCCATGGCGGGCGTACCGGCGGCGGCGGTCGACGCTGTCGACGTAACGCTTCCGACGGCTTCGTCGGCTCGCGCCAATTCCCTCAATCCAACGGTGCCGACCAGCCTGGCGTCCTTGTCGACAACCGGCAGCGTGCGGATATTGTGGTCGAGCAGCAGATGACGCGCCCGATCGGCGGACGCGTGTTCATCGACCGAAATCACGTCGCGCGACATGATGTCCTCGCACAACATGGTTCGGTGTGCGCGCATCGTCGCTTGCAGTTCGACCTGTCGCAGCAGCTGTTCGAGATCGTTGCGGTCGATGTCGAAGGTCTCGTCGAGCGCAGCCAGCGCGGCATCGATGTCCTCGGCCCGGAAGCCGATGCGCTCCTGAGCCGGCGGATCGCTGGTTCCGTGCGTGCTTTTCGGGGCAGGGGCCGGCACATGCGGGTAGCTGCGTCGCGACAGCCTGTGGAAAGCATAGCCGAGCGCGACCAGCATCATGGAGTTCAGCGCCACCGGCACGAACGGAAACAGGAAGCCGGCACCGATCACGGCCGGCCCGCCGAGCACGGCGGTCAGTGCGGCGGCTCCGCCCGGCGGATGCAGGCAGCGCGAGAACGACATGGCGGCGATCGCCATCGCCACGGCAATGCCCGTGGCGAGAACGGGCTGATGGACGAAATGGGCCACGATCACGCCGACCAGCGCCGATATTGTATTGCCGCCGATGATCGACCATGGCTGCGCCAGCGGGCTTGCAGGCACCGCGAACAGCAGCACCGCCGACGCCCCCATCGGCGCCACCAGCAGCGGCACATGCGGGCCATTGCCAAGCACCAGCGCGCCGATCGCGCCGGTCAGCGCAATGCCGATCATCGCCCCGATGCAGGCGATGAGGCGCTCGCGCAGCGTCGCGCCGGCGAGAATGGGGACAAAGAGACGAAAGGCCATGGCAAGCTCAGTCCGGCTGGAATTGTGCGCGCAGCGCCTGCAATGGCGTTGGGCCGACGATTTTGAAAGTCAAACCGATCCGAAAAAGCGCGCGTTGGGGAAATAACATTGCGCTTGGTCTACCCATGAGCGGCTTTGCGACGTCGATCGTCCTACGAAAGTCGCTCGCCAATCCTTTCAACGGTTAAGCGGGCTAGCGGAATCAGCTTCGCAAGTTTGCTGGTGTCATGCCGCAGCGGCCGCTTCCAGCCCGCGCAGGATATCGGCCTTGAGGTCCTCGACATCCTCGAGCCCGATCTGCAGCCGGATCAGCGGGCCGTCATAGGGGCCCTTGGCGACGGTACGGTCGCCGAGGAAGACTGGCACGGCAAGGCTCTCATAGCCGCCCCAGGAATAGCCGAGACCGAAGATTTTCAACGCATCGAGGAAAGCGTGCTGCTGTCTCTGGCCGCCGCCTTTGAGCACAATGGAAAAGATGCCGCTCGAGCCGAAAAAATCACGCTTCCACACCGCGTGGTCGGGGTGGCTGGGGAGCGCCGGGTGCAGCACGCGCGCCACGCCGGGCTGGCCTTCAAGCCAGACGGCAATGGCAAGCGCGCTCTTTTGATGGTGATCCAGCCGAACGCCCATCGTGCGCAGGCCGCGCAGGACTTGGTAGACGTCGTCGGGGCCGGCGCAGCAGCCCATCGTGTAGAACGTCTCGCAAAGCTGCTTCCAGCAGTTGGCATTGGCAGACACTGTGCCCAGCAGCACATCCGAATGCCCGGCCGGATATTTCGTCGCCGCATGGATCGAGATATCGACGCCGTGGTCGAGCGGACGGAAATAGAGCGGCGTTGCCCAGGTGTTGTCCATCATGACGATGGCGCCCGTTTCATGCGCCGCCTTGGCGATCGCCGGAACGTCCTGCACCTCGAAGGTGTTGGAGGCCGGTGATTCCGTAAACACGACTTTGGTGTTCGGCTTGATCAAGCTGGCGATGCCGGCGCCGGCATGCGGATCGTAATACTCGACCTCGACACCCAGCCGCTTCAGCATCGTGTCGGCGAAATTGCGGGTCGGATGGTAGACGGAATCGACAATCAGGATGTGATCGCCTGCCGAGAGAAACGCCAGCAACGGGACGGTCACCGCCGCCAGGCCCGACGGCACGATTATGGTGCCGGCGGAGCCTTCCAGCGCGTCGATCGCATGCGCCAACGCATCGGTGGTCGGCGTGCCGCGTGTGCCATAGGTGTATTTCTGGCTGCGCGCCGCCATCGCCGACGCATTGGGATAGAGCACGGTCGAGGCATGCACGATCGGCGGATTGACGAAGCCGAAATAGTCGTGCGGATTGTTGCCCGAATGGGCAAGCCGCGTGTTGATACCCATTTCGTTGCCGTCAGTCGCCATTGCTCTTCGCCTCGTGGTGAAAGCGCTAGCCATAGAGCGGCGGCATTGGCCGTGCAACAGCGGGCGCCCGCCAGGCGGTGCCCTTTGCATAGGCCAATTCCCCCATGAATAGTCTGGAATGCGTGGCGATCCAGAGCCGCGGATTTCATGAGTGGATGTGGATTAGCGTCGACGGACTTTGCCGGTTTTATTTGCGGGGCTTGCTGCTTTCCTGATGCTGTTGTCCGCAATTCAGGCATTTGCGGCAATTGGTTTTCAAAGCTGTCGTGAAACGGTCATTTCCCTTGACCTCACAGAGATAATCGCCTTCGATGCAGTTCGTGAATGGGAGGGGCCGGGCGTCGGTTACGACGCGAGGTTCCGGAATGAGCCGGATGGGAGCCGGGTTCACGCGGGAAAAGATCAGGATTTGCCTGAGGATCAGGGTTTACCTGAAAACAGAAAAGGGTCTGTGGGTTATGAAACATATTGCAATTGGCATTCTCGGTGCCGCTGCGCTTGGATGGATGGCTTCGGCCGCGTCGGCGACAACGCTCGATACCGTCAAGGCGAAGGGCTTCATCCAGTGCGGTGTCTCGACGGGCCTGGCCGGCTTCTCGGCGCCTGACGACAAAGGCGATTGGAAAGGCATCGACGCGGATTTCTGCCGCGCTGTCGCTGGTGCAGTCTTCGGCGATGCCTCCAAGGTCAAGTTCACGCCGCTCAGCGCCAAGGAGCGCTTCACCGCGTTGCAGTCGGGCGAGATCGATCTCCTGTCGCGCAACACCACATGGACCATCAATCGCGATACCGCGCTTGGCCTGAACTTCATCGGCGTCACCTATTATGACGGCCAGGGTTTCATGATCAACGCCAAGAAACTGCCTGGCGTCAATTCGGCGCTGCAGCTTTCAGGTGCGGCAGTCTGCGTGCAGAGCGGCACCACCACCGAGCTCAACCTCGCCGATTACTTCAAGGCGAACAAGATGGAGTACAACCCGGTCGTCTTCGAAAAGCTGGAAGAGGTCAACGCTGCCTATGACGCCGGCCGCTGCGACGTCTACACCACCGACCAATCCGGCCTCTATGGCATCCGCCTGACGCTGAGTGCGCCGGCCGACCATGTCGTGCTGCCCGAGATCATCTCCAAAGAGCCGCTCGGCCCCGCCGTACGCCAGGGGGACGACCAGTGGTACCACATCGTCAAGTGGACCTACTTCGCCCTGTTGCAGGCAGAGGAACTGGGCATCACCCAGGCCAATGTCGAAGAGATGAAGACCTCGGATAATCCGGAGATCAAGCGCGTGCTCGGTCAGGAAGCCGAAACCAAGATCGGAACCGACCTTGGCGTGAGCAATGACTGGGTCGTCAACATCGTCAAGGCAGTCGGCAATTACGGTGAGATGTTCGAGCGCAATGTCGGCACCGGCAGCCCGCTGAAGATCGCGCGAGGCATCAATGCGCTGTGGACCAAGGGCGGCCTGCAATACGCACCGCCGATCCGCTGATCGAAATGTGATCCGGAAGGCAGATCATCTGCCTTCCGGTTTCTCTTTCCAGGGGATGAGCAATGGCGTCGCAGGAAGTTCTTCGCGAGGAGCCGAGCCGCGGTTCCTTCATCAACGATCCGAAAGTCCGCGGGTTTTTCTTCCAGGCGGTGGTTGTCATCTTGCTGGTGGCGGGCGTCTGGTGGATCGTCCACAACGTCATCGTCAACCTGCAGCGCCTGCATATTACTTCCGGTTTTGGCTTCCTGAACAACCGAGCAGGCTTTGACATTCCAGTCAGGCCCATCGCTTATGATTCCGATTCGACCTATGGCCAGGCCATTGTCGTCGGGCTTATCAACACCATTATCGTCGCCGTTGCCGGCATTATCACCGCGACCATCATTGGCTTCATTGTCGGCGTCGGCCGGTTATCGCGCAACTGGCTGGTTCGCAAGATTTGCACGGTCTATGTCGAGGTGTTCCGCAACATCCCGCCGCTGCTGGTGATCTTCTTCTGGTATTCAGGCGTGCTCGCGGTACTGCCGGCGCCTCGCGACAGTTTCAATTTGCCGTTCGGCTCTTTCCTCAACCAACGCGGTTTCTATTTTCCGCGCGCTATCTGGGGCGACGGCTCCTGGCTGATGTTTGTCGCCTTGCTTGTCGGCATCGCCATGGCTTTTTTTGTCGCGCGCACGGCACGCCAGCGGCAAATGGCAACCGGCCAGCAGTTTCCCGTATTCTGGACTTCGGCGGCGCTGATCGTCGGCCTTCCGCTCCTGGCCTATGCGCTGAGCGGCTTTCCCTTGAGCTTCGACTTTCCAAAACAATCGACCTTCAACCTGACCGGAGGCTTTCAGATCGGGCCGGAGTTCCTGTCTCTCTATTTGGCGCTGTCCTGTTACACGGCCTCCTTCATCGCCGAGATCGTGCGCGCCGGCATTCTCGGCGTCAGCAAGGGTCAGACCGAAGCGGCTGGCGCCTTGGGGCTGCGGCCGGGATCTATCCTGCGGCTTGTCGTCGTTCCCCAAGCCATGCGGATCGTCATCCCGCCGCTGACCAGCCAGTATCTCAACCTGACAAAGAACTCGTCGCTGGCCATTGCCATCGGTTACCCCGACCTGACGGCGATCGCCGGCACAGTGCTGAATCAGACCGGTCAAGCGGTCGAGGGTGTGCTGATCATGATGGTCGTCTATCTCATCATCAGCCTGGTGACGTCGGCGGTGATGAATGTGGTCAACGCCAGGATGGCGCTGGTGGAGAGGTAAGACCATGCAGGAACATGATACCTCCTGGGTGCGGACCGAAATGGCACTCGCTCAACAAGCCCCGGCCGGCGTGCGGGGGCCTTTGGCCTGGGTTCGCAAGAACCTGATCGGTTCGGTGGGCGACGTCATCCTGACTGTAGTGGCTATTGCGCTGGTGGTGATGATCGTGCCGCCCGTCGTCAACTGGGCCTTCATCAACGCCCAGTGGACGGGGCCGGACCGGACTGTATGCGCCACGGTGGCGCAAGGCGGCATCCAGCCGGACGGCTGGTCAGGCGCCTGCTGGGCCTTCGTCAACGCGAAGTTCGGCCAGTTGATGCTTGGCCGCTATCCCCTGGAAGAGCGCTGGCGGCCGATCCTGGTCGCCGTCCTGTTCGTGGCGCTGCTGGTGCCGTTGCTGATGCCACGCGTGCCGCGGAAGGGGTTGAACGCCATTCTTCTATTCCTGGCACTGCCGATCATCGCGTTCGTGCTCCTGGTCGGCGGCATCTTCGGCCTGCCGCATGTGGAGACCCAGCTATGGGGCGGGCTGCTGGTGACGCTGAGCCTGTCCTTTGTCGGCATTGCCGTGTCGCTGCCGATGGGCATCGTGCTGGCGCTCGGCCGGCGCTCCAAGATGCCGATCGTCAAGACACTGTGCGTGGTCTTCATCGAGTTCGTTCGCGGCATCCCGCTGATCACCGTTCTGTTCTTTGCCAGCGTCATGCTGCCGCTGTTTCTGCCCGCCGGGGTTTCGTTCGACAAATATCTCAGGGCGCTGATCGGCGTCTCGCTGTTTGCCGCCGCCTATATGGCCGAAGTGGTGCGCGGCGGCCTGCAGGCGATCCCCAAGGGCCAGTATGAGGGTGCGGATTCGCTTGGCCTGGGCTACTGGCAGAAGATGGTGCTGATCGTGCTGCCGCAGGCACTGAAGCTGGTCATCCCCGGCATCGTCAATACCTTCATCGGTATGTTCAAGGACACAAGCCTCGTCATCATCATCTCGATGTTTGACCTGCTTGGCGTCGTCAAGCAGAACTTCTCGGACGCCAATTGGGCGACGCCACAGACCGCGAGATCCGGTCTCATCTTTGCAGCCTTCGTCTTCTGGCTGTTCTGCTTCGGCATGTCGCGCTATTCGATGTACACGGAACGCCGGCTCGACACCGGCCACAAACGTTGATGCATGTCGCCCAAAAGTGTTTAGCGGTTTTGGGACAACGACATGCATGATAGCTAAAAGACAGAACAAAAAGGGGAACCTGCCATGGTCATAGAAAACGCGGTCAGCGCCGAAGAGATCAAGGTCGATGCCAAGAAGATGCACATCTCGACCACCGATGTCGCAATCGACATCATCGGCATGCACAAATGGTATGGCGAGTTCCATGTCCTGAAGGACATCAACCTCAAGGTGATGCGCGGCGAGCGCATTGTCATCTGCGGTCCTTCGGGCTCGGGCAAATCGACCATGATCCGCTGCATCAACCGGCTGGAAGAGCACCAGAAGGGCAAGATCATCGTCGACGGCAAGGAACTCACCAACGATCTCAAGAAGATCGACGAGGTGCGCCGCGAGGTCGGCATGGTGTTCCAGCACTTCAACCTGTTCCCGCATCTGACCATCCTGGAGAACTGCACATTGGCACCGATCTGGGTGCGCAAGACGCCGAAGAAGCAGGCCGAGGAAATCGCGATGCACTTCCTCAAGCGCGTCAAGATCCCCGAACAGGCCAACAAATATCCGGGCCAGCTGTCGGGCGGCCAGCAGCAGCGCGTGGCGATCGCGCGTTCGCTGTGCATGAACCCGCGCATCATGCTGTTCGATGAGCCGACCTCGGCGCTCGATCCAGAAATGATCAAGGAAGTGCTGGAGACGATGGTGGGCCTGGCCGAGGAAGGCATGACCATGCTGTGCGTCACCCACGAAATGGGCTTTGCCCGCAAAGTCGCCAACCGGGTGATCTTCATGGATCAGGGCCAGATCGTCGAACAGAACACGCCGGCCGAGTTCTTCGACCATCCGCGCCACGAGCGCACGAAGCTGTTTCTGTCGCAGATCCTGCACTGAGCATTTTCATGCGAACCAAAAGAGCCCGGCCGCAATGCGGCCGGGCTCTTTTGCTATCTGGGGTCGATCTTCTCCATTGAAACACAAAGCCGCCGCCGCATGAGAAAAGCCCTGCGTTTCGTGGCCATGCTGATTATCGTGGTCGCGCTCGCTGCCACGCTCGGCACGCTGGTGCCGCGTCCGCTGTGGCCGGCGTCAGCAGCGGGTGAGGGCACGCGCCATATTCTGGTGCTGGAGAATCCGATCCACACCGACATCGCCATTCCCGTCGATGACGAGGTGCGCCGGCTGTCGACGCCCCAGAAGTGCGCTACATCGTCTTTGGCTGGGGCGGCCGGGCCTTCTATCTGGCGACGCCGAGCTGGTCGCAGCTGAAGGCAGTGCCCGTCCTCAAGGCGCTGACACTGGACGCCTCGGTCATGCATGTCGATATCGCCGGGACCATCGCCGAGCCGCACCCTGCTGTCACCGGTTTCGATGAGGAGCATTTTGCAGCGCTGCTCGACTATATCGACGCGAGTTTCCAGCAAGGGCCGCATGGTCCGGTCGTCATCGAGAACGCCGCCCATTCCAGCTTCGACCGCTTCTTCGAGGCGAACGGCCATTTCAACGCGCTTGTCGGCTGCAACACCTGGACAGCCGCCGGCCTGCGCACCGCCGGCCTGCGCACCGGCTGGTGGAACCCGCTGCCGGCCTCGCTGCGATTTTCAATGCGGCTGTATAATTAGCAGCCCCTACGCCGCACCCCGACAGTGTTGGATCTTTTGAAGTCGGCGCGGCAGAGGGGGGTGCGAAGGATCGCTACATCGACGAACTGGATCGTCTCGGATCTGCTTTCCTTACGCCTGCCAGCCATAGAGCCAGTCCAGGTCGGCGGCGAGCTTTTCGGACGAGCGCATTGTCAGGAACAGGTTGCGGGCCATCGCCACCGGCCCCGAAGCGTGCCAGGCGAGCCGGTTGACAGCGCCACGGCGGGCAACCTTAGCCACACGCGGACGCCGTTCCTGTTCCCACGCCGCAAGCGCCCCCCTGAGACCAGCAGGCGCCGCGGCAACAAATCCGGCTAGTGTCACCGCATCCTCGATCGCCATTGCCGCGCCCTGTGCGGCAAACGGCGTCATCGCATGCGCGGCGTCGCCGATCAGCGCGATGCCCTGCGGGCTCGTCCACCGCTGTTGTTCGACGGTGTGGATCGGAAAGGCCGTCCATGGACCGGCCAGTGCCACAAGCTTCGTCAGGCCCGGCGCGGTGCCGCGCAGGGCAGCCGTGAGGATCGCAGGATCGGCATGGCCCGACCAACCTTCGGCCATGCGCTCACCCTTGGTGAAGGCGGCGAGATTGAAGGCCCGGCCTTTGCTGACGGGGTAGGCGACCATGTGGAAGCCTGGATGCAGGAACGTGGTGACGCAGTCGGCGGCGCCGATCGCGACAAAGGCTTCGCCGGCGGCGCTCTCGGCCGCGATCGTGACTCGCCAGGCGAGTTCGCCCGAAAAACGGCTTTTGACGAAGTCCTCGCCTGCGAGTTGCGCCCTGACCGCCGACCAGACGCCGTCGGCGCCGACCAGCAGTTTGCCGCGTGCCTCGATCTCGCGGCCGTCCACTTCGGCGGTCACGGCGACATATTGCGCGTCTTTGACGATGCCGGTCACGCGGGCGCCGGTGATGAGCTCAATCTGCGGCCGTTCAGCCATTTGCGCCAACAGCGCTGCCTGCACATCTGCGCGATGGGCGACAAGATAGGGCGCCTGCCAGCGCGCTTCGGCGGCGTGCCCGAGCGGTACCCGCGCCAGTTCGCGCAGCGTCCGGGCGTCCTTGAGCACGACCGCTTCCGGCCGCAACGCTGCCGGCAACAGCCGGTCGAGCGCGCCGAGTTTTCGAAGAATGCGTGTTGCGTTGGGCGAAAGCTGGATGCCGGCGCCGGCCGCTTCTAGGTGCTGTGCCTGTTCGATAAGCTTTACCGGATAACCCCGTCCGGCGAAGGCAAGGGCGGCGGTCAGCCCGGCGATGCCGGCCCCGGCGATTATGACCTGCCGGGACCTGATGTCTTCCATCGGGCTTGTCGCGGAAGGATCAGGCGGCCTGGTCGATATAAAGGCAACCGGCCGGCAGCGTTTCCGTCGCCCTCAGCTTCGCCGAATAGCGGTAGAGCGTCGAGCAATAGGGGCAGACCTTTTCATTGTCGTCGCCCATGTCGAGGAACACGTGTGGGTGGTCGAAGGGCGGGTTGGCGCCGGTGCACATGAATTCCTTGACGCCGATGTCGATTGCCGGATGGCCCGCATCGTTCTGGAAATGGGGAATGGAACCGCCTGCCATCGTCGTCTCCTTGATCTCGTCGAAAAGCATCTGGAACATAACAGGCCTGTTTGCAAGATCGATGAAATGAAACTGTCGCAAAAGCCTGTCAGAGGATACGTTGAGCCGGTTAAGTGCATGTCCCTGAAATCGGAATGGTTTTCGCCGAAGGGCCATGCGTCAAAAAAGCGTGTTAGAGGCATGGCACGTCCAGCGGCGCTCCAAGGGACGGTTGGCGGGGAAGAGCAGGAACCATGAACGAACTGAAGCCGGTGCAGAGCGAATTCATCAATGTCGAGGTGGCGAGCCCCGAGGGCGGCAACCCCGATCGGTTCGTCAACCGTGAGTTCTCCTGGCTGCAGTTCAACCGGCGTGTGCTCGAGGAATCACAGAACGAGCACCATCCGCTGCTCGAACGCGTCCGTTTCCTGTCGATTTCGGCCGCCAATCTCGATGAATTCTTCATGGTCCGCGTCGCCGGCCTTGCCGGCCAGGTGCGCGAAGGCATTGCGCTCAAGAGCCCCGACGGCCGCACGCCGGAGCAGCAGCTGGAACAATTGCTGCGCGAGGTCGAGCGGCTGCAGGAGGACCAGCAGAACAGCCTTTCAGCGCTGATGCTGCTGCTCAACAAGGAAGGCATAGAGAGCATCACCCGCGATGCACTAACCAAGGATGAGAAAGTCTGGCTGGAAGACCATTTCCAGGACCAGGTCTTCCCGGTCCTGACTCCACTGTCGATCGACCCGGCGCATCCGTTTCCGTTCATTCCCAATCTCGGCTTCTCGATGGCGCTGCAATTGCGCCATCGCAAGAATGGCGAGGAGATGAGCGCGCTTCTGCGCCTGCCGGTGGCGCTGAAGCGCTTCATCCGTCTGCCCGACCGCAAGCAGCACGTTCGCTTCATTCCACTGGAGGAGGCTGTCGGCCTCTATATCGGCAAGCTGTTCCCCGGCTATGAGGTCAAGGGTTCAGGCACCTTCCGCATCATCCGGGACAGCGATATCGAGGTCGAGGAAGAGTCGGAAGATCTCGTGCGCCTGTTCGAGACGGCGCTGAAGCGCCGCCGCCGCGGTTCGGTCATCCGCATCGAATTCGACAAGTCGATGCCCGGCGAATTGCGCGAGTTCGTCGCCGGCGAGCTTGGCGTCTCTTCGAGCCGCATCAGCGTTCTGACCGGCCCGCTGGCGCTCAGCCAGATTTCCGAGATCGTCGCCGTGCCGCGCGACGACCTGAAGTTCACCCCCTACAATCCACGCTTTCCCGAGCGCATCCGCGAGCATGGCGGCGACTGTTTCGCGGCCATTCGCGAGAAGGACATCGTCGTCCACCACCCCTATGAATCCTTTGACGTGGTGGTCCAATTCCTGCGCCAGGCGATGGCCGACCCGGAGGTGGTGGCGATCAAGCAGACGCTTTACCGCACCTCCAACGACAGCCCGATCGTGCGCGCCTTGGTCGACGCGGCCGAGGCCGGCAAGTCGGTAACCGCCCTGGTCGAGCTCAAGGCGCGCTTCGACGAGGAAGCCAACATCCGCTGGGCGCGCGACCTCGAACGCGCCGGCGTCCAGGTCGTGTTCGGCTTCCTCGAACTCAAAACCCATGCGAAAATGTCGCTAGTAGTGCGGCGCGAGGACGGCAAGCTGCGCAACTATGTCCATCTCGGCACCGGCAACTACCATCCGGTGACCGCGCGCATCTACACCGACCTGTCCTTCTTCACCACCGATCCGACGATCGCGCGCGATGTCGCCCAGCTGTTCAACTTCATCACCGGCTATGCCGAGCCGACCGATGAGATGCGGATCGCCATCTCGCCGTTTACGCTGCGCAGCCGTATCCTCAAGCACATTGCCGACGAGGTCGCCTACGCGCTGGCTGGCCGTCCGGCGCGCATCTGGATGAAGATGAACGCGCTCGTCGATCCCAACATCATCGACGCGCTCTATGACGCCAGCCGTGCCGGCGTCGAGATCGATCTCGTCGTGCGCGGCATCTGCTGCCTGCGGCCGCAGGTGCCCGGCCTGTCGGAAAACATCAGGGTCAAGTCGATCGTCGGCCGCTTCCTCGAACACAGCCGCATCTATTGCTTCGGCAACGGCCATGGCCTGCCGTCGGACGAGGCGATCGTCTACATCGCCTCGGCCGACTTGATGCCACGTAATCTCGACCGCCGCGTCGAGACCATGGTGCCGATCACCAATCCAACGGTGCATGAACAGATCCTTGGCCAGATCATGCTGGGCAACATCATGGACAACCAGCAAAGTTTCGACGTATTGGCTGACGGAACCTCCCGGCGCGTCGTGCTGGAGGAGGGTGAGGAACCGTTCAACGCGCAGGAATATTTCATGACCAATCCGAGCCTGTCGGGACGGGGTGACGCGCTGAAGTCGCATGCGCCCAAGCGCATCGCGCAGTTCAAGCGTCGCAAGAAGAACACCGGCTGATGATTTCAACGTCCCAAGGCCGGCTGCAGGATCGCCGGCCGCTGTCCATCATCGACATCGGCTCGAACTCGATCCGCCTTGTCGTCTATGAAGGATTGGCGCGCTCGCCGACCTTGCTGTTCAACGAAAAGATGCTGGCCGGCCTCGGCCGCGGCATCGTTTCGACCGGCAAGCTCGACCCCGAGGCGGTGACGCGCTCGATGGAGGAGTTCCGCCGTTTCCGCGCGCTCTCCGACCAGGCGGGTGCGGAGCACATGTTTGTGCTGGCAACGGCCGCGGCCCGCGAAGCGATCAACGGCCCCGATTTCATCCACCGCGCCCAGGATGTGCTCAAGACCGAGATCCGCGTGCTCACTGGCCGGCAGGAGGCGCATTATTCGGCGCTTGGCGTCATTTCGGGCTTCCACCCCGCCAATGGCATTGCCGGCGATCTTGGCGGCGGCAGCCTGGAGCTTATCGACATCAATGGCGAGGCGATCGGCGACGGCATCACGCTGCCGCTGGGTGGCCTGCGGCTGCAGGACATGGCCAGGAATTCGCTCGCCCAGGCGGCAAAGATCACCCGCGACGAACTGGCGCGCGCCAAATTGTTGAAGGGCGGGCTGGGACGGCCCTTTTACGCCGTTGGCGGCACCTGGCGAAACCTTGCCCGGCTGCACATGGAAATGACCAACTACCCGCTTGGCGTCATGCACCACTATGAGATCGGTGTCGAAAGCGCCGCCAATTTCCTGAAGCAGGTGGCGAAAGGCGAGATCGAGAAGGTCAAGGGCATCGAAGGTGTGTCGAAGAACCGCCGTTCGCTGCTGCCCTATGGCGCGGTCGTGCTACAGGAGATCATGGCGGCGATGCAGCCGTCGAAGATCATCGTCTCGGCATTGGGCGTGCGCGAAGGGTTTCTCTATTCGCTGCTCGACCCTGCCGAGCAGAAGGCCGATCCGCTGGTCTCCGCTTCGGAGGAACTGGCGCGGCTGCGGTCGCGCTCGGTCACCCATGCGCATGAGCTTGTCGAATGGACGGACAAGACCTTTGCCGCCTTCGGCATCGACGAGACGGAGGATGAGGCGCGCTATCGCCACGCTGCCTGTCTGCTGGCCGATATAGGCTGGCGCGCACACCCGGAATATCGCGGCAAGCAGTCGCTCAACATCATTGCCCACGCCTCCTTCATTGGCGTCGATCACCCCGGCCGTGCCTTCCTGGCGCTGGTCGGCCTGTTCCGCCACGAAGGCGTGTTCAACGATGCGGCGCCGGAAATCCGCGGCCTGGCGACGCCGCGCTATCTCGAGCGCGCCCGCATCCTGGCGGCGGTGCTGCGCGTCGTCTATCTGCTGACTGCGGCCATGCCCGGCGTCATGCCGCGGCTGAAATGGGAAAACCGCGGCAATGGCACGTTGGCGCTGGTGCTGCCGGCCTCACTTTCCGATCTTTACGGCGAACGCCCGGCCGGACGGCTGGCGCAACTGGCGCGGATCACCAACCGCCGGCTGGTGCTGGCGGTCGAGGGTGGGCAGAGCGTGTCGGTGAAGTAGGCGCGGCCTGACACCAAAACCATGTCGTCGTCGGTCTCGCGTTCGAGGACCGGCTTCCTCAATCCGTCGCTGCTTCGCACCGCCACCTTCCCCCTCCGGAGGGAAAGGAAGGGAGCCTCGTTGAAAGCGTTGGCGGCAATAGGCTCGCGCCCTTCCTATACCCCGTCGATCGGGGAGAGGTGGCCTCGGCGAAGCCGAGACGCAGTGGGGGTCGACCTGCCTCGGCGAGGAATCAACCTGGGACGATATTTGACGATATCAGACCGCGGCGCGGCGCCCGTCGATCGACCAGGCCCCGGCGCCGGCCATCGCTAGCGCCAGGAATCCACCGGCGATAGCAATATCCTTCATCAGCATCTGCTGGTGCAGGAAGGTGAGCATCGGGTCATCGCCGCCCTGGCCGTAGTGGCCGATGGAGCCTGCAACGACGCAGAAAGCGGCAAGAAGTATCGCAACGACCGGCGTCTGAAAGCCGACCAGTACCAAGAGACCGGCAATCAACTCGAACAGCCCGGTGCCCCAGGCAGCAAGCGTCGGCAATGGCATGCCGAGGCCGGCGAAATAGCCGGTCGTCCCGGCAATGTCGGCGAGCGCGTGGTAGCCGGAGGGAACGAGCAGGGCGGCGAGCAGCAGCCGGGAAATCAGAAGCAATGCATCGCGGGGCATGGTCATCTCCGTTGTCTGTCCGCCGGCTGTTTCGAGACCGACCCTAGCAGGGATGGGACGAGCGTGCGCTTGGGCAGACAACGAAAAAGCGGCGTGGAAAATTCCACGCCGCTTTTTTCAGGCTTGGGGAGGGAAAGCTCAGCCGCGCTTGGCGTCGATCGAGTAGGCGCCAGGGCCCGAGGAAGCCAGCAGCAGGAAACCGCCGGTGATGGCGACGTTCTTCAGGAAATGGATCATCTGGTTCTGGTCGGCCCAGCCGGTATGGGCGACAAAGGCCGAGGCGATGGTGAAAACCGCGAGCACCCAGGCGGCGATGCGGGTCTGAAAGCCAACGAGCACGGCAAGGCCGCCGAGCAATTCGATCAGGCCGACGACAATGGCCGTTACGGTCGGCACCGGCAGGCCCATGGCGCCGAAATAGCCGGCGGTGCCGGAAATGGCGGTGAGCTTGCCGAAGCCGGAAAGCAGGAAGATGGCGGCGAGCAGGATGCGGCCGAGCAGGATGGTGGTGGAGCTGTTGGACGCGATGCCGGCGCCGGCAGCGGAAGTGTTGATGGACATGGTGGCTCTCCGAAAAGGGTTGATGTCCCTTCAGATAGACCAAGCCGACTGTTCACCAAAGCCGCCAGTCCGGCGACACATTGTTCACAGGACGTACATTTCGGGATCGTTCGACCGACGCAAAATTCTTGTCGCGGCCAGCAGCGGCGGGAGCAAATTGTCCCGCCACAAAATTTGGATTTCTAGTTGACGCAATTCCAAAGAGGAAGGGCTGCGCGGTTCGAGGAAGGCACTTTCCCTGGAATCGCTTAACCCGGATGCGTCATGTCCTCCGGCCGCACCAGCCGGTCGTAGTCTGCCTCGCTGACCAGCCCAGTGGCCAGTGCTTCCTCGCGCAAGGTGGTGCCCTTCTTGTGCGCGGTCTTGGCGATCTTGGCGGCATTGTCGTACCCGATCGTCGGCGCCAGCGCGGTCACCAGCATCAGCGAGCGGTCGAGCGCGGCTTTGATGTTGTCTTCGCGAGCCTCGATGCCGATGACGCAATTGTCGGTGAAGGAGATCGAGGCGTCGGCCAACAACTGCACCGACTGCAGGAAGTTGTAGGCCATCAGCGGGTTGTAGACGTTGAGCTCGAAATGGCCCTGGCTGCCGGCGAAGGTCAGCGAGGCGTTGTTGCCGAACACCTGCACGCAGACCTGCGTCAGAGCCTCGCATTGGGTCGGGTTGACCTTGCCCGGCATGATCGAGGAACCCGGCTCGTTTTCCGGCAGCGACAGTTCGCCGAGGCCCGAGCGCGGGCCGGAGCCGAGGAAGCGGATGTCGTTGGCGATCTTGAAGAGGGCGGCGGCCGCCGCGTTGATGGCGCCATGCGAGAACACCATGGAATCGTGCGCGGCGAGCGCCTCGAACTTGTTCGGCGCGGTGACGAAGGCGATGCCGGTGATTTCGGCGATGCGCGCCGCCACCTTTTCGGCAAAGCCGACCGGCGCGTTGAGGCCGGTGCCGACGGCGGTGCCGCCCTGCGCCAGTTCCTGCAGGCCGGGCAGCGTCATCTCGACGCGCTTGATCGAAGAGGCCACCTGCGCGGCGTAGCCGGAAAATTCCTGGCCCAGCGTGAGGGGTGTCGCGTCCTGCGTATGGGTGCGGCCGATCTTGATGATGTGGGCGAAGGCCTTCGTCTTGACCTCGAGCGCAGCGTGGAGATGCTTCAGCGCCGGCAGCAGATCGTGCACGATGCGCTCGGCGCACGCGATGTGCATGGCTGTCGGGTAGGTGTCGTTCGACGACTGGCTCATATTGACGTGGTCGTTGGGGTGCACCGGCTTCTTCGAGCCCATGACGCCGCCCAGAAGTTCGATCGCCCGGTTGGAGATCACCTCGTTGGCGTTCATGTTGGACTGCGTGCCCGAGCCGGTCTGCCAGACGACCAGCGGGAAATGATCGTTCAGCTTGCCGTCGATCACCTCTTGCGCCGCCTCGATGATCGCCTTGCCGACTGCCGGATCGAGCCGCTTCAACTCCATATTGGCTTCCGCCGCCGCTCGCTTGACGATGCCGAGCGCACGCACGATCGAGGCCGGCTGCTTTTCCCAGCCTATCCTGAAATTGCCGAGGGAACGCTGCGCCTGCGCGCCCCAGTAACGGTCGGCGGCAACCTCGATGGGGCCGAACGTGTCGGTTTCGGTTCTGGTCCTGGCAGCGGTCACTTGTCTCTCCGACGATCGAATTCGGCAACGGCGTATCGCGTTGCACAATGGCCTTCAAGCAGAGATTGCGGCCGGCAGGCAGTAAATCGGTTGAAGCAGTAGCGCCGCCCTTCGGGATCCTGCACCCTCCACTTTCGTGTGAAGGAAATTGCTCCTCAGTGCGGCTTGATCCCATAAAGTGGACGGAAACTTGCGGATTTAGCTCGATCATGTCGAGCTGGCGGATTGCTCTACGCAAACTTCCCCCAGGATCAGCAATGCGCAATTCTCGTCTACTCACGAACGACGATGCCACACAAACTACCATCCGTGCCGGCGTCTCACTGGCAACAGCAGCGATGAGGTAGCTTATGCACTTGTCCTTCTGTTCAGTTTCCCGACCAAAATCCGGCATCGCATCCGGATCGAGCTTCGGATCGCGAAGCCGAGAATTTCAAGTCCACCCTGGGAGCGCCTCCACATAGCCTCGGAGATTTCCAAGATGCATGGCGGCAAGGTCGAAGCCGTCTCGACGTCGCAAGAGACGCTCTTTGTCCTCCGTATTTTGCTGAAAGCGCGCCTGATCGCGGACCGTCAGCTCGGAACCTTTTTCCTCCAACGGCGCAGCTTTGTCCTGAGATAGGATCTATAGCCGAACGGAAGTGTTCGCCGTCCGGAAGGCGTGCTTGTCCGCGCCTCCAGACGCTGGCGCACGACGCTCATCAGTCTGCAGAACGCGGGTGTTTCCAATGATTGCACCCGTTTGACGAGATTGTCGGGCAATGGCTTTGAGCGCCAGTCGAAATAAGCCTCGTAGTCTTGCGGCGTTGCGATCAGGTGCTGGAGATAGGCTGCAAGATCGCTGGCGCTGGCGAAGGCACTGGCGTCAATAAAGGAGTGCTCCGGAACGAACTCGTCCACATTGGGAGCGCCAAGGTAGATCGGCACCGTGCCTGCCATGAACGCGTCATAGATTTTCTCGGTGACATAGTCGGCCTCGATCGAGTTCTCCATGGCCAGGCAGAATTTGTGCCGCGCAATGGTTTCGATCTTGGTCTTCGAGCCCAGATCGGGGCCAGAGACCGATCGGTTGTTGCGATATCGGCCATAAGAATCGATCTTCATGTGGCGCGCCAGTTCGTTCGCCAGATCGACACGGCCGCTATAATTCAGGCCGGCCGACTGGAAGAGTGCGACCGGCGCTTCTTCCGTTTTCGGCACGATTGGTCTGGCCAGCGCATCTTTCCACCACACCGCACGCGGAAGGTAGGGTACCCAGACATCAGACCGGGATTCATGCGTCATGATGATATCGAAGTGCCGCATGATTTTGGGGTCGGCAAGTCGCTTGTAGTTTTGGCCGCATTCCATCGACCAGGCGACCCAATATTGACCAGGGTATTTGTAGGCATCGCCAACTTCGCGAAAGTTCGGAATATGGAAGACGACTGCCGCGGCCTCGGAAATCCGTCGTTTGTCCAGTGTCCACCGCCCGGGCATTTCGCACTGTATCGACGCGATATCGACGGGTTTGCTGAAGAACGTTGTGTAGAAGAGGATCAGTGGATCGATAGACAGCATGGCACCACGAATGTCTGAAGCATTGCTCAATCTGCAGACAGACGCGGTATCGGAAGTTTGGTCAAGTGCTCCGCTTGTTCGAGGCAGAGGGCCGTCCAAACGGTCACCCCGCCGTATACCCGCCATCGATCGCGAAAATGCCGCCGCTGGTCCACGCCGCCTCGTCGCTGGCGAGATAGACGGCGATGCCGGCAAGATCGCTGGTCTGGCCGATGCGGCCGAGCGGGTAGCTGCGCTCGACATAGGCTTTCAGCTCGGCCTGCGCTGCCGCCGGCAGGTTTTCGATCGACTTGCGCCGCATGGCGGTCTCGACCGTGCCGGGCGCAATCGCATTGACCCTGATGCCGCGCGGACCAAGCTCGAAGGCCAGCGACTTGGTCAGCGAATTCAGCGCGCCCTTGGACAAGGAATACAGGCTCGATGGCCGCTTCGGGATCATCTTGTTGGCGAAGTAGGACGAGATGTTGATGACCGAAGCGCCGGCGCCGAAATGCGGCAGCAGGCGCTGGGTAAGGAAGAACGCCGCCGTCACATTGAGCGCGAAGGATTGCTGGAATTGGTGCTCGGTGACGGTCTCGAAAGGCACCAGATAAGCGACGCCGGCATTGTTGACGAGGATGTCGAGTGGGCCGGTTGCTTTCGCGCGATCGACCACGGCATCGATGCCGGAAGAGGTCGAGAGATCGGCCGACTGGGTGCCGACGTTGCCCTCCGCCGCAAGTGTCTCGCGGGCGGTCTCGAGCTTGCTGGTGTCGCGACCGACGATCAGCACGTCGGCGCCCTCGCGCAAGAAAGCTTCCGATATCGCCAGGCCGATGCCGTCCGAGCCGCCGGTCACCAGTGCTCGTTTGCCAGAAAGTCTCATTGAAGGCCAAGTCGCATCGAATGCTCTCGCTGTTGCCCGCGTCACGAAGGCAATGCCGATCGGCGAGGGCGGTCAAGCCGCCGGCCTATCGCTCAGTATGAACTTCGGTTGGCCGCGTGCCGATCCGGTTACCGCAGCAGCGACTGCGACGTCGGCGTCAGGCGCAAGGTTTCGGTCCGCCAGGTCACATCGGCCGCTTGCCATTGGGGCGAAGCGGCAACTGCGGCTTCGTAACTGGCATGCGCCTCGGGACTGTCGAAACCCGTCACCGCGATAAAGACGTTTTCGCTCAAGCGCACCGGCAGGCGGGGAAAGCTGTTTTCAGCGTGCTCGGTGATGAAGGCGCCAAGCAACCGTCCGCCGGCGCCGATAAGGACCGGAACGGCGTCCGTTTCGAAATTGCCGGCGAAATCGGCTTCGGCGCCAGACCGCAGATGATGAATCTGGATGACAAC
This sequence comes from Mesorhizobium sp. M0029, assembly GCF_040323735.1. Taxonomy (NCBI): domain Bacteria; kingdom Pseudomonadati; phylum Pseudomonadota; class Alphaproteobacteria; order Hyphomicrobiales; family Phyllobacteriaceae; genus Mesorhizobium; species Mesorhizobium sp. M0029. Next base: position 140,989 of record NZ_JAMYVF010000006.1, read on the forward strand.
AACACCGGTCAAGCCATTGTCTGCGCTCAACTTTCCATCCGCCGGCATGGCGCCTCGCTGCGAGCCTGACAGATCGAAGCCGGCGCCTGGCCATGCCGGCTTCAAGAGCAGTACATCGTCGGAATCGATCATCGTCGCATTGGCGGCGTCGCGGTGCGCCGTCCACACCGGCCCGTCATAGAAGGCGGTGAGCGCCTGCTTCCGCGCTTCCATGCCACCGAAGCCGCGCAGCCAGACGAACATGTCGGGGCGGTCGAGGTCGCGGAACTGTCCGATGATGGTCATGCCGGCGTGTTCCTGGCCTTCGATGAACCGACTGTCGAAGATGTCGATCAGCGTCTCGCGCCGGCCCGGCTTCAGCGTGTACTGCCGCAACTCGACGACAGGCGAAGCGAGCAGTTTTGCCGCCGCAGGCGCATTCAGGGGTACGGTCATTGTGTCGTCTCCAAAAAACAGGATGATCATCCGGTTTATAAAACAGACCGGTTGTCCTGTTTTGTCAATCTGCTATCGTTGGCAAATGTCAGCAGAGATTGCTCGGGCTCCGAAAGGGCCGCCGCGAAAACGCACCAACGATCCCGAAGGGCTGCGCAACAAGGTGCTCGATATCGCCGAAGCGTCGTTCCAGGCGCGTGGCTATCATGCATCCGCCCTTGGCGAGCTGATGACGACCGCAGGCGTCAGCGGCGGCGCGCTGCATCATCATTTCCCGACGAAGAAGGCGCTCGCTCTGGCGGTGATCGAGGAGCGCGTGGCAGCGGCCCTCGATGAAACCTGGATCAACCCTGTACGGGCGGCAGGCTCGGCGCGCGAAGGCGTGCGCGCGGTGTTCGAGGCGGTGGCGACCGAGCTTGAGCAGCAAGGCTTCGTGCGCGGCTGTCCGCTCAACAATCTGGCGCATGAACTGTCGCTCGCTGACCCGGATTTCCGCGCCGCTCTGGACGATATCTTTGCCGGATGGCGTCAGGCGGTTGCCGACAAGGTGCGAGCCGACCAGCAGTCGGGGAGGGAGCAGGGCACCGACCCCGAGCGCTTTGCGGCACTCGCCATCGCCGCCTATTCCGGCGCCATGTCGATGGCCAAGGCGGCACAGGATGCCAGCGTGCTGCGCGATTGCCTGGCCGAACTTCAGGGTAGCTCAACGCCGCCATTCCCGAGCAGAGCGAAGCGGCGTAGCAGGATCCTGCTGCGGCCGGGAAAACCTTGAGGCCGGAACTGCGCTGTTCTAGTTGGAAAGCGGCTTGATCGTCTCGTAACCGTTCACCGATTCCGCGCTGGTCCCTTCGTCGTAGCGCCGGGCGAGGGACGCTTGCAGATCAGGCGCATAAAGCGCGGTAAATGTGTCCAGCGTTTCGCCGGCGCCGTTCTTGAAGGTCTCCGTGACCGCCAGCACGTTGTATTTGCAGCCGCCGACACTGAACGTCTCCTTGCCCTTGACGACCAGGCTCAGCGTCTTGGTGCTCTTCGGCTGCTTGTTCGGCGACAGCTCGACGAATTCGATCGTGCTCTTGGCTCCCGTCTTCAGCGGAAACAGTTTTCGCAGATCGGAAAACGGGATCGTCGCCACCCGTCCGGTATCGCTGTCGCGAAACACTTCGACCAGGCCGGCAAACAGGAACTGTGTCTGCGGCGATTGCGATTCGTAGGTGTTGGCAACGGAGACCATGCCGCCGGCCACCGGCCGAAACTCGCTGCGGACGCCGGGCATTTCCAGAACGAAGCCGGCCTTGGCCGATTTTGCGTCGACACAATCGGCGGCATGCACCGCAGCCGCCGGCAGCAACCCAGCCAGCACCACGCCTATCGAAACGGCTCTCATGAAATCCTCCCCTCTGCTTGTATTTGCTGCGCGCCAGCATGACCCAAGAAATGCCAGAGCCTCAGTGCCGTGTCGACCTGCCATTCCTGGCAACTGGACGGTGGGGCGCCGGCTGTGCTGAATTTCAGGTCATGAATCGCAAGCTCGTCCTCTCCCGTCGCAATTTCCTCGCACAGGCAGCCGGCCTTGCCATGGCTGGCATGCTGCCGCGCGCCGCGCTTGGCCAGACCGGCAAGCGCATCCAGCCCATCGACGCCACCTTTCTGTTCATCGCCGATGTCCATGCCTGCCGCATGTCGAGCGGCCTCAGCCCCAACTGCCTGGAGGAAGGCAAGACCGATGCCGCGCTGTTGCGCAATGTCGCTGTCCTCAATGGCTTGGCCGGCCGGCAATGGCCAGTCGAGATCGATGGCGTTGCAACCCGCCTGCGTTCGGCCGGCGGCCGCATCGATGCGCCGCTCGGCCTCGTTGTCGGCGGCGACATCACCGACGATGGCGGCGGCCAGATCACCGAGCCCAGCGAAGGCACGCAACTGTTGCAGTTCAGCCAGCGCTATCAACAGGGCGTCGGTCCCGATCGCGTGCACATGCCGGTCTATGTCGGCCTCGGCAATCACGATCTCGACCAGAACGGCTCGCCGCCGCACGTCGACTGGTACCGGCGCGAATTGCGCGACTATGTCGAGGTCAACCATCGCCCCGGCGTGTTCTTCAAGCCCCCGGTGCCGGCCACCGAATACGATGTCGACACCGACTGCTATTCCTGGGACTGGGGCGGCCTGCATCTCGTCCAGACCCACCGGTTTGCCGGCGACACCGGCCACGGCGCGGTGAGCAGCCTGCCGTGGCTGAAGCAGGATCTGACGACCTACGCTGCGGATGGCCGTCCCGTCATCCTGTTCCAGCACTATGGCTGGGACACTTTCTCGGTCGAGCGGTGGGACCCGGCCAAGCGCACCTATGACGATGACGGCGCAGGCGCGCCGCATTGGTGGAGCGAGGCCGACCGCCAGGCGCTGCTGGCGGCGCTGAAGGGCTACAATGTCATCGCCATCTTCCATGGCCATCAGCACGAAGTGCCTATGATCTACAAAAGCGATGGCCTCGACCTGTTCAAGCCGAAGGCTGCCTATATGGGTGGCTTCGCGCTGGTGAGGGTAACCGGGGACGGCATGGACGTGGTGCTGGGCGAGGCGGCGGGCGACCGGGGCGGGGTCAAGTTCACCAGCGCCTTCAGCAAGAGCCTCAGCCTCTGACAAGAAAAAGGCGGCCTTGAGCCGCCTTCCTCATTGCCTGCAAGATCGGGTCAGAGCGCCTTTTTGATCTTGTCCTTCACGTCGCCATAGACCTTCTGCACCTTGCCGGCGGTCTTGTCGGCCGTGCCTTCGGCCTGGGTCTGCCTGTTGCCGGTCGCCTTGCCGCCGGCCTCCTTGACCGAGCCCTTGACCTGCTTGGCCACGCCGGCAACCTGATCCTTGTTCACCATCTTTGCATCTCCTGGGATTCCGGGGATTCATTCGCAGGAGGCAAACGGGCCGGCTTGGCTTAGGTTCCCTGGGCGGCGATCATCGTCGCATCTGGTCGCTTATATGGTCGCCGAAACGCTTTGCCGCGTCGTATCGTGTGACTAGTGTGTCGAAATTTTGGGGAGACCGCCTTGGCTGAATTTACGCTCATCATCGCCAACAAGTGCTTTTCGTCCTGGTCGCTGAGGCCATGGGTGGCGATGAAGCATCTGGAGATCCCGTTCGAGGAAGGTTTCGTGCGCCTGCGCACGCCCGAGACTTTTGCCAATCTGGCGAAAGTGTCGCCGACCGGCCTTGTGCCAGTGTTGAATCACAATGGCAGGATCGTCTGGGAAACCCTTGCCATCCTTGAATATCTGGCCGACCTGTTTCCTGAGAAAAAACTTTGGCCGCAGGATATCGGCGCCCGCGCCTTGGCTCGCTCGGTGGCGACCGAGATGCATTCCGGCTTTCGCGAGGTGCGCTATGGCTGGCCGATGAATTTGCGCCGGCCGAAGGCCCACAAGCCGCTCGACGCCGAAGGCGAAATGCAGCGCGCGCGCATCGAAACGATCTGGCGCCAGTGCCGGGAACAATACGGCAAGGGCGGCCCCTTCCTGTTCGGTCATTTCACCGCGGCCGATGCCATGTATGCACCTGTCGTCACCCGCTTCGACACCTATGGCGGCGAACTGGCGCCCGACACGCGCGCCTATGTCGACGCCGTGCTGGCAACGCCGGCGATGCGGCACTGGTATGCAGAAGCGGCGAAGGAGACTTGGCCGGAACCCGGCCCGGACGAATAGGACCACTAGTGACATCACGGTGAGTGACCGATGGCCAGCACTGATGGACCGCGTGAGACTACCGCGCCAACAATCTTCCACTGCCGGCTGATCCCGCCTCGGCCGGACTTCGCCTTCACCCTGACGGAGGAGGAGAGGGAGTTGATGGGCCGGCATGCCGACTATCTGCGCGGCAAGCTTGCCGAGGGCACCATGATCCTGGCCGGGCCGGTCGCCGACCCGGCCGCCGGCCCTTGGGGTCTGCTGATCCTGCGTGTCGGCAGCGAAGCCGAGGCAAGAGCGGTCACCGACGGCGATCCGGTGTCGAGCTTCGGCCGCGGTTTCCACTACGATATCCTGCCGCTGATCAGCGCGATCCTGTAGGCGAGCGTAAGTTTAAGGAAAAGTGTGAAACGGTTTTCCCTTGGGAATTGTGTCAGACAACGGCACATACAAGAACGCCTCTCGCACCGTTTAATGTGCGGGAGGCGTCCTTTTGCCAGCATTACCGAGATTGCTCTCTGAATTGCTGACACCACGGAAATGCGCCGGCTTGCGATTGGTTCCGGGGCGTGGAATATTTTTTGGGAACGCCTTGCGCTCCGCCACCTCGTCAGTTGAGGCTTATGCCTCAGGCATCCTCAGGTTGAATTTTGGCTGCGGCCAAACCAGAAATTGACTCGGCGCTAAAAGAAGTCTATAAGAAACATGTCGATATTTGTTTGACCGACTTTTGTTATCCGCGCATGCATGCGCGCCTTTGACGAACTTCCCCATCAAAAATCGAGACAAAACGCTGTTGTGCAGTCGCACGATGGTGAACGAATATTTGCCAGGGAAAGGGTTCTTCATGGCCACCGGCACAGTGAAATGGTTCAACGCCACCAAAGGTTTTGGTTTTATTCAACCTGACGACGGCTCCGCCGACGTTTTTGTCCACATCTCGGCCGTAGAGCGCGCCGGCATGCGTGACATCGTCGAGGGTCAGAAGCTCGGCTACGAGATGACCCGCGACAACAAGTCGGGCAAGATGTCCGCCGACCAGTTGAAGGCGGCCTGATAAGGAATTCGGCCTTCCGGTGACCACGGATGTACTGGCACCGATGAAAGGCTGAAAGGAGCGCCTTGCGCATCCAACTGGATGCGCGGCGCTTTCATGGAAGGTCAGGCGGTGCCTGGCCTTTTTCATTTTGTGCGTCATGCCGCTAAAAGTGCGCCGCACGCCGGCCGGAACGTGCTAAGGGACGCTCCAGCAATCTGAACCGCCCATACTGCCCCGCTGCCGTATTGCTTTGGTCCTAATCGAAGACCGCTCTCGCTCTATCGGCACCAGGCTCCCGACAGGAGAAAGTTTTGACCACGCAATCCAAGACCGCCGACCAGGCCGGCTCGCTGTTCAGCAAGACGCAAACCCAGTCCATGTCACTCAACCGCATCCTGTCCGAGCGTGATGCCGTCAGCGAGGCGCGCGAAGCCAAGACCGCGCGCTTGCGCGAACTGCGCAAGGAAAAGGAAGCCGACGACATGGCAGCGGCCGCAGTCCTTGCGGCGCTGCCAAAGCGGGCAGGCAAACGCTGATGGCCACCAAGCGCGTACCGCCGACGCCGATCGATGCCGATGCGACCATCGCGTCCATGGTCCCGGGCCTGGACAAGCCGGTCGAATATGTCCGCCGTGTGCTGGAAAAGCTCGAGCGCTGCAAGCGCGCGCATGGCGATGCCCAGGTGCGCGTCGGCGTGCGCGGCCGTGCCGAAGCCCCGAACTATCTGGTCGAATATGTCCGCGAGGACAAAAAGACCCAGGAGCGCGTGACCTACCAGGATGCCGCCTATAGCGGCAGCACGCATCGCGAACTGGCGGCGCACCACATTGCCGAGGCGAGGAACTGGTCGCCCGAGGAAATGAACATCACAGCGGTCTCGGCGCTGATCGGCCGCTTGCGCAATCCGCGCGCACCATCATCCCGCTTTTCCGACGAGGACTGACATGGCCATAAAGTTTTCCACCAAGGACCAGCCGGCAGCGCCGGCTGCTGCCACTGCAAAGCAGGCCAAGCCCGCTGCCGCGCCGAAGGCCGCCGAACCGTCGGCGACCGATCTGTTCGAGGCGCCAGCCGCCACGCCCAAGGGCAAGGCAGGCAAGAAGAAATAGCGCCTTGCCGCACCAAGCCGATCGCAATCTCGCAGCGCCTGGGCTGGTCGCGTTGGCCGCCAGGGATATCCGGTCGTCAAAACAGGACGACCAGCCGGTTTTCGATTGCCAGAGCTGCGGCGCCTGCTGTTCCTACTCGGCCGAATGGCCGCGCTTCTCGACCGAGGACGATGCGCAACTTGACCGCATTCCGGAAAAGTTCGTGTCCGCCGACCTGTCCGGCATGCGCTGCGAGGGCGTGCGCTGTTCGGCGCTTACGGGCGAGATCGGCAAGCGCACGGCCTGCGGCATCTACGAGATCCGCCCGGACGTCTGCCACGCCTGCATGCCTGGCGGCGACGATTGCCTGATGGCGCGCAAGGCGCACGGGATGCCAACGATCTAGCCGACGCCCACCTTGCCTCATCCCACATCCCCCGATAGCTTCCACCACGGGCAGGGCGTTGGAGGAACCATGAGCATCGAATTCCTGTTGACGTCGCTGATCGTCGTGGCTTCGCCCGGCACCGGCGTTCTCTACACGCTGAGCGCCGGGCTTTCGCGAGGCGCGCGCGCCTCGATCACTGCTGCATTCGGCTGCACGCTTGGCATCATCCCGCATATGGCCGCCGCCATCACCGGCCTGGCGGCGCTGCTGCACACAAGTGCTGTCGCCTTCGAGACGCTGAAATATCTCGGCGTCGCCTATCTCCTCTACATGGCCTGGAACACGCTGAACGAGAAGGGCGGCCTGAGCGTCGATGAAAACGCGGCACCCCGCTCGGCAGCCAAGGTCATCACCTCCGGTATCCTGATCAACATCCTGAACCCGAAGCTGTCGATCTTCTTCTTTGCCTTCCTGCCGCAATTCGTCAGCACGACCGAACCGAACGCATTTGCCAAGATGCTCGAACTCTCGAGCGTCTTCATGCTGCTGACCTTCGTCGTCTTCGTCGCTTACGGCATCTTTGCCGCCTCGATCCGCAGCCACGTCGTGTCGCGGCCGATGGTGCTGACCTGGATGCGCCGCACCTTCGCCGGCGCCTTTGTCATGCTCGGCGCCAAGCTGGCGCTGGCTGATCGATAGAACAGGAGCTGCCAGGCCTCGGCCTACTCTTCGTCGGTTCCGGGTCCGGTCCGGATGCCTAGACGCCAGGCCGAGGGCGGAAGGCCGATCATCTTCTTGAAGGCGCGGCTGAACGCTGCCTCGGATTCGTAGCCGATTTCAGCGGCGATGCTGGCCATGTTGCTGGAGCCGGCGCTGAGCAGCTCCGAGGCGATCTGCATGCGCCATTTGGCGAGATAATGCATTGGCGGCATGCCGACCAGCCTGGTGAAGCGTTCGGCGAGCACGCTGCGCGACAGCGCGGAGTCCTTCGCCAGCGCCTCCACCGTCCAGTTATGCGCCGGCCGGTCGTGGATCAGCGCCAGTGCCCTCGCCAGGTGCGGATCGCGCAGGCCAGCCAGCCATCCCGTGGTTTGTGGCGGCAGCGATTCCAAGTAACGGCGCAACACGTCGACAAACATCAGTTCGCTCAGTTTGGTGAGCACCGTTTCACTGCCTGCGCGCTTTTGCGCCACCTCCGTGACAGCCAGGTTGATGAACTGGCTGAGCCAGCCGCCATCGCCTTTGGCATCTCCGGCCTTGATCACCGGCGGCAAAGCCTCGAGCAGTGGATTGAAAGGCTGTGCATCACAGGCGAGATAGCCGCAAACCAGCCTGGCCGAGGTCGCGCCGTCGCCGGCGCAGTTGATGTAAAACGGCATCCGGCCGGCTGTTGCGATGTCGAGAACGTCGGCTGTCGGGGGATCGGCGCGCAGCGCCGGATTGCTGGACATAATATGCGGGTCGCTCCTGGTGAAGACGACGACTTCGCCGGCCTCCAGCGCGATCGCTTCCTGGCCGACGATGCGCGCGAAGCAGCGACCGGCCGTTACCACATGGTAGGAGATCAGATGGTCCGCACCGGGCAGGATCTTCGGCAGGATGGACGATGGCGCCGGCGAGCAGACGGCCCACGGCTCGTGGCCCTCAATGTCAAAAAACGTCGCGCCGGTAAGGCGTACCGTCCTCAACAGGTCAGACAGAGCATCCCCGGCCATTCCGTTTCGTCCCGCACCCGGCTAGCCGGTGAGCCATCCCTTTCGAGTTCCGGACGCGCTGTCAAGCGAGGCGGACGCCGTATCATTCAGTTCGCGGCCAGAACTCCTAAACCTGCACCGGTGCTCAAGCGCTGCCGAGAGTGGGCGCTGAGTGCTGTCGAAACCAATCAGGGACAAAAGTCATGACGGTACATAAGGGCGGGTGTTTTTGCGGCGCCGTGGAAATCGAAGTGCACGGAGCCGCCGAGGCAATGGGCTATTGCCATTGCGGTTCTTGTCGATCGTGGTCGGCGTCTCCCGTGAACGCATTCACGCTGTGGAAGCCTCAGAACGTCAAGGTCACCGGGGGCGCGGAGTTCCTGTCCGGGTTCGAGAAGACCGAAATGAGCGATCGCCAGTTCTGCACGAAATGCGGTGGTCATCTGATGACCGTTCATCCGCCGCTCGGCCTGGTCGATGTCTATGCGGCAACGATACCAGGCGTGAAATTCACGCCTGGGGTTCACGTCAACTACGCTGAGACCGTGCTGCCGATGAAGGACGGGCTGCCCAAGCTCAGGGACTTTCCGGCTGAGCTCGGCGGCTCCGGCATCGCGGTGCCGGAATAAGGGCCCGGCCACTGCTCGCCATTTTTGACAACGACAATTCAAGACAGGAGATTGTTCATGGAAATCGCAACATTTCGCGCCACGCAGGAGCCGATCAAGGATCTCTATCGCAGGGATGCGAAGGCCGCGTTCCTCACCTTGAAGGCCAAAGGCGTCGCCGACGCGTCCACCGTCACCTGCCAGGTCGAGACCGGACGCGGGCTGGCGCTTGCCGGCATCCATCCGATGGCCGGGGGCAGCGGCCAGGAACTGTGCTCCGGCGACATGCTGCTGGAGGCGCTGATCGCATGCGCCGGTGTCTCGATGCGCGCGGCGGCGGCCGTGCTCGAAATTCCGATCAGGTCCGCCGAAGTTTCCGCGGAAGGTGACGTCGATCTTCGCGGCACGCTCGGCGTGACTGCGGGTGTTCCAGTCGGCTTCAAGGAAATCCGCTTGCGGTTCGACATCGACACCGACGCTCCCCAAAGTCAGCTCGACCAACTGCTCGAACTCACGGATCGCTATTGCGTGATCTTCCAGACCATCCAGAACAGTCCCAGCACCACGGTGAAGCTGCACCGCGTCATCCAGTGACCAGAAAACCGGCCCGGAAACTCGACTTGAGCGAGATTCCGGGCTGGGAACGGGAGTGCCGGGCAACGCTTCTATCCTTTGACGTAACCCATCGCCTCGACGATCAGCTCGTCCGCGACACGCATCAGGTTGACGCCGCGGATGGAGTTGCCGTCGGCCATGAAGTAGCGCCAGCGGATCGTCGCCCGTTCACCGGCGACGAAGGTTTCCTCGAGGTCGAAGCGCGTGCCGGGCTGGGTGGCGATCGCCGACCATAGGTCAATGCACGCCTCTTTGCCGGCATGGCGGGCGCCGTCCGGCGCCGGCACGGTGTTTTCGATAACGCAATCCTGCGCCACCAACTCGGCAAGCGCGGACGGATCGTGCAGCTGGAACACATCGTTGAAGCGATGCATGATCTCGGCCGTCTGCCGGGACAAATCATTCCCGGCTGCGTCCATGATAAGCTCCTGTTTCATCATATTCTCCCGGTTTCATTGATCTTTGACGGCTTTGACCAGCACGGCCTTTAGGGTGATCTGAGGCACGCCGGCCAAGGCGCGCGAGACGAGGCAAGTCGCCTTGGCCGACTGCGCCAGGCGTTCGAACTCGTCTTCGGCGAGATCCGTGACCTCCGCCTCCGTTTCGAGCTCGATGCGGGTGATCGTCGGCCCGGCGGCGGTCGCGCCGAGATGCATCTTGGCGACGGTGCGGATGGTGCGGGCGACGTGGCCTTCCTGGCCGAGGATGAAGGTCAGCGCCATCGAGAAGCAGCCGGCATGTGCTGCCCCGATCAGCTCTTCGGGATTGGTGCCCGGACCGTTCTCGAACCGCGACGGAAAGGAATAGGCGCCTTCGAAGACGCCGCTGCCAAGCCGCAGACGGCCGCCGCCTTCCTTCAGCGTGCCTTGCCATTCTGCGGAAGCTTCACGGATGGTCATGGTCGTTCTCCTGGTTCGGGGTTGAAAAGCGGGCAATTGGGTCAGGCGCAGTCGATGACAACCTTCCCGAACACGTCGCCCTGCTGGAAGTGGCGGTACGCTTCGGGGGCTTCGGCAAAGGGGAAGACCCTGTCGACAACGGGCTTGAGGCGATGCTGCGACACGGCGCGCAGCATGGCCTCGAGATTGCTGCGGCTGCCGACGAACAGGCGGCTGATGGTGGCGAGGCTGCGCTGATAAAGCGCTGCCGGCATCTCGATCGATCTGCCACTGGCGTCCTGCAGCGTCAGCAGCACGATGTGTCCATAAAGCGTGCTGGCAATCAGCGACTGCGCGAAGGTGGCCGGGCCGCCGGTTTCGACGACGAGGTCGATGCCGCCTGTCTGCTCGCGCGCCCAGCCGCCCCATTCCGGTATGTCGGTGCTGGAGACAACGAGGTCGGCGCCCAGCGCCCGCAGCCTGTCGGCCTTCTCCGCGCGCGATGTGATGGCGACAACCCGGCAGCCGAGCAACTTGGCGAACTGCAGAGCAAACAGCGAAACGCCACCCGAACCGATGGTGAGAACCCATTGACCAGGCTTCGGAATCCGGGTCCCGGTCACCGCGTTCCAGGCCGTCACGCCGGCGCAGGTCAGCGTCGCCGCTTCGTGCCAGCTCAGATGATCGGGCAGTCGCGCCGCCCATTGTTCGTCGAGCACGGCAAACTCAGTCAGCATGCCGTCAAGCGTACAGCCGAGCTGGTCGATCAGACCGGCATTGATGCGGCCATCGATCCAGCGGGCGAAGTAGCTGCCGGTGACGCGGTCGCCGACGGCAAAACGGGTGACGGCATCGCCGATTGCGACGACGTCACCGGCTCCGTCGCTCAGCGGCACGATGCCTTGCCGCGCCGGCAAGGGATAGGTGCCGCCAAGGATCATCGTGTCGCGCCGATTGAGCGAGGCGGCGCGGACTCGCACCACGATCTCATGCGGTTTCGGTTCCGTCCGCGCCTCGTCGCGCATCGCCAGGGATTCGGTTCCACCAAACCCTTCGAGACGGTAGCTGCGCATGTCACTCCCCTTAATAGTATATAGACTGATCCACATATTATATAGACCGATTGTCATATTCTTGGCAAGGCCTATAATGCGTCACTGCTGACAGAGGTTGACATGGCCAACGACACCCGCACCCGCATACTCGAGACCACAGGCTTGTTGCTCAGGCAGCGCGGCTATCACGGCACCTCGCTCAACGACATTCTGGGCGCCAGCGGGGCGCCGCGCGGCTCGCTCTATTTTCATTTCCCAGGCGGCAAGGACCAACTGGTCATCGAGGTGACGCGCAACAGCGTTGCCGACGTCACGAAAAGGCTGGGCGAAGCACTGGCAGCCGAGAGCGATCCTGCAGTGGCCGTCCATCACATCTACCAGTCGGTCGGGCGCATGCTGGAGGACAATGATTTTTCGCTGGGTTGCCCCATCGCGCCGGTGGTGCTGGATTCACCCACCGATGTGCCGGAACTGGCGGAACTCTGCCGATCGGCTTTCGAGCAATGGATCGGCTTGCTGCGACAGGCCTTTGTCAGGGCAGGAGTGCCCGAACGCCGGGCGCATGCCCTGGCACTGCTGGTCGAATCCTCGCTGGAAGGGCTGATGGTGATTGCGAGGGCCACCCGCGATCGTGGCCCGGTGCTGGTGGTGGCCGACGAGGTGGCGGCGCTTGTCGAGCAGGCGGTGCTTGCAGGCAAGGTTGCGCGGCAGGCGGACAGCGCCGCCTAACCATCCGCTTTCCAAAACAAAAAGGGCGCCTCTCGGCGCCCTTTCCGTATGCATAAGCCGGATAGCTTGGATTAGAAATCCATGCCGCCCATGCCGCCCATGCCGCCGCCGCCCATGCCGCCAGGCATGCCGCCGCCAGCAGACTCCTTCTTGGGAGCCTCCGCGATCATGGCTTCGGTGGTGACGAGCAGGCCGGCGACCGAAGCCGCGTCCTGGAGAGCGGTACGAACGACCTTGACCGGGTCGACGATGCCCATGGCGATCATGTCGCCATACTCGCCGGTCTGGGCGTTGTAGCCGTAGGTCGCGCCCTTGTTGTCGAGGATCTTGCCGGCAACGATCGAAGCTTCAGCACCTGCGTTCGAAGCGATCTGACGGGCCGGAGCCTGCAGTGCACGACGAACGATGTTGATGCCGGCAGCCTGGTCGGCATTGACGCCGGTGACCTTGATGTTGGCCGAAGCGCGCAGGAGAGCGACGCCGCCGCCTGCGACGATGCCTTCTTCCACGGCCGCACGGGTCGCGTTGAGGGCGTCATCGACGCGGTCCTTCTTTTCCTTGACTTCGACTTCCGTCGCGCCGCCGACACGGATCACCGCAACGCCGCCGGCGAGCTTCGCCAGACGTTCCTGCAGCTTCTCCTTGTCGTAGTCCGACGTGGTCTCTTCGATCTGCTGCTTGATCTGGGCAACGCGGCCCTGGATCTCGGCCTTCTTGCCGGCGCCGTCGACGATGGTGGTGTTCTCCTTGGAGATCGACACCTTCTTGGCGCGGCCGAGCATGTTGAGGCCGACATTCTCGAGCTTGATGCCGAGGTCTTCCGAGATGACCTGGCCACCGGTCAGGATGGCGATGTCTTCCAGCATGGCCTTGCGGCGATCACCGAAGCCCGGCGCCTTGACGGCGGCGATCTTCAGGCCGCCGCGCAGCTTGTTGACGACCAGCGTGGCCAGAGCCTCGCCTTCGACGTCTTCCGAGATGATAAGAAGCGGCTTGGAGGTCTGCACGACGGCTTCGAGAACCGGCAGCATGGCCTGGAGGTTGGACAGCTTCTTCTCGTGCAGGAGGATGTAGACGTCCTCGAGCTCGGCAACCATCTTGTCGGCGTTGGTGACGAAGTAGGGCGAGAGATAGCCGCGGTCGAACTGCATGCCTTCGACGACTTCCAGCTCGGTCTCGGCGGTCTTGGCTTCCTCAACCGTGATGACGCCTTCATTGCCGACCTTCTGCATCGCTTCGGCGATCATGGCGCCGACCGACTCGTCGCCATTGGCCGAGATCGTGCCGACCTGGGCAACTTCCTCGGAGGTCTTGATCTTCTTGGCAGCCTTGCCGAGAGCCGCAACGACTTCGGTGACGGCCAGATCGATGCCGCGCTTCAGATCCATCGGGTTCATGCCGGCGGCAACGGCCTTGTGGCCTTCCTGGACGATCGACTGCGCCAGAACGGTCGCGGTCGTGGTGCCGTCGCCGGCGATGTCGTTGGTCTTCGAAGCAACTTCGCGGACCATCTGCGCGCCCATGTTTTCGAACTTGTCTTCAAGCTCGATTTCCTTGGCGACGGTGACGCCGTCCTTGGTGATGCGCGGTGCGCCGAACGACTTGTCGATGACGACGTTGCGGCCTTTGGGGCCGAGCGTGACCTTCACTGCGTCGGCGAGGATGTTGACGCCGCGCAGCATGCGCTCGCGGGCGTCGCGGGAGAATTTTACGTCTTTAGCAGCCATTTTTTAGCTCCTGGCAGGGGGCTTGCGATCAAGCCCGAATTTAGTTGACGGTGAGGCCGATGATCAGCCGATGATGCCCATAATGTCGGATTCCTTCATGATCAGAAGGTCTTCGCCATTGAGCTTGACTTCGGTGCCCGACCACTTGCCGAACAGGATGCGGTCGCCGGCCTTGACGTCCAGCGGGACCAGCTTGCCGGCTTCGTCGCGAGCGCCGGAGCCGACGGCGATGATCTCGCCTTCCTGCGGCTTTTCCTTTGCCGTATCCGGGATGATGATCCCGCCGGCGGTCTTGGATTCGGATTCGACCCGGCGTACGACCACGCGGTCATGAAGCGGGCGGAACTTCGACTTTGCCATTTTTTCTTCCTCGAATGAGAACGGTGAGAGCTGTTCCTCGATCCGGCGGTGCCGGATGTGCGTTAGCACTCACCTGGGGAGAGTGCTAACGTGCGCTGAAATAAGCGCGTGGCTTTCGAGAGTCAAGGCGAACGGTGAGCACAATTGTGCCAATTGGAGCCGTGCCGCGATCCGACGGCAGACCCTACCGGCGCCGCGGCGATTTAAGCACCAGAAGCGGACAGCGTTCAGCCAGCCCATAGGTCCCTGTCGGCGCGAGGCGGACACTGTCAAAAAACCGGCTCGCCTCTTCGACCAGCGTCGCCGCCGGGGCGAAACTGTAGACAGTCTGCGAATTCGCATAGACATCGATGGTGCCGATGACCGGCATCTCCCATCCGGTCGTCGCGGCAAGGGCCTCCCGGTCGGCAAACAGCGCATCGAAGGCGTCGAGGATCGCCCGCACCGGAATGGCGCGGTCGGGATCGCCGCCGGCACAAGCCATGGCAATGCGCCATTTGAGTTCGTGGAAGGTCGCGACACCACCGGACAGCGTCAGCGCCCGGACCTCCTGCAGATCGTCCGGCACCTGAGGGCTTGCATAGGCGCGCAATGCAGCCCGCCCATCGGACTTCAGCACACGCGCGATCTCGGCAAGCAGCGCCTGCCGTGCAACCGAGGAGTCCAGCGCCGACAGACAGCCGTCGCCGATCACCGCCCCGGCGCTTTCGTCGCCCAGCGGCAACTCCAGCCAGTTGCCGATCACCGCCTTGCGTGAGGCGGTATCGCCCGGCCAGATGCCCGATATCATGGCAGTGGACTCGTCGATCGCGAGCATGGTCCTTCCGAGGCCGGCAAGCTCCGGCGTGACCCCGAGCAGCACCACATCGACCGATTGCAGGCTAAGTTCGCGCTCATAGGCGGCGACAGCTTCCGGGGGCGGACACAGCGGCGACCCGAGAAGCCGCCAATGACGGCGAATTGCGTCCCAATGCTCAGTCATGCGGAACGGTTTGGGGAAAGGCTGGACATATTTCCTTCCAGGCTGTTGGTTGCCTTGCGAGTTACCTCATGCAGGATAGGCCATGGCCCGCATTGCCGTCATAACGCATGAATTTGACCGCTTCCAGAGCCGGCGGGGCCTCCTGCTGCGCCAGGACAGCCCCTACATGCTGTTCGACGTCCTGGCGGAGCTGAAACGGCGCGGTCACTCCGTGCAGATCATGCGTGGACCCTCGGCAAGTCATAACGCCGATATTGCCGTCCTGCATGTCGACGCGACAGTGACGCCATCGGACTATGTCGACTACGCGCGCGGATTTCCGATTTGTCTCAATCTTGGTGCAACCGACATTTCCAAGCGCCGCATCAGCGGTGCGATCCTCGAGGAGGGTGCCAACTGGAGCGGCCAGGTCATCGTCAAGAGCAACCTCAATCATTGGGGGACGCCCGAGGAGCAGCTCAACCGAAAATCCGTTCGCGCCGGCAAGGCAGTGCCTTTCCCGGGCGCGCAGACCTTCGACCGTTATCAGGTGCATGCCTCGCTGGCCGATGTGGCGCCGGAGATTTTCAGGCGTGCCGACCTGATCGTGGAAAAATTCATTCCCGAAATCGAGCCCGACGGGTTTGCGGCGCGGTTCTGGATATTCTGCGGCGATCGGGAGCGCTGCACCCGCTATGTCTCGCCGCAGCGCCTGGTCAAGGGCGACGACACCATCCGCCGGGAGCCGGTTGCGGTTCCCGACGAATTGCGCGCCTTGCGTCGGAAGCTGGGCTTCGACTATGGCAAATTCGACTTTGTCGTGCATGAGGGCAGGGCCGTGCTGCTCGATGCCAACAAGACCCCGGGTCGCGCCAGAAACCTGTCGAAGATCGTTGCCGCCGGCACCGCCAACCTGGCCGACGGCTTCGAAAACCTCATCCACCGGACCGGACGGGGTCGAATCGGCCGCTAGAGGAACAGCCCCAACTGCGTATGGATGATCGACCGGTAGTCCTCGATGGTGTGGCGGCTTTCCTTTTGGTCCTGGGTCAGCGCCATGCGCACGACGCCGCCGGCCAGTTGGAAGATCAGGAAAACCATACGGCCGAACTCATTGCGTCGCTCTGGCGCGAGAAAGGGGCCGACATGGTCGCAGAACATCGTCGCCTGGCGCCGGGTTTCGGCGATGTCGAGATTCTTCAGCGCCTTGTCGGCCTGGATGGCGTTTTGCAGGTCCTGAATGGCGGGGTCGCCGGCGACGCGCTCATAGTAGTCGTCGAGCAGCCGGTCGGCCGCCGCGATGACGTCGCCCAGCCCGCCGACGTCGGCAACGATCGCGGCAAGCCGGGCGCGGCTCACTTCGGAGAATCGCTCGTAGAGCATCGCCAGGATCGCCGACTTGTTGGGGAAGTAATGATAGACGGTGGCGATCGGCCCGCCGGCTTGTGCGCCGACTTCCTTCATGGTGACGGCGTCGATGCCTTTCTCGCCGATCAGCCGCATGGTCGTCGACAGGATGGCGTCGATGCGCTCGCGGCTGCGCTCCTGTTTGGGCCTGCGCCTCGGTTCGGTCGTCATCTGCACTGCTTCGTTCATGCCGCCATCCTCTCGATCGCCCAGACCATTCGATCGCCCAGACCATCCCCAGCCTTATTGGTGCCAAGTCCCCCTACTGATTGACAAACGAATATGATCGAGTATCAGTTTCTAAATGCTGACAGACTGTCAGTTTTTTTGCCGACAGGCAAGGACGTTGGGAGGCGACCGTGACTTCTGCTGGTAACGCCGATGCCGGGAACGGCGACTGGCTGGTCGGCAACCCGACTGGGGCGCAGCTCGCCTCGGCATTGTGGATCGGCTCGGTCGGCCTGCTCATTCTCGGGCTGCAGCCGGTGCTTCTCGGCGCGCTCTACACCGAAGGGCATGTCAGCGGTGACGAACTCGCGCTGGTCGCCACGGCGGAGATGATCGCCATCGGCATCGGATCGGCGGTCATCGCCATGATGCTGGCCGCCCACAATATGCGCTCGAAAAGTGCCTGCCTTTTGCTCTTGCTGGCGCTGGCTAACTGCGCGACCGCCTATGCGCTGACCTCGACCTCGCTGATTGCCGCCCGCGCGGTGGCGGGCCTCGCCGAGGGTGGGCTGGTGGCGGTCGCCACGGAACTGATCGCCCGTTCGCGCCGGGCCGAGCGCATCGGCGGCTTCTTCGTCACCCTTCAGACTCTGGCGCAATGCGCCCTGGCGCTCTTGTTGGCGCTTTACGTCATCCCGGCCGCCGGATCGGCGGGCGGCTTCATTGTCCTTGCCGTCGTCTGCATCGCATCGGTGGCGGTCGCCTTTATCGTCCCGGATAACTATGCCGACCTGCCCAAGGAGGAACAGTTCAGCAATGTGCTGACCGTTCCTTCGCTTGCCGCTTTGCTGTGCGTCTTCTGCTACTTCATGTTCTTCGGCTCGGTCTGGGCGTTTCTGGAGCCGCTTGGCGCACAATACGGAATCGATGGCCGCACCGTCGGCCTGATCGTCTCGGCCAGCCTCGCATTGCAGGTGCTGGGCGCAATGACGGCTACCGTCTTCGAGGCGAGTATCGATTACCGCTTCGCCATCGCGGCGATCGGCGTTGTCGCCGTCGCCAGTTCCCTGGTGCTCGCCGGCAGCCCCGGCCTGACGGTTTTCTGGGTCGCGGCCTTGATCATGGGCTTCATCCTTCTGTTCATCGTGCCCTATCAGATCCGGCTGGCGATCACCGCCGACGAGACGCGCACGGCCGTGCTTCTGGTGCCGGCGGCCCAGCTTTTCGGTCTGGCGATCGGCCCGGTCGCGGCATCGCTGCTGATCGACGGCAAGGATTTTCGGCCGGTGCCGGAATTTGCCGCCGCCAGTGCTGCGGCCAGCGTCGTGCTGCTCGGCCTGTTCGTCCTGGTCGCACGGCGCCGCCGCGCCATCGCCTGAGACACGACCGGGGGAGCATCTCCTCGATACTTGACTAAGTCAAATAAATGACCGATCGTTGATGGGCAGGAGGCTTCCCATGACGATCCATCATCAACCCGGCAAGGAAGGCATCGACGCGGTGCGGGCTTTCAACCGCTTCTACACCCGCCAGATAGGTCTGCTCGACGAAGGCCTGCTGAAAAGCGCCTTCTCGCTGACCGAGGCGCGGGTGCTCTACGAACTGGCGCATCGCGATGGCCTGACCGCCAGCGATCTCATCCGCGATCTCGGCCTCGACGCCGGTTATGTCAGCCGGCTCCTGAAGAAGTTCGAGCACCTGCAGCTGATTGCGCGCGCGCCGCTGGCGTCGGATGCGCGGCAGTCGTCGATCACGCTGACGCCGGTGGGACGGCAGGCCTTCGCGCCGCTGAACCGGGCTTCGCACGACCAGGTCGCCGCCTTGCTGGCGCGGCTTCCTGCTGCCGAACAGGACCGGCTGGTCAAGGCCATGCAGACGGTGCAGCAACTCCTGGGCGACAGCCCGGAGTTCAAAGTGCCGTATATGCTGCGCCCCTTGCAGGTCGGCGACATCGGCTGGGTGGTGCGCCGCCAAGGGCAGATCTACGCACAGGACTATGGCTGGGACGAAACCTACGAGGCGCTGGTCGCCGAAATCCTCGGCGCCTTCGTAAAATCCTTCGATCCAGAATGGGAACGCAGCTGGATTGCCGAACGGCAAGGGGAGTTGGTCGGCTCGGTCTTCGTCGTGCGCAAATCCGACGCGGTGGCGAAGCTGCGCCTGCTCTATGTCGAACCATCGGCGCGCGGCCTCGGCATCGGCAAGCGGCTGGTTCAGGAGTGCATCGGCTTTGCTCGTGCCAAGGGCTACAAGACGCTGACCCTATGGACCAACGACATCCTGACCGCCGCCCGCCACGTCTACGAGAGTGCCGGCTTCAGGCTGGTGGACGAAGAGCGCCATCACGCCTTCGGCAAGGATCTGGTCGGCCAGAACTGGAAC
The DNA here is from genome assembly GCF_040323735.1 of Mesorhizobium sp. M0029. Classification (NCBI taxonomy): domain Bacteria; kingdom Pseudomonadati; phylum Pseudomonadota; class Alphaproteobacteria; order Hyphomicrobiales; family Phyllobacteriaceae; genus Mesorhizobium; species Mesorhizobium sp. M0029. The sequence continues at coordinate 160,200 of NZ_JAMYVF010000006.1, forward strand.
CTGGAGCTGTAGCGGCGTTCAGGCCACCGGGACCCATATCTCCAGCCCGCCATTGCCGCTGCGCGGATCGAACTCCGGGCCGTAGCGCTCGAATTCGGGGCCGTCGGCTATATCGTGCCCCGAGGCCGGCAGCCATTTGTTCCAGATCGTGTTGACGGTGCGGCGGATGGTGGAGATGTGCTCGGCATGGGTGAACACGGCGTATTTCTGCGCCGGCACCCGCACCCGCGAAAGCTCCTTCGGCAGGTCCGAGAAATCCGAAACTTCGACCCCGGCGATATAGTCGAAATTGCCGGCATCGTCGCCATTGACGCAGACGCCATAGGCGACGTCACCGGTCTCGCCCGGAATGTTGCCGATATAGGGACCGAAGCGCTGCCACTGCATCGGAATGGCCGCGCTGGTTTCGCAGCTGTAGCGCTGGCCGAGGCCGGCAATGAGGAAGGGACGGCCGGTCTCGAAGCGCGGCGGCGGCAGTGAGGCGAGGAAGGACTGGTCCATCAGGATCGGCTCCACCAGGTCGAGATTGCTGAGGCTGCCCTGCGCGCGCACCAGTTCCGGCGTCGTGCCGAACTGATCGCGGAAGGCGCGGGTGAAGGCTTCGTGCGAGGCGTAGCCGGCATCGAGCGCGACCGCGAGGATGTCGGGCGCGCCGGAAGCCAGCTTGCGCGCCGCTTCGGTCAGCCGGCGCGCGCGCATATAGCCCATCACCGAACGGCCGGTGGCGGCGCCAAAGGCGCGCGTCACATGAAAGCGCGAGACGCCGCTGTTTTGCGCGACATCCTCAAGCGAGATCGCTTCCGGCAAATGGCTCTCGACAAACCACAGCGCTTTCTCGGTCGGGTTCATGAGTCTCCTCGCATTTGCCCACACCATGCTGCCGGCTTTTTGCGAGGCCAGTTTGATGGAAATTGCGCCTGTCGTAAAATCGAAGGGCGCTGGTCGACTGTGGCAGGTCACCATCGTGGAAAGCCGCTGCTGGGCGGCCTCGGCCTGGCTCGCTGGGACAATATCCGGGCGCGCTGGGTGCGGGCACCATCCTTGCCTATGCCCTGTGGAACCACCGCCGGCTCGATGCCTTCCCCGCCGGCGAAAATGCCGCCGAAAGCCTAGGTGTGCCGGTGGCGAGGACGCGCAAGACGACCTTTCTCCTCGCGGCGTTCTCGACGGCAATTCACGTCTCGGTCGGGAGGTCATCCGCAACCGTCATTGCCTGTGCCGTGACCGCATCTGCATGGCTGCCATCCCTCTTTTTCGGCTCTGGCGCAATGCGGCGCCTTGAATGGTAAGCACGCTTATAATATATACCGCTCATGGTTTCCGACGGCATAGATAGATTGGGCTTTTTGATCCACGACGTGCAGCGCCTTATGCGCAAGCGCTTCGAGGCGCGCGCCAGCGGTCTTGGCCTTTCCTCGGCACAATGGCGGCTTCTGGTTCGCGTCGCCAAGGAGGCCGGCGTCGCCCAGGCTCGCCTCGCCGAACTTCTCGAAATCGAGCCGATCAGCGTTTCACGCCTCGTCGACCGGATGGAGGAGGGCGGCTGGATCGAACGGCGCTCCGATGCAACCGACCGGCGCGTGCGCATGATCTTCCCGACAGCCAAGGCGAACGCGGCCTATGCCGAGGTCAAAAGCCTTGCCGGCGAAGTTTATGAGGAATCGCTGGTCGGCGTTTCGCCGGACGACCGCCGCGTCCTGATCCGGGCGCTGGACACCATCGTGCAAAACCTGGCGGACGGCGAGACGTCGTCCTTGAAGAATACGGAAGGGGCAGCAGCATGAACGCGGCAGCCAAACTAGACGAGAATGTAAGCAAGCTCGACACGCCGGCGCAGCCTGCCGCCGAAGCGCCTGCACAGCCGGCCGCAGCACCTGTCGCGATGGCTCCCCCGGTTCAACCCGCTCCGGCTCCGGTCAAGAAGCGCCGCATCGGCCGCTTGCTGCTGATGGTCGCCCTGCCAGCCGCGCTGGCCATTGGTGGCGGTTATGTCTGGGTGACCGGCGGCCGCTATCAGGAAACCGAGAACGCCAATTTGCAGCAGGCCAAGGTGTCGATCGCCTCGGACACGGCCGGCCGCATCGTTCAGGTCGGCATCTCGGACAATCAGCAGGTCAAGCAGGGCGATGTGCTGTTTGCCGTCGACCCCGAGCCCTACCGGATCGCATTGGCGCAGGCCGACGCGGCGGTCGCAGTCGCACGCGTCGGTATCGAACAGCTGCGCGCCGCCTACAGCCAGGCGCTGGCGCAGGAAAAGTCCGATGCCAGCCAGGTCGACTACGCGCAGTCGCAGTATGACCGCGCCGCCGACCTTGCCCAGAAGGGCATCAACGCCAAATCGTTGCTGGACGAGGCCAAGAACGATCTCGACAAGGCCAGGCAGCAACTGGCCGTTGCCGAGCAAGGCATCATCAGCGCCAAGGCGGCTCTCGCCGGCAATCCCGATATCGAGACCGACAAGCATCCGACGGTGATGGCCGCACTCGCCGCGCGCGACAAGGCCGCCTACGATCTGGCGCAGACCACGGTCAAGGCGCCGGCCGACGGCGTCATCAGCCAGGCCTCCTCGTTCAAGGTCGGCCAGTATGTCGGTTCCGGCACGCCGCTGTTTGCGTTGGTCGAGACCGGCGACACCTGGATCGATGCCAATTTCAAGGAAACCCAGCTTACCCACATGAAGCCTGGCCAGAAGGCCGAGATCGTCGTCGACACCTATCCGGGCAGAACTTTCGAGGCCACCGTCAAGGCGATCGCCGCCGGCACCGGCGCGGAGTTTTCGCTGCTGCCGGCTCAAAACGCCACCGGCAACTGGGTCAAGGTCACGCAGCGCATTCCGGTGCGCCTGGAACTGACCGATGCCGACGCCAAAATGGCGCTGCGCACCGGCATGAGCGCGTCGGTTACGGTGGATACCGGCGTGGCCCGCGGGTTCCCCGCTATCTTCGGCCACGCCACCGCAGGCGAAGCACAATAGACTGTGAATGGACCGTGATCTCGAAAAGCAGGATCACGGCCCGGCAGAACGCCCGCCGCAGGCGAGGTGAAGTTGAGATGACAGGATCGGCCCGACGGCAGGTTGAACGAGGGGTGGATTGGACCGGGCCGCATCGCGGCCTGCCCAGAACCTGGACCATCTCGGCGCCCATCCTTCGGACCTTGGATTTCCGGGCGGCAAGCGCCTGATGTGTCGAGACCTTCGATCGATGTAACCCCCACATCGATAGATCGCGTCCCACCGCGATGAGGGTCTCTTCACCAGAGAAGGCCTCGCCGCCCGGAAACCTAGTGTACACGTTATTGTTACCTGTCGGAAGTTCCGCATCATGACCACACCAGAACCTTTCAAGGAAGTGCCGCATCGCGGCCTGATCACAGTGGCGCTGATGCTGGCGACGGTCATGCAGGCGCTCGACACCACGATCGCCAATGTCGCGCTGCCGACCATGACCGGCGACCTCGGCGCGTCGCCCGACAACATCAACTGGGTGTTGACCTCCTACATCGTTGCCGCCGCGATCATGACGCCGGTGACCGGCTGGCTGGCCGACCGCTTCGGCCGCAAGGAACTGTTCCTGGCGGCGGTTGTCGGCTTCACCGTGTTCTCGATGCTTTGCGGCATTGCCTGGAGCCTGGAGAGCATAGTGTTCTTCCGGCTGATGCAGGGCGTGTTCGGCGCCGCCATCGTGCCGCTGTCGCAGACCTTCCTGCTCGACATCAACCCCAGGGAACGCCACGGCCAGGCGATGGCCATCTGGGGCGCCGGCATCATGCTGGGGCCGATCCTGGGTCCGACGCTGGGCGGTTGGCTGACCGAGAATTTCAACTGGCGCTGGGTGTTCTTCATCAATTTGCCGGTCGGCATCATCGCCTTCCTCGGCATGGCAGCCTATTTGCCGGTCGTTGCCCGGCGGTTCCGCAGCTTCGATTTCTTCGGTTTCGCCATGATTTCGCTCGGCGTCGGCGCACTGCAGCTGCTGCTCGACCGCGGCGGCGAGGTCGATTGGTTTTCCTCGGTCGAAATCTGGATCGAGCTTGCTCTTTCGATCACCGGCTTCTGGGTGTTCATCATCCACACACTGACGGCGGAACGTCCTTTCATCGACCCCAAGATCTTCCTCGACCGCAATTTCGTCACCGGTCTGGCCTTCATCTTCGTCATGGGCGTGCTGATCCTGGCCTCAATGTCGCTGCTGCCGCCGATGCTGTCGACCATCTTCGGCTATCCGACCGTGACCATCGGCGTCGTCCTGGGGCCGCGCGGTGTCGGCACGATGATTTCGATGCTTGTCGTTGGGCGGCTCATGAGCAGGATCGACGCCCGCATCCTCGTCGTCATCGGCTTTCTGCTCACAGCGCAGTCGCTTTACACGATGTCTTCCTTCACGCCGCAGATGGACAATTGGCTGATCCTCAGCTCCGGCGTCATCCAGGGCCTGGGCATGGGCATGGTGTTCGTGCCGCTGTCGACGGTGGCCTTCGCCACGCTCGACGTGCGCTTCCGCACCGACGCCACGGCCCTGTTCAGCCTGGTTCGAAATCTCGGTTCGTCAATCGGCGTGTCGGTGGTGACGGTTCTCATGGTGCGCAACACGCAGGTCAATCACACCGAATTGTCGGCCTTCATCAACCCGTTCAACCCCAATTTGTGGGCACTCTCGCCGGCGGCAGCAGGCGGCGATCCGACGGCACTTTCGCAGGTGGACCGCATGGTCAACATCCAGGCGATGATGATCTCCTATGTCAACGACTTCAAACTACTGATGGTGATGACGCTGGTTGCCATTCCGTTTGTCTTCCTGCTCCGCAAGCCGAAGACCGCTCCGGCCGGCGCCGCCACGCCTGCCGCGCATATGGATTGAGGCGGGCGCCGGTAGCGCTGGCAGCGAGCTGGTTGCCCCTGATGATTTGTCGCTCGGATGATCGTCAAAACCCGCGTGTGCAAAAGAATATCGATAATGAGCCGTTGGAAGTTGATTTGAAATGACATTTGCACCTTTGGTATCTGGTTGCTGACGCCTCCAATTCCGTTACAGTTCATCTTGAATTAGCACATCTGTAACATTGTCAGTCGACTTTCAGTTGGCAGGAGAGAGGCCCTTTCTAGTTTCAGGCGCCAAGCCGGAGGAGGTCTGTTTGGTCACGAAGTCATCCAGAAGATCCGCCGCGACGCGCGCGCCGGTGGGCCTAGCCGCGTTGGCAAGACTGGCGCACGACCATTGCGGCTCTCGAAGGGCAGACCCTGCGCTTCGAGACTGCGATCGAGAATATTTCGCAAGGCATCTGCTTTTTCGATGCCGATGAACGGTTGATCCTGAGCAACCGGCGCTATGCGGAAATCTACCGCATAGCGCCCGAGGAATTGCGGCCTGGCGTGACACTGAGCGAAATCGTCGAGCGCCGCGTAGCCGCCGGCACGGCGGCGACGGCCGCCGACACCTATCTCGCGACGGCTCGCTCGATCAATTCGGGCAAGGCTTCGCGGCTCTGGACCGCCAAACTTGTCGATGGTCGCACAATCCAGATCCGTAACCAGCCGATGCCCGATGGCAGTTGGATCGCCACGCATGAGGACATCACTGAACTCCTCGCCAATCGGCAGATCGTCGACGAGCGCATTTCGCTGCAAGCGCTGATCGACTGGGTGCCCGATTATCTCTGGGTCAAGGATACGCAAAGCCGTTTCGTCGTGGTCAACAGCGCCCTTGCGACCGATAGCGGCCGCAACAAGACCAGCGACATGATCGGATTGACCGATTTTGATCTCCACCCCCCGGAATTTGCGCGGAAATTTCGCCTGGTCGAGCAGCGCCTGCTCAAGAGCGGACAACCAATGATCGACGCGGAAGAGTTTGTCGTGGATGCGTCGGGCGCCGGCAAATGGCTTTCGTCGACGAAGGTGCCGTTGCGCAATCGCCAAAATGAAATCTTCGGCCTGGTTGGCATCGCCCACGACATCACCGCCCGCAAACAGGCGGATGTCCTTCGCAGCGGGCAGGCGCAGATCCTCGAAATGATTGCCACGAGCGCGCCGCTGGAGGACGTGCTCGACCGCCTCATGCGCTTCGTCGAGGCTCAGTTGAAGGGGATATTCGGTTCCGTCCTGCTGCTCGACAAGGACGGCATTCATTTGCGTCACGGTGCGGCGCCGGGCCTGGCGAAAGCCTACACGAGCGCCATCGATGGGGCGGCCATCGGTCCCAAGGTGGGATCCTGCGGAACCGCCATCTACCGGCGGGAACCGGTCATTGTTACCGATATTCTGCAGGATCCGCTTTGGGACGACTACCGCGAACTGGCGGCACCCCATGGCTATCGTTCGTGCTGGTCAACCCCGATCCTGTCGCATCGGGGCGTCGTGTTGGGCGCCTTTGCCATGTATTCGATGACCGTGCGCGAACCCACCCATGCCGAGACCCGCCTGATCGAATTCACCACACACATTGCCGGCATCGCGATCGAGCGCAAATTGGCGGAAGACCAGATCCACTTCATGGCCAACCATGATGCGCTGACCGGCCTGCCCAATCGCGCTTTGCTGGAGGATCGGCTTTCCCAGGCGGTCCTCTACGCGCAGCGATACAATCGCTGGATGACGGTGGTGTTCATCGATCTCGACAATTTCAAACTGGTGAACGATACGTTTGGCCACAATGCCGGCGACGAACTCCTCAAGACCGTCGCCAGCCGTTTGGTTGGATGCGTGAAGGCCACCGACACCGTCGTGCGGCTTGGCGGCGACGAATTTGTCATCGTCCTGTTCGACCAGACCACCAATGTCGATGTGGTCTCGGAAACCCTGCAGACGATCAGGGATGCGATCGCGGAACCGGTTCTTGTCGGAGAGCATCGGCTGAGAACGACGGCCAGCATCGGCATCGCAAATTATCCGAAGGACGGGACCAGCCCGGATACGCTGTTGGCCAATGCCGACGCCGCCATGTATCGCGCCAAGGAATTCGGCCGCGACAATTTCCAGTTCTATGCCCCCGAGTTCAACTCAACGGCACATGAAAAATTCCTGCTTCAGGAGGAATTGCGAAACGCGCTCGCCCGGTCGGAATTCGCTCTGCACTATCAGCCACAGGTGGATCTGCGATCGGGGCAGGTCTTCGCCGTCGAAGCGCTGGTGCGCTGGAACCATCCGACGCGAGGCCTGGTTTCGCCGGCGATGTTCATCCCGACCGCCGAGGAGACCGGGCTGATCGTGCCGCTCGGCGACTGGATCCTGCACGAAGCCTGCCGGCAGAACAAAGCCTGGCAGCGCGCCGGTCTGTCGCCCGTAACCGTCTGCGTCAACGTGTCGGCGCGGCAGTTCCGGGAGAAGAACCTGATCGACCGCGTCGTCAACGCGTTGAAGGAAAGCGGCCTGGAGGCGAGGTATCTCGAGCTCGAAGTGACGGAAAGCCTGATCATGCAGGATTTCGAGCTGGCGGTCGCAACGATGAACGGACTGCAAAAGCTCGGCGTGCAGATATCGATCGACGATTTCGGAACAGGCTATTCCAGTCTCAGCGCCCTCAAGACGTTTCCGGTGGCGCGGCTGAAGATCGACAAGTCCTTCATCAACGATCTCGCGACCGACGAGAACGATCAGGCGGTCACTGGCGCCGTGATTTCCCTGGGGCAGAAGTTGAACCTTCGGGTGCTGGCCGAAGGTGTCGAAACGGAAGACCAGGTCGCCTTCCTGCGCAAGAACAATTGTGACGAGGTGCAGGGCAATTATTTCAGCAAACCCCTGTCGGCTGGCGATATCGGCAAGCTGATCGCGAAAGGCTGACGGCTGGCTCGCGCCTTAACCGCTGGCTGCTATTTTCCGAGCACCAGGCTCCAGTAGCGGATGGCGCTGTCGCGTCCGTCGCGTACATAGGCGAGGCCGAAGCGGCTGAAATCCGGATCGAGCATGTTGCGGCGGTGGCCGGCCGAATGCATCCAGATGTCGAACAGTTTCTGCTGGTCGAAGCGGCCCTCCGCGATGTTCTCGGCGGCGGCGCCCCGCACGCCATTGTCCTTCATCCGCGACGCGAAATCCTTTCCCCAGCCAGTCGTGTGGCTCATGCGTTCGCGTGAGGCCATATAGCCGGCCTGCTGCCGAGCGGCCTGCTCGAGCTGGGCGTCCGGCACCAGCGCCGGCAGTCCGGCCGAAGCTCGGATGCCGGCCAGCGTCGCGGTGGCGGAGGACGAGACACCGGCGCCTTCGCCGGTCGGCACCGAGACCGTGCTGCAAGCAGCGAGGCCGGCCATGGCTGCAAGGCCGATCAGCAGTAGGCGCCTGTTTGGTTTTGGACTTGCTGCGCCAGAGCGGGTTTGCGCGAGCGGGTGATTGGTGGTGCAGATCATTGTCATGCCTGCCTGACTTAGCGGCGATCATGGCTTTTGCCGGGCAGGGCCGCGAAAATCTCAATCGCGGGCCTCCGTGCAGGTTCGGCCGGCCGATTCGAATGGGAAGGTTGGCGGCCGATGTAGTCTCGGCGCGTTGCGTCCGATCAGCGTTGCGCGTCGGTCGCCATTTTAAGCGCCAGCGCGGCGAGCACCGTCCCCATCATCCAGCGCTGGATGACCATCCATAGCGGCCGTCCGGCAAGAAAGGTGGCGATCGAACCGGCCGTTACCGCGATGATGGCATTGACGGTCAGGCTGATCGAGATCTGCGTGGCGCCGAGCACCAGAAGCTGCGACAGCACATGGCCCTTGCCCAGCGAGATGAATTGCGGCAGCAGCGACAGATAAAGCACCGCCACCTTGGGGTTGAGGAGATTGGTCATCAGGCCCATCGCGAACAGCTTGCGCGGCCTGTCCCTCGGCAGTTCGCGCACCTGGAACGGCGAGCGCCCGCCGGGCCGCACCGCTTGCCAGGCGAGCCATAGTAGATAGAGCGCGCCGGCAATGCGCAGTGCGTCGTAGGCAAACGGCACGGCAAGCAGCAGCGCGGTGATGCCCAGCGCAGCCGATACGACATAGAACAGAAAGCCGACCGCCACGCCGCCGAGCGAGATCAGCCCGGCCTTGGGGCCTTGCGACAGCGAGCGCGAGATCAGGTAGATCATGTTCGGCCCGGGCGTCAGCACCATGCCGAGGCAGACCAGCGCGAAGGCGAGATGGTTGGCGGTTTCGGGCACGAGCGATCTCCGGGAAGCGGTGACGATACCCATCACGCGTTTTGACTCACCGCAAGAGCATGATGGCCGGAGCCTTTGCGCCAGCGTCGAAAATGACGAAAGCGGCGAAGCCGCCAAATTTCCCCCGCAAGGTGGGGAAGATCAGCAGCTTCAACCCTCAGCTCACCACGCGCAGGTTCGAGAGCTCGTTGGCGATTTCCTTGAAATTGTCGGACAGCGTGGCGCCGGTCGCGTTCCAGAACAGTTTTGCAGGCTTGCTCGGGTTGGTCGGATCCTTGCGGAAGCGCGAGTCCGACGAGCACGTCTTCAGTGCCTCCATCGCGCTCTTGTCGCCGGCGTCGGTCGTCGACATGTCGAGCGCTACCGTCATCACCATGATGTTGGCCGCCTTGGCGTTGTTGCACAGCGTCGCCATCTGCTCGTTGAGCGCGGCGGTGTAGTTGCTCGACGAATAGTTGAGCTGGCCGATGGCGCTCGACGTGCCGCCGAACAGGCGCGTGACCGCAGTGCCGTTGTAGCCGACGCCGGTATAGCCATAGGCGGCATAGGTCGACTTGTTGCCGGCGGGATCGCTGCTGGGCACCGCATAGGTGTTCTCGCCGTCGGTGAGCACGATGAGCACCTTGTCGTTGCCGCGCTCCGTCTCAGGACGTCCTCCTGTGAAAGGCTCCGTGCTGGAGACGGTGCGCCAGCCCCAGGCCATGCCTTCCGGCACATTGGTGAAGCCGTTCGGCGCCATCAGGTCGATCGCAGCCTTGATCTTGGTCAGCCCGGCGGTGTTGGAGACGTCGGTCAGCGGCGTGATCGGTGTCGTCGTGCAGCTGTAGTTAGGACCTGCACCCGTCCCCAGCACCGGAGCATTGATCGGCCGTGGCTGGAAATACTTGGCCATGTTGGACTGCCTGGTCTTGGCGGTGGTGCTCGCCGGATCGTCGTTCCACCAGCTGTTGGCTGCGCCATAGGTCTTGGGGGCCACCTCGTCGGGGTCCTGCGTTATGTACCAATGATTGCCCGGCTCATCCGGCGCAAACATCGGCACGAACATGGTCGCGGGATCGCCGACGCCGGTGCCGGTGTTGTTCGGTCCGCCGGAGGCCGGCGCGTCGTTGACATTATAGGGATAGGGCCGCACTTCGACGCAGCCCTGCCAGCTGGCGAACGGTCCATATGTGTCGTTGTAGTCGTATTCGTTGTGGCTGTCCGAGCATGTATGATTGGGGCGATATTTGTCGCAGACCACGCGTTTGCTGCCGACGATGCGCTCGTGGCTGGTGACCACCTTCATGTCGCGGTAGAGCGAGAAGCGGGTCAGCATCTGCCCCTCCTGCTCACCCCAGCCAATGCCTTTCTTGTACCAGATGCCGCCGATCTTCTGGGCATATTTGTCGGCTGCGTTAAGCGTGGACCAGGCGAAATTCTCATTGTGGATGGGCGACAGCCCGTAGGCGTCGATCCACGACGCGTTGTCGTTGCTGGCGCCGACATTGACCGAGGCGGCGAACGGCACAAGGCTGAACTGGACCGGCTTGTCGATCTGCTTGATCATCGCGGCCTGCAAGGCAAGCGTGTCGACGAGCTGCTTGGCGGCTTGCTTGAGAAGGTCGATGCGCTTTTGTCCGGCACCCGTGCCCGTGTTCGACATCGACCCCGAATTGTCGAGCACCATGGCCACTTCCAGCGTGTTCTTCAGCCGGACTTGCGAACACACGGAGTAGGTGACGTTTTCCGACGTCCTGCCGATCAGCATCGCCGCTGCCGGCAGGAAATAGGGCTTGTAGACCAGGCTGGCGCACAGCTTGACGATGCCGCCGCCGGTCGTGCTGCTGGGCAGCGTAACGCTGAGCGTCGTGTCGGCGGGATCGACGTCGTTGAGGTTTGCCTTGAAGAAGTCGAGCGCATAGGCCCGCAACTGGTCGTCGGTGGCGCCTTCCACCAGCCGGCGCGCGGTGGCGAAGTTGGCGGCGTCGAGTGCGTTGACCACCCTTTGCTTCTCGCTGACCACGCCGGTGTAGTCGACAGCCATTGCCACGCCGCCCATCAGTGGCACCATCGCCACAACGGTCATCAGAGCGTAATTGCCGCGGCGGTCACGCCAGAAGTCACGCCGGAATGTGCGCCAGAGTTCACGCATGTGATGTAAGCGGCCCCGCCTGCGGATTCTTCAATGCCGCCACAGTTTCACAAAACGTTGAAGGACGGGTTTGGGAAACTGCTCGATTGCGCGGATAGCGCTTCACCAGGCGCTAACCAAATGCGCCAGCTGCCGAACGCAAAACGCCCCGCCGAAGCGGAGCGCCTTGTTCGAAAGATCGCGCCGATCAGCTGACGATGCGCAGGTTCGACAGTTCGTCGGCGATTTCCTTGAAACTTTGCGACAAGGTGGCGCCGGTCGCGTTCCAGTACAGCTTCGCCGGTTTGCTCGGGTCGGTCGGATCCTTGCGGAAGCGCGAATCCGAGGAGCATTTCTTGAGCGCATCTATGGCAGTCTTTTCCGCCGGCTTGGAACTAACAAGGTCGAGCGAGACGGTCATCAAGAGAATGTTCGAATTCTTCGCATTGGCGCAAAGGGTTTGCATCTGCTCGTCAAGCGCGGCCGTGTAGTTGGTCGCCGTATAGGTTGTCTTGGCGACGGTCGTGTTGACGAACAGGCGGGTCGCAGGCTCCACTGGCTTCGGAAAATTAGGGCCGGTGTAGCCATAGGCGGCGTAGGTCGATCCATTCTTGGCGTAGTTGCTGGTCATGTCGTTGCTGGGGCCGATGCTATAGGTGTTTGCGCCGTCGGTCAGGACGATGACCACTTTGTCGTTGCCTCTTTCGGTGTTCGGCCGGCCTTGCGTAAAAGGCTCGTTGCTCGACACCGTCCGCCAGCCCCAGGCCAGCCCTTCCGGCACGTTGGTGTTGCCCGTCGGGGCCATGGCATTGATGGCATCCGTCAGGATTTTCTTGCCATCGGTGGTGGTTATGTCCTGCAACGGCGTGATCGCGGCGGTCGTGCATGCCGAATTGGGTCCATCATCGGCCGCAGCGGCTGCTGCGTCCCAGGGCTTTGTCAGAAAATACTTGCGCATATCCGCCTGGCGTTTGGGGACAGTCAGCGTGTCGGAATAATCGATCCACCAATTGTTGGCGTAACCCCACGTCGATGTGCTGGTGCGAGTTGTGTCGGTCCAGAAATTGCCAGCTTCGTCCGGCGCGAACATCGGCACGAACATGGTGGCGGGCGTCCCAGTGGTCGGCGACGTGTCGTCGTCATTATAGGGATACGGCCTCGCCTCCACGCAGCCCTTCCAGGCTTCGTATTTGGCGACGACGGAGGTCTTGCAAGTGCCGTTCGAGTTTTTCTTCGTACAGGTCGTTGCCATCATGTCCTGATAGAGGGTGAAACGCGTCATCTCCTTGTCTTTGTCTGTGCCCCAGCCCGTGCCGCGCTGGTAGTAAACGCTGCCTACTTTTTCGATCCATTTGGTGGCATTTGCCGCCGCTGTCATCGTCGACCAATCGAAGTTCTGATGATGGATCGGGGAAATGCCGGTCGTGTCCAGCCACGTCGGCAATGGAGCCGGGGGGATCGGAGCGCCGACATTGACCGACGCAGAAAACGGGACCAGCGAGAACTGCACCGGCTTGGTCACCTGCTTCATTTGTGCGGCCTGGAGCGCCATTGTATTGACAAGCTCGGTCGCGGCCTTCTTGAGCAAATCTATTCGCGGCTGGCCGGTGCCGGAGCCGTTGATGCTCATGGAGCCGGAATTGTCGAGCACGAGAGACACTTCCAGCGTGTTCTTGAGGCGGATCTCGGAGCACGCGGAGGTTTTGGCATCGGTGGACGTTCTTCCGATCAGCATGGCCGCCACCGGCAGGAAATAGGGGTGGAACGTCAAACTGGCGCACAGCTTCAGCGTGCCGCCACCTGCGTTGTTGTTGGGCAGCGTCACCGTCAGGGCCGTATTGGCCGAGCTGACCTTTCCGAGATTGGCTTCGAAGAAATCCTTCGCATAGGCCTTGACTGCCGTGTCGGTCGCCCCGGTGACGATCTGCTGTGCCGTGGCAATCCCAGCGGCATCCAGCGCGTTCAGCATGTTCTGCTTCTGGCGCAGGAGATCGGTGTAGTCGATTGCAAGCGCCAGCGCGCCCATCAAGGGCACCATGGTGATCACTGCCATCAAGGCATAGTTGCCGCGTCTGTCGTTCAGAAATCTGCGGATCATGCCTTCAGCACCCCTGCCAGGACCCAATATCGGTCCGAAGATGCCCACAAAATCGTTAAATTTCAGGTTGCTGAAATGCGTTCAACATAGGCCCATCTTTTCAAGGCTCGTTAACCACTCGGCCCTGGTGATCAGCGGTGCGACATTGTTTCGATCGACCGAAGCTGGGGAAGGGTGGTTCCTGCCTGTTGCAACCTTCGATCAGCCCGTTGCGCAACAGCCTGGCAAGTGCCGAAAAGCTGGTGACAGGATGAAACGCTTCGGTTAATGCGGGGCCGGTTGCGGCGGACCGTCGGCTGCAGCTCTCGCAATGATCGTCACAGCAGGAAAACGGCATGGCGGATTCGCCTGACATCATCGGCTCGCTCGCGGATTTGTCGGGCGCCTACTCGGCCATCCTGTGCGATGTCTGGGGCGTGATCCACAATGGCGAATGGCATTTTCCGGCGGCTGCCGAAGCGCTTGCCGCCGCGCGTGCGGCTAAGGTCCCGGTCGTCCTGATCACCAACTCGCCGCGCCGCAATGCCGATGTGGTGGCGCAGATGAATGCGATCGGCGTTCCCGCCGCCGCCTACGACCGCGTCGTGACCTCAGGCGATGTGACCCGCGACCTTATCGCCGAAGGCCCACGAAAAATCTTCCATATCGGCGCCGACCGCGATTTCACCCTCTATGACGGTCTCGACATCGAGCTCGTCGAGGAGTTCGAGGCCTCCGGCGCGGTCTGCACCGGGCTGTTCGACGACGAGGTGGAAACGCCTGAGGATTACGCCGATCTGCTGCGCCGGCTGCGCGCCAGGAACCTGCCTTTCATCTGCGCCAATCCCGACATCGTGGTCGAACGCGGCGAGCGCATGATCTGGTGCGCCGGCGCCTTGGCGCGCGACTATGCCCAGCTTGGCGGCCGCACGCTGATCGCCGGAAAACCTTATGCGCCGGTCTATGACGTAGCGCTGCGGGAGGTTGCCGTGCTTCTCGGCCGAGACGTCGCGCGCACCGAGGTGCTGGCCATCGGCGACGGCATGATGACCGACGTCAAGGGCGCCGCCGACAACGGCATCGACGTGCTTTACGTCTCGGGCGGCATTCACGCGCGCGACTATGGCGATCCCATGCAGCCGGACCCCGCCAGGCTTGCAGCCTTTCTGCAAAAGCACGGCTGCCGGCCGGTCGCCGTCATTCCGAGACTGCGGTAGGGTTGCTGCATGAGCGCAGCTTTCGAACACATTTCAGCAACCGCGCCGCTGCCGCCGCATTTGCGCGGCGGCGTGGTGGCGATCGGCAATTTCGACGGCGTCCATCGCGGCCACCAGGCGGTGCTCGATCGCGCGCTTGCCGAAGCCGGGCGGCGCGGCGTGCCGGCGCTGGTGCTGACCTTCGAGCCGCATCCGCGAAAAGTGTTCAGGCCCGATATGCCGCTGTTCGTATTGACGCCGCCGCCGATGAAGGCGCGGCTGCTGTCGCATCTGGGCTTTGCCGCACTCGTCGAACAGCCGTTCACGCGCGCCTTTGCCGGCCTGTCGGCCGAGGCTTTCGTGACCGATGTGCTGGAGACGAACCTCGGCATCACCCATGCCGTCACCGGCTTCGATTTTCACTTCGGCAAGGACCGGCAGGGCGGTCCTGCGTTTCTGATGGCGGCAGGCGAGCGCCATGGTTTCGGCGTCACCCTGGTCGACGCCTTTCGCGACGAGGGCGCCGAGGTGGTGTCGTCGAGCCGTATCCGCGAGCTGCTCTGCGAGGGAGAGGTCGCCGAGGCAGCAGGCCTGCTCGGCTACCGCTTCACCGTCGAAAGCGAAGTGATCGGCGGCCAGCAGCTCGGCCGCACGCTCTGCTTCCCGACAGCCAACATGAGGCTTTCGCCGGAAACGACTCTGAAGGAAGGGATTTATGCCGTCCGCTTTCGCCGCGCCGACGGCACGCTCTATGATGGTGTCGCCAGCTTCGGGCGTCGCCCGACTGTCGACGACAATGGCGCGCCGCTGCTCGAAACCTTCGTCTTCGACTTTGCCGGCGATCTCTATGGTGAGATCTGCGACGTATCGTTCTTCGGCTTTTTGCGCCCCGAGGTGAAGTTCGATGGGCTCGATGCGCTAGTGGCACAAATGAAGCGCGACGAGGCGGAGGCGCGCGCGCTGCTGGCCGGCGTCAGGCCGCTTTCGGATCTGGACGGCGCCATCGCTTTTTGAGCCTTCCGGCCGCTTACCTCTTCAAGCCCCTACTTCTTCAACGCCAGTCCGAGAGCGATGAAGCTCCAGCCCTGGAAGATCAGGTCGATGGCCAGGAACAGGCCGAGCACCCACAGGCTGTTGACCGGCCAGCCCATGGCGATGGTCAGCCCCGCCAGCACGCTGATCAGGCCCGCCGCGACGACCCAGCCCCAGCCCTTTTCCGGTCGGTGGCTATAGCCGACCCAGGCCCTGAGCGCGCCTGAAGCGACCAGCGCCACCGCCAGCAGCAAGGTCAGCACCGTCGAGGCCAGAAGCGGATTGTCGAAGGCAAAGAAACCGGCAACGGCATAAAGTAGGCCGCTGAGCAGCCAATAGAAGAAGCGGCTCCAGCTTTTCACGCCGAAGGCATGCACGATCTCGATGATGCCGGCCATCAGCATCAGCCATCCCACGACATAGACCGAGGCGACGGTGGCGATGAACAGATTGCCGAAGGCAATGCCGCCGAAGATGAGCAGCAGCACGCCGAGCGCGACGAACCATCCCCATTTGTCTCGTGTCCGGCCGATCGCGTCTTTCAGGGTGTCACCGTGCAGGGTCATAGCCGCATCTCCTCAAAGTCACTTGCATCAAAGATCGCCTGGCTTGTCGCCGTCGCTGAGGTTAATCCCGGCGTCGGCACCCGTCCAGCGATGCCGGGCAGCTCCCAAGCCGCGATCTCTGTCTCGGATTTAAATCAAATTTTACCAAACGGCCGTCAAAGCTGGGGCAGGGCGCGGCTGTGTTGTGTTAGTGGAGTGACCATGAGTCCGGTCAGGAAAATGTCTGCGGTTGTGGCGGCGATCATGCTGGGTGCGCCCACTGTGGCAAATGCGGGCGAGGGTACTTCCGGCTGGCTCTCGGGCGACTGGTACCTGACGCTTGGCGCCACCGGTATCGTCGCGCCGAAATTCGAGGGCTCCAACAGCTATCTGCTCAGCGCATCGCCGATCATCTCGCTGGGCAAGGCCGGCCCGGCCGCGCGCTTTACCTCGCGCAACGACAACATCTCGCTGGCGCTGGTCGACGATGGCGGCGTCCGCGCCGGCCTGACCGGAAAGTTCCTGTTTTCACGCGACAGCAAGGATGAACTCAAGGGCCTCGGCCCGGTGCGCTGGGGCGGTGAGGTCGGCGGCTTCTTCGAATTCTACCCGACGGATTGGTTGCGCGCCCGCGCCGAATTGCGCCACGGCATTCGTGCCCATAATGGCTTTGTCGCCGACATCGCCGCCGATGCCTTCTACGATATCACGCCGACGGTCAGGATTTCGGGAGGCCCGCGCGTGTCCTTTGCCTCATCGAGCTATTTCGACTCCTATTATGGCGTCAACGCCAAGGAGGCTGTGGCCTAGGGCCTGAGCGAATACCATCCTGGCGGCGGCCTGAAATCGACCGGACTCGGCGGCGCCATCACCTGGAAGGTCACCGACCCGATGACCGCCAGCCTGTTCGGCGAATATGCGCGCCTGATAGGCCCGGCCGCCGATTCCAGCCTGGTCAAGGAGCGCGGCGACCGTAACCAGTTCACGGTCGGCGTCTCGACCACCTATCGCTTCGACTTCGCGATGTAAGTGAATCGAACAAGAGACGCTTTATTCCTACGGCTTTCTCCGCTAAAAGCCCGGGAATGACGAGCTTTTCACGCGTTCGCGCGCTGACGATACGAATTACAGGCCCGGTGTTCCGGGCGGCCTGAGCGCCGCCGGAGCCGCCGGGAGTTTTGCGCGCCCCCTCGCGCTTTTCCAATCATGATAGTTCACGCCCGAGCTTTTACGCCCGCCGGGCAATGCATATGGCAGACCAATGACCGACACTGTTGAAACGATCGACTATTCCAAGACGCTTTATCTGCCGCAGACGGATTTCCCGATGCGCGCCGGCTTGCCTGAAAAAGAGCCGCTGCTGGTCAAGCGCTGGCAGGATATGGACCTTTACGCCAAGCTGCGCGAGGCGGCCGCCGGCCGCGAAAAATACGTGCTGCATGACGGCCCGCCCTACGCCAATGGCAACATCCATATCGGCCACGCGCTGAACAAGATCCTCAAGGACGTCATCACCCGTTCGTTCCAGATGCGCGGCTATGACTCCAATTACGTGCCCGGCTGGGACTGCCACGGCCTGCCGATCGAATGGAAGATCGAGGAACAGTACCGCGCCAAGGGCAAGAACAAGGACGAGGTGCCGGTCAACGAGTTCCGCAAGGAATGCCGCGACTTCGCCGCGAACTGGATCACGGTGCAGGGCGGCGAGTTCCAGCGGCTCGGCGTCGTCGGCGATTTCAAGAACCCCTATACGACGATGGCTTTCCACTCGGAGTCGCGCATCGCCGGGGAGTTGTTGAAGTTCGCCATGTCCGGCCAGCTCTATCGCGGCTCCAAGCCGGTGATGTGGAGCGTGGTCGAGCGCACCGCACTGGCCGAGGCCGAGATCGAATACCAGGACTATGAGTCCGACACGATCTGGGTGAAGTTTCCAGTTGTGTCAGGATTTTGGAGCGTTGAGCACTTTGCATCAGACGCTGCACCGTCCATGCGCGTTCCGGAAAGCGTTGCACTTTTGGACAACGCCCACGTCGTCATCTGGACGACAACCCCGTGGACGATCCCCGGCAACCGTGCCGTCAACTATTCGTCACGGATCGGCTACGGCCTTTATGAAGTTACAGCAGCCGAAAATTCGTTCGGTCCACAGCCCGGTGAAAAGCTGATCTTTGCAGATGCGCTTGCCGAAGACTCCTCGGCCAAGGCCAAGGTCACCTTGAATCGGCTTCGCAGCGTTTCGGTGGAAGAGCTTGGAAGCCTTACACTTTCACATCCCTTCAAAGGTCTCGGCGGCGGCTACGAATTCGCCGTGCCGATGCTGGCCGGCGATCATGTCACCGACGACGCCGGCACCGGCTTCGTCCACACCGCGCCCGGCCATGGCCGCGAGGACTTTGATGCCTGGATGGATGCAGCATCGGATTTGCGCGCACGTGGCATCGACCCTGCCATCCCCTTCACTGTAGACGACGCCGGCTTCTTCACCAGAGACGCGCCAGGCTTCGGCCCGGACCGTGAAGGTGGCGCCGCGCGCGTCATCGACGACAACGGCAAGAAGGGCAATGCCAATCAGGCGGTCATCGACGAACTGATCAAGCGCAACGCGCTGTTCGCGCGCGGCCGGCTGAAGCATTCCTACCCGCATTCCTGGCGGTCGAAGAAGCCGATCATCTTCCGCAACACGCCGCAATGGTTCGTCTATATGGACAAGGACCTCGGCGACGGCACGACGTTGCGCAGCCGTGCGCTGAAGGCGATCGACGACACACGCTTCGTGCCGGCGGCCGGCCAGAACCGTATCCGCGCCATGATCGAGGAACGCCCGGATTGGGTCTTGTCGCGCCAGCGCGCCTGGGGCGTGCCGATCGCCGTCTTTGCCGATGAGGATGGCAACGTGCTGAAGGACGAAGCCGTCAACCAGCGCATCATGGATGCTTTCGAACAGGAAGGCGCCGACGCCTGGTTCGCTGCCGGCGCCAAGGAGCGTTTCCTCGGCAATCATGATGCCTCCAAATGGAAGCAGGTGATGGACATCCTCGACGTCTGGTTCGATTCGGGCTCGACGCATGTCTTCACGCTAGAAGACCGTCCGGACCTGAAATGGCCGGCCGACGTCTATCTCGAAGGCTCCGACCAGCATCGCGGCTGGTTCCACTCCTCGCTGCTCGAAAGCTGCGGCACCAGGGGCAGGGCGCCCTACGACACCGTCGTCACCCATGGCTTCACCATGGATGAAGAGGGGCGAAAGATGTCGAAATCGCTCGGCAACACCGTCGTGCCGCAGGACGTCATCAAGCAGTCCGGCGCCGACATTCTGCGTTTGTGGGTGGTGACGACGGACTATTGGGAAGACCAGCGTCTCGGCAAGAACGTGCTGCAGACCAACATCGATGCCTATCGCAAGCTCAGGAACACCATCCGGTGGATGCTGGGCACGCTCGCCCATGACGATGGCGAGGAGGTGCCGCTGGACAAGATGCCGGAACTGGAGCGGCTGATGCTGCATCGGCTGGCCGAGCTCGATGAGGTCGTGCGGTCGGGCTACGACGCGTTCGAGTTCAAACGCATCACCCGCACTTTGCTCGACTTCATGGTGGTCGAGCTGTCGGCCTTCTATTTCGACATCAGGAAGGACGCGCTCTATTGCGAAGGACCCGCCAGCGTGAAGCGCAAGGCCTCGGTACAAGTGGTGCGCCACCTCTTCGACTGCCTGGTGAAATGGCTGGCCCCGATGCTGCCCTTCACCACGGAAGAAGCCTGGCTCGACCGTCATCCGGATGCTGTCTCGCTGCATCTCGACCAGTTCCCCGAGATTCCGGCCGACTGGAAGAACGAGGCACTGGCGGAAAAATGGCGCAAGGTGCGGCAGGTCCGCCGTGTCGTCACCGGCGCGCTCGAGATCGCACGCGCTCAGAAGGTCATCGGTGCCTCGCTGGAAGCCGTGCCGGTCGTGAGCCTCGACGATGCCACGCTTGAAGCCGCGATCGCCGATGTCGACATGGCCGAGATGGCGATCACCAGCGATCTCGTCATCGCCCATGGCAAGGCGCCGGAAGGCGCCTTTGCGCTCGACGATGTCAAAGGTGTCGCGGTGGTGGTCGAAAAGGCCGAGGACCGCGGCTTGGTCAAATGCGCGCGTTCGTGGCGCTATACCGCCGATGTCGGGCAGGACGTGGAATTCCCCGACGTGTCTGCCCGCGATGCCGCCGTCCTGCATGAACTCAAGGCTCTGGGACGTTTGTGACTGCTCATAAGCCGGTGCACAAATGCCATGCCGCGTGGGCGAAAACCGCCCGCGCGTTGCCCTTAACGAGTGGTTGAGATAAACACGCGAAACTCCGGAAGACAAATTGTCGCCGGAATTCCGTCGCAAGAGCGTGGACGATGGGGACCGGGCCTTCGGCCGGTGACGATCGAGAGGCTGTCTAGAGTGGGACTTTTTGGCATGACCAAGAGAACTTATGCGCGCGTTGCGCTGCTGGCGCCGTTTGTCGCGTCCGGCCTCGCTCTGTCCGGCTGCATGGGTTCGCCGACCTACGGCACCGACAAGACGGCTGGCGAGCAGCTTGCGGGCGACCTTTCCGGCGCCTTCGCGATCACGCCCAAGCACAAGGAACAGATCGACTACAGGCCGCGTCCGGAGCTGGTAAAGCCGGCGCCGGGGCAGAAGGAAGTGCTGCCGCCGCCGCAGGAAAGCATCGAGACGGCCAGCACCGATTGGCCCGAATCGCCCGAGCAGCGCCGCGCCCGCCTGCGTGCCGACGCCACTGCCCACCAGGACGACCCGTCCTATCAATCGGGGATCGTCGACGACGTGCAGACCGATCCGGCTTCTGTGAAGAAGGCGCTAGCGGATTCGGGCTCAAGCCACCCCCCGGCCTGGTCGCCGAAGGATTCAGACAAGGGCCGCGCCGCCGAGATCCAGCGCCGCACCGCAGAGCAAAAGCAGGGCGATCCCAACACTCGCAGATATCTGAGCGAGCCGCCCCTGGCCTATCGGGCTGCCTCCGACACGGCGCCGCAGGGCGAACTCGGCGAGGATGAATACAAGAAGGAACGCCGCCTCAAGAAGGAAGCGGCCGCCAAGGGCAAGAGCGGCGGGCTCTTCGACTGGCTGCCCTCCTGGTAGGAATCGTCGCCTTCGGTAGCTGAAGGCTCTACGTTTCGCGTCTTTCCCGAAAGAATTCCCTGAGCAGCAGCGCCGCATCGGCCTCGGCCATGCCCGGATAGATGTCGGGCGTATGGTGGCAGGTCGGCGAAGCGAAGAAGCGCACGCCGTTGACCACCGCGCCGCCCTTCTCGTCGGCCGCGCCGAAATAGAGCCGGCGCAGCCTGGCGAAGGAAATGGCGCCGGCGCACATGGCGCAGGGTTCCAGGGTCACATAGAGGTCGTGGCCGGTCAGCCGTTCGCTGGAGAGCGTTTGGCAGGCCGCGCGGATCGCCAGCATTTCGGCATGCGCCGTCGGATCGGCAAGTTCGCGGGTGCGGTTGCCGGCGGATGCCACCACCGTGTCGCCGCTGGCGATGACGGCGCCAACCGGAACTTCTCCGCGCAAGGCGGCGGCTTGCGCCTCTTTCAGCGCCAGCGCCATGAAATCCGGCCGCTTCAAGCGGTTTCCATTCCGATTATCTCCTCGCCACTTGGCGGTGATCCTGTTATGGAGCGCGTCAACCCGAATATCGGAACAGATTTTCGGAAATGATCATGCGCCAAATCAAAGTGCTATAGCGTCCGTTGCGCGTCCGAAAGGATGCGCCACGCTGTAGCAGCGCAAAAAGGCAAAGGCCACATGGACGACAACGACAAGAAATCTCCGCGCCACAAAGGCCCGGGCAAAAGCGGCCCTGGAGCCGCGGGGCCGCGCCGCGATGGCGCGGCCGGCAAAAGCGGCAAACCCTCCTTCGGGGCCAAGAAACCCTATTCACCGCGCGGCGCCCGGCCGGCAGTGGCTGAGGGCGAGCGGCCCAAGCGCGATTTAAAAAGTGGCGACCGGCCATTCAGCAAGGGTCCGCGTCCCGAAGGCAAGCCTTTCGAAAAGCGCGAGGGACCGCGCAAGCCATATGCACCACGCGGTGACCGGCCGATGGCAGCCGAAGGCGAGCGCAAGCCGTATGAAAAGCGCGAAGGGCCGCGCAAACCCTATGCGCCGCGTGGCGATCGCCCTATGGCGGCCGAGGGTGAACGCAAGCCGTATGAAAAGCGCGAGGGGCCGCGCAAGCCTTATGTACCGCGCGGCGATCGGCCGGTTGCGGCCGATGGCGAGCGGCCAAAGCGCGATTTCAAGGGCGGCGATCGGCCGTTCAGCAAGGGGCCGCGTCCCGAAGGCAAGCCTTTCGAAAAGCGTGAAGGGCCGCGCAAGCCCTACGCACCGCGTGGCGATCGGCCTGCTTCCGCCGAGGGCGAAAAGCGTTTTGACCGGCCAAAGCGCGATTTTGGCGATCGCCCGCAGCGCGACGCCGGAGATCGTCCCAAGCGTGACTTCAGCGATCGCCCCAAGCGCGATTTCGGTGGTGACCGGCCGCAAGCATCTGGCGGCGCCTTCAAGCCGCGCCGGCGTCCGGCAGATGCGGAAGAAGCCGGCGAGCGTATCGCCAAGCGGCTGGCCCGCGCCGGCCTGGCGTCGCGCCGCGACGCCGAAGACCTGATCGCGGCGGGCCGTGTCAAGGTCAACAACCGGGCTTTGACCTCGCCGGCCTTCAACGTCATGCCGGGCGACATCATCCATCTCGACGGCATGGAGATCCCGCCGATCGAGCGCACCCGCCTCTTCCTGTTTCACAAGCCTGCCGGCGTCGTTACCACCAACCGCGACCCCGAGGGCCGCAAGACCGTGTTCGACGTGCTGCCGGCCGAATTGCCACGGCTGATGACCATCGGCCGCCTCGACATCAACACCGAAGGCCTGCTGCTGCTCACCAACGATGGCGGTCTGTCGCGCGTGCTCGAACTGCCTGCCACTGGCTGGCTGCGCCGTTACCGCGTGCGCGTTCATGGCAAGGTCGAGGAAAGCATGCTCGCAGGCCTGCGTGAAGGCATTGCCGTCGACGGCGTCTTCTACGGCGCCATCGAAGCGACGCTCGATCGTGAACAAGGCACCAACGCGTGGCTGACGATCGGCCTGCGCGAAGGCAAGAACCGCGAAGTGAAGAACATCCTTGGATCGCTCGGCCTCGACGTGACGCGGCTGATCCGTATCTCCTACGGACCGTTCCAGCTCGACGATCTCGCCGAAGGCCATGTGCTGGAGATCAAGGGCCGCGTCTTGCGCGACCAGCTCGGCGAGCGACTGGTCGAGGAATCCGGCGCCAATTTCGACGCCGAGATCATCAAGCCGTTTTCCAACCAGCCGGTGCGGCGAGAGCGTGACGCGGAGCCGGAACGGCCGAAAGTCACCCGCGAGGGTGACCATCGGCCGATCGGCGAGGGCGGTCTGATCAAGAACCGCAAGCGCCGCGAAGGCAGCCGCGACGAAGCGCTCGGCAAGCTGTCGACCAGTCCCGAAAGGGGCGCGAGGCCGGAAAAGAGCTTTGGCGAACGCGGCCCGAGGCCCGAGCGCAGCGAGTTTTCGGACAAGCCGCGCAGCGAGTTTTCGGACAAGCCGCGCAGCGAGTTTCGCGAAAAGCCGCGCGGCGATTTTGGCGACAAGCCCCGTGGAGGCTTCGGCGACAAGCCGCGCGGCGCCTTTGGTGACAAACCGCGCGGCGGCAAGAAGCCCGAGCGCGAGCAGCGGCCGATCGATCCGCCGGGCCAGCGCAAGGCTAATGTCTGGATGGCGCCGGGCGCGCGTCCGATCGGCAAGGGCAGGGCGGAAGCCGATGCCGCCAAGGCGGCCGAGGCCAAGGCGCGCAAGGCGTCATTCAAGCCGTCCTATGGCAAGCCGGCCTATGGCAAGCCGGGCGGAGCCAAGCCGTTCGGCAAGCCGGGTGGCGAGCGTCCGGATGGCGGTCGGGGCGGCGAGCGGCCACGCAACGGTCCCAAGGGCCCGAGGACCAGATGATGCCGGGACTTAAATGAGATCCGGCCTTAAATGAGACCCGGGCATAAATGAGAATCGTCGGCGGCCAATTTCGCGGGCGTCCGCTGGCGACGCCGCGCGACCATGCCATCCGCCCGACGACCGACCGCGCCCGCGAGGCCGTCTTCAACGTGTTGGCGCACCGCTTTGCCGACAAGCTCGACGGCGCGCGTGTGCTCGACCTTTTCGCCGGCACCGGCGCTCTCGGCCTCGAAGCGCTGTCGCGCGGCGCTTCCTATGGCGTCTTTATCGAAGAATCGGCCGAAGGGCGCGGCCTGATCCGCACCAATGTCGAGGCTTTTGGCCTTACCGGCCGCACCAAGATCTTCCGCCGCGACGCGACCGCCCTGGGTGAGGCCGGTACGCTTGCGGCATTCGGCCTGGTCTTCGCCGATCCGCCCTATGGCAAGGGCCTTGGCGAGCGCGCCCTGCGCTCGGCCAGGGATGGCGGCTGGTTGCTGCCCGGCGCGCTCTGCGTGGTCGAGGAAGCCGCCTCGGCGCCCTTCGAGATTGGGCCGGAATTCTCGGTGGTTGATGAACGAAACTACGGCGAGACGGTGGTCCGGTTCATCGAGCTTGCGTAAGGGTGGAGCGACCGGCGCCTTCAAAATGACGCACAATTCACTTTGCCTCCGCGGCTAACCTTGCCTATCGTCGCGCGATAACAACCGGAGCCATCAATGACATTTCATACTGAATGGCTGCGGAGAGCCTTGCTCGCCACCGCGCTGACCATGGCCGGCCCGGCCCTGGCCGCGGATGATGGCAAGGTGGCCAACTTCCTGCTCGACAATGGCATGGAGGTGGTGGTCATTCCCGATCATCGCGCCCCCATCGTAACCCATATGGTGTGGTACAAGATCGGCAGCGCCGACGAGCCGCCAGGCAAGTCCGGCATAGCGCACTTCTTCGAACACCTGATGTTCAAGGCCACGACCAACCACGCCGCGGGCGAGTTCGACCGCGCCATATCGGCCATCGGCGGCTCCAACAACGCCTTCACCTCCTATGACTACACTGCCTTCCACGAGACGGTGGCGCCCTCGGCACTTGGTGAGATGATGAGCTTCGAGGCCGATCGCATGCGCAACCTCATCTTGACCGACGAGGTCATCAAGACCGAGCGCGACGTGATCCTGGAAGAGCGCCGCGCGCGCATCGACAGCAATCCGCAGGCGGTGCTCGACGAAGAGGTCGACGCGACGCTCTGGCAGAACCAGCCCTACCGCATTCCGGTGATCGGCTGGATGCAGGAGATGGAGCAGTTGAACCGCACCGATGCGGTTGCCTTCTATGACAAATACTACCGCCCCAACAATGCGGTGCTGATCGTGGCCGGCGATGTCGAGCCGGAGGTCGTGAAGGCGCTGGCCGAAAAAACCTATGGCAAGGTCGCGCGCGGCCCGGATCTGCCCCCGCGCATCCGCCCGGTCGAGCCGGAGCAGAACACCAAGCGGACGGTGACGCTCACCGATGGGCGCGTTTCGGTGCCGAGCTTTTCGACGCAATGGGTGGTTCCGTCCTACCACACGGCAAAACCCGGCGAGGCCGAGGCGCTCGACCTGCTGGGAGAGATCCTTGGCGGCGGCAGCCGCAGCCGGCTCTACCAGCAGCTCGTGGTCAAGCAAGGCATCGCATCGGCGGCCGGCGCCTTCTTCCAGGGTACGATGCTCGACGCCACCAATTTCACCGTCTATGGCGCGCCGCGCGGCGACGCCAAGCTGAGCGACGTCGAGGCGGCCGTCGACGCCGAGATCGCCCGCATCGTCAAGGACGGCGTCACCGCCGATGAGCTGCAGAAGGCCAAGGCCCGCTATATCAGGGCCATGATCTTCGCCCGCGACAAGCAGGACGAGATGGCCAATCTCTACGGCGCCGAGCTCGCCACCGGCGGCAACGTCAGGGATATCGAGGAATGGCCGGACCGCATTCGCAAGGTCACCGCCGATGAGATCAAGGCGGTCGCCGCACGCTATCTGCTGCTCGATCGTACGACGACCGGCTATCTCTTGCCGCAGCAACAGGCGGGGAATTGATGATGACGAGATTGAGCGTTAGCGCTGCCCCTCACCTGCCTGCCGGCATCCTCTCCCCGTATAGTGACGGGGAGAGGGGCGCTATCATCGCCGATTTCGCCAACCATCAGCGTCGTAAGAAGAGCGCCAGCGTCGCGGCGAGACCCCTTCTCCCCGTCACTATACGGGGAGAAGTGCCCGGCAGCGCGATGAGGGGCGGAGCTGACCTTGGCGATCAATGGCCTTATGCGATTGCTCATAGGCGCATCGCGGTTCTCCACGCCCTCGCCACACTGTTCCTCGGCATCTTCTTCCTCATCCTGCCGGCGCTCGCCGCGCACGCGATGGACATCCAACCGGTGACCTCGTCAAAGGGCGTCAATGCCTGGCTGGTCGAGGACCACTCCATTCCGATCGTCGCCATCCGCTTCGTCTTCGATGGCGGCTCGACGCAGGATCCGGCGGGGCGGGAAGGGTTGGTCAATCTGATGACCGGCCTGTTCGACGAGGGCGCCGGCGACCTCGACAGCGAGGCCTTCCAGATCAAGCTTGACGATGCCGGCGCAGAGATGGGCTTCGAAGCGGCGCGCGACGGCACCTATGGCGCGATGCGGATGCTGGCCGAGCAGAAGGATGCGGCCTTCGACCTGCTCAGGCTGGCGGTCACCAGCCCGCGCTTCGACCAGGCGCCGATCGACCGCATCCGCGCCCAGATCCTGTCCGGCATCATCGCCAATGAGCGTGACCCCAACACCGTCGCGCAAACCAAATGGCTGCGCGCCATCTATGGCGACCATCCGTATTCCAGGCCCGACCAGGGCACCAAGGACAGCATTGCCACTATCACGGCGGCGGATCTGGCGGCCTTCCACAAGGCCAATTTCGCCCTCAGCGGCCTGCATGTCGCGGTGGTCGGCGACATCGACGCCGCGACGCTGAAGCGGAAGCTCGATGAGGTCTTCGGCGATCTGCCGGAAAAGCAGGTGCTGCAACCGGTTGCCGATACCGAGCTGAAGCTCGGCCAGCAGCTCGAGGTCGACTACGACCTGCCGCAGACCTCGCTGCAGTTTGCCTATCCCGGTGTGAAGCGCGATGCGCCGGATTTCTTCCCCGCGGTGCTGATGAACCAGATTCTCGGCGGCGGCACCTTCACCTCGCGCCTCTATGACGAGGTGCGGGAAAAGCGCGGCCTGGCCTATTCCGTCGATTCCAACCTGGTCGACCACCAGCATTCCAATGCGCTGATCATCACCACGGCGACGCGTTCCGACCGCGCCGCCGAGACGCTCGCCATCGTCAAGGAGGTGGTCAAGAAGATGGCGCAGGAGGGGCCGACCGAGGCCGAGCTGGACGCGACCAAGAAATACATGGTCGGCTCCTATGCTATCAGCAATCTGGATTCTTCCAGCGCCATTGCCGCGACCCTGGTGGAATTGCAGCTCGACAATCTCGGCATCGACTACGTGCAGCGCCGCGCGGCGCTCATCAACGGCGTGACGCTCGATCAGGTCAAGGCAGCGGCGAAGAAGCTGCTGACGCCGGCGCCCGCGATCATGAGCATCGGGCCGAAGCTGGAGGCCAAATGACAGGTCCGACTTTCGGTATCGCCTTTGGCGGCGGCGGCGCGCGCGGCCTCGCCCATATCCACATCGTCGAGGCGCTGGACGAGCTCGGCATCAAGCCCGTGGCCATCGCCGGCTCCTCGATCGGCGCCATCATGGGCGCCGGCATGGCCTCGGGCATGAGCGGAAAGGACATCGAGGACTACGCCCGCTCGATCCTCGGCCGCCGCGCCGAGGTGGCGGCGCGCATGTGGCGCTCGCGTCCCGGCACCATCGCCGAGGCGATGCAGGGCGGCATCCGCGTCAGCCAGTTCAACATAGAGCGCATCTTGAAGGCGTTCCTGCCGGAAGCCATCCCGGAAACCTTCGCCGAGCTGATGATCCCGCTCAAGGTGACGGCGACGGACTATTTCGGTCACAAGCTGGCCGTCTTCGACGAGGGCGACCTGCATTCGGCGCTCGCCGCCTCGGCTGCCATTCCCGCCGTGTTCCGCCCGGTGACGCGCGACGACCGCGTGCTGATCGACGGCGGCATCTACAATCCGGTGCCGTTCGACCTCATCGAAGACGCCGCCGACATCATCATCGCGATCGACGTCGTCGGTGCGCCGAGCGAGGCCGAGCGCAAGCACCCGACCACCGTCGATCTGATGTACGGCGCCACGCAATTGATGATGCAGTCGATCATCGCCCACAAGCTGAACCAGCGCCCCCCCGACATACTGATCCGCCCGCCAGTGTCAAAATACCGCGTGCTCGATTTCATGAAGATCGACACGCTGCTGGCCGAGACGCAGGAGGTCAAGGACGAACTGAAGCGCGAGGTGGAAAGAGTGGTCGAGGCGCGTGCCAAGGGCAAGCGGGGGAAGAAAGTAGGGTGAGCTGCCGATCTCCCCCCTCGAGGGGGAGATGGCCGGCAGGCCAGAGGGGGTCGTCTCGCGTGAAGCTAGACCTCCTACTGTCGATAGGAGGTTGCGTCAGGACGGACCGACCGCCTCTGTCGCCTTCGGCGACATCTCCCCTCAAGGGGAGATTACCCCACCAGCGTCTCACACCCTCCCAGCCGCATATTCCAGCGCCACCACGCCATTGCTGAACTGTACGGTCGAGATCGGCTCCAACGCCACCGGCATATCGGGCGGGAACAGCTTCTTGCCCTCCCCGACGGAGCCAGGGTAGCTCAGCAGCCTGACGCGATCGACCAGACCATGGCGCAGCAATTCCCGCGCGACGCTCAGGCTGCCATGCACATAGATGTTGCCGCCGCTGCCTTGCTTCAGCGCCCGAACCGCTTCCGGCAACACACCCTTCAGCAACTCGGCCGGTTTCCAGTCGAGTGCCTTCGGGCTTGTCGACGCGACATATTTCGGCAGCGCATTGAACCGGTCGGCGAAGTCTCCGGTTTCCTTGGGCCAAGAGCCGGCAAAAATCTCGTAGGTCGTGCGCCCCAGAAGCATGGCCCCGCTGTCGGCAAGCTCGTCCTCCTTGAACCTTTGCATCTCATCGTTCCAGGTCACGCTGGGCAGCTTCTCGACCTCGGCGATGCCATCGATGCTGATGAACTCGGTGATAATAAGGTTTCTCATGGCGCTCTCCTTCTTCTGTCAAAGGACGAACCGTGTGAGCCTTTTGCGACCGCTCTGCGAAAAAAAAGCGCTTTGTTGAGCAGGCGTTGCTGTCGGGCGCTGGCCCATCGCGCTTAAAGGGGGGGCGCTTCGGACACCATCGACAAACGCCAGAACGACCACACACGGAGCAACGCAGTAAACCAGTCTCGCTCTGCGGCCCGTCTTCGTCACAGCGTCGCTTGCGTCGAGATCGACGGTGATGTCCTCATAGCCCAGCACTTCGCCATCAAGCGGGTAGGCGGCCTTGTAGACAGCTTCCTTGGCGGCAAAAAGGATGCGACCGGCAAGATACGGGTCGGTTGCGTCGATCCGGTCAGCGGGGACTGCAACCAGCGCGAAGATGTCGTCGGGCAGGGGCAAAGCGGGCTCGATATCGATGCCGAGCGAGGCGACGTGGGAGAGCGGCGCGACGGCCGCCACGGCTATCTCGTCGTCGTGAGCCAGCGACCCCGTTACTCCATGAGGCCATACCGGTGCGCCGGAGGAGCCGCGGAGGATAGCGACGTCGTTCAAGCCCATATCCGCCAGCAACTCGTGCGCGATCCACCGCGCCGCGCCACTCGCCCGCCGCATCAGCGGCAGGCGTGACGGGATGGAGCGTGCTTCCTGCGGCAGCAAATGGTTCTCATCGCCTTCGCGGATCGTGCGGCATCCGATCCGAACGCCGGCCGGTGCCATGGCGGCCATCGCCGCCAGCAACTGCGCCGACAGGCTGGCACCGGCATCGAGCCGGCGCGTCATGGCTGTTCACCCCGCAGAGCGAGGTCGGCGATCATTTCCCCGTCCTCGTCGGGCCCTTCTTCGACGAAACCGGCAGCGCGATAGAGGCGGCGTGCCGCTTCATTCCCAGGTTCGTAGCAGATCGAAACGTGGCTGATGTGGCCGAGCCGCATGATTTCATCCAGCACTTCGCGCAAAGCGGCCTTGCCGTAGCCTTGGCCCTGATGGACGCGATCGATCATGAAGCGGTAGATCCGCGCCTCGTCGTCGTCCTGCGGCGCCTCGTACATCAGGAAACCGACGACGCGATCCCCTGCCATGACGACGCGCGGCCGAGCGTCCCCGTCGGTTTCGGCTTCGTCCAGCGACTCCGCATTGCTGGCGACGAAATCCATCTGATCCGCAGCCAGTTCCAGAGCCGCGACCAGGGCCCGGTTGGCCCCGGTCACCGAAACGAGGCGGATGTCTGCGCTCATCAAGCCGTTGCCTTGACGCTATCCTCCGGCACCGGCGTGACGAAGCGATGCAGCTTGGCCGGGTTGCCCCGCCAGATCGAGTTGGGCTCCAGCTCTTCGCCCTTCATCACGAAGGAGTCCGCGTCGACCATCGAGCCTTTGCCCATCACCACGCCGTAGTGGACAAAGGCGGAAGGCCCGAGCGTGCAGCCATCACAGATGCGGATGAAATCGGACTTGAACGCGCCTTCTTCCAGCGAATGGGCCTGGATCACGCAGCCCTCGTTGAGCGTGACGTCGTCGCCGATCTCGACCAGCGAACGCTCGGTCAAATTGCTGCCGCCGTCATAGACCCGGCTGCCGACCTTGACGCCGAGCAGGCGCAGGATCATCGGCCGGAACGGCGTGCCGGCGAACAGGCGCACGATGGGCGAATCCGCCAGCTTCCAGTGGCGCTCGTGGCGCCAGAAGGCGACGTCGTAGATGGTCGTCATCTGCGGCTTCAAGCCGCGGAAACCAAGACTTGCCCGCTCGACCAGAATGTAGAACGGAATGGTGATCGCCGAGGTCAAGATGACGGCGGCGAACAGCGCCACCTCCGCCCATTCCGTATAGTAGTTCAGCGCCCGGTCCCAGATCGCCAGCGTGACGAACAGCATGACCCATTGCGTTGCCAGGAACAGAAGAATGGTCACCAGGTTGTGGCGGTTCTTGAACGGGATGCGCCGGCGCCGGTCTGCCTCGTCGACGCCCGCGATAAGCTCCTTGTCGCGGTTCACCATGCGCGGGATTTCAAAGGCGGGCGAACCGAGAAGGCCGACATTCTCGCGCAACGGCCCGTCGATGGGGATCATCACCTTGGTGCCGAGCAGGACGTTGTCGCCCGTGCGGCCGTCCGGCGGATAGTAGATGTTGTTGCCGAGATAGTTGCGTTCGCCGATGCGCGTCGGCTCGAGCCTGAAGGCCGAGGCGGACTTGTGCATGTTGATCATGAACAGCCCGTCCGAGACCATGGTCTCGGTGCCGATCTCGCACAGAAGCGGGTTTTCGTGCTGCTGGTTGGAGCCGAAATTGGAGCCGGTCTGCACCACTCTGTTGAGGTTCCAGCCGATGGCGCGCATGTAGTGCACGATTGCCGAGCTGTCGCCGGCCAGGAGCCCGAGCACGCGGGAATTGCTGGCGAATTCGGCGACGGTCTGCAGCCAGTAGCGGAAACCGTAAAGCGTGTAGGTGCGGCCCGGCTTCAAGATCAGGCTCGTCAGGCGCGGCACCAGCGTCGCTGCCAGGAAAGCCGCCGCGATATAGCCGAAAAGCGTGACCGTGGTGCCGATTGCGACAAGGCCGATCGTCTCCTGATAGTCGTCGCCGACATATTCCCAGTAGCTGTGGAACAGGAGCGGCAGCGGGGTGACAAGGCCAAACAGGCCGACCAGCTGCAGCGCTTCATAGAGGAAGCGCCGGACCTGGTAAGGATTGACATTGCGCACCTTGCAATAGTCCGCCGTGGTCGGCACCGCCGGCGATCCATGCCAGTGCTCGCCGTCCGGGATGCTTTGCCCGCGATGCAGCGAGGACGAATGGCCGAGCTGGGCGCCGTTGCCGATCCTGGTGTCGATATCGAGCGTGGAGCCGACGCCGACGAAGGCATCGCGGCCGATGGTCAGCGGCCCGGTGTGGATATAACCGGACTGGGCCCTGAAGCCGAGGATCATCGATTCCTTGCGCAGGACGGTGTTGGCGCCGATGGAAATAAGATCCGTGCAGACGGGCACGGATTTCGATTCGATGACGGCGTTTTTCCCGAGCTTGGTGCCGAGCAGCTGCAGATAGAGGCTGTAGAGCGGGCTGCCGCGGAACAGCACGACGGGCGCGGTGCGGATCAATGTCTTGACCACCCAGAAGCGGAAGTAGCGCACGCCCCAGATCGGAAACGCCTCGGCCTTCCACCGGCCGATGAGCACCCATTTCGCAAGGACGGCAAAGCCCGACATGCCGAAGAACACGGCCGCCGAAAGCGCCACGCACCGGATATATAGCTGCAGCGGATCGTCGAGCGCGTCATACATCCAGTTGAGGCCGTCATTGATCGCCCAGAGCGCCACGTAGCTGTAGAGGCCGTAAAACGAAAGCTGCGCCGCGCCGCAGGTCCAGTAGGCGAAATTCGAGGCCCGGCGGGTGAGGACCGGCTCGTTGGTTGCCGTCGTCATCTCCTCCGCTACCCCCAGATGCAGCGCCAGGCGCGCCACTGTGGGATAGAGATAGATGTCGCGCATCGACGTCGTCGCCCATTCCTTCCTGGTGCGCACGCGCGCGCAGAAATGCGCCATCAGCAAGGAGTTGGCGCCGAGATCGTCGAAGAAGTGATCCTCGACCGACACCGCGTCGAATTTCAGCACCGTGGCCAGCGCTTCCGCCAGGAATCGCTCGTCCTCATTGCCGGGCGGCACCATCGTGCGATCGGCCGAAAGCCGGACGCTCGTCGGCTTCGGCAGCTGGCGCAGGTCTACCTTGTTGGAGACGGTCATCGGGATGGCGGGCAGCTCCTCCAGATAGGCGGGCACCATATAGTCCGGCAGCCGCCGCTT
This sequence comes from Mesorhizobium sp. M0029, assembly GCF_040323735.1. NCBI lineage: Bacteria > Pseudomonadati > Pseudomonadota > Alphaproteobacteria > Hyphomicrobiales > Phyllobacteriaceae > Mesorhizobium > Mesorhizobium sp. M0029. Next base: position 193,256 of record NZ_JAMYVF010000006.1, read on the forward strand.
CATCGTCTGGGCGAGATCCCCTCGGGAAATCGCCGCTACGCCGGTTTTAAGTGCGTAATAGGCAACCAGTTCGACGCGGCCGGGCTCGATCTCCCAGGTGGTGACGGCGGCCTGCGCGATCTCGGGCTGGTCGAGCAGCACCGCCTCGATCTCGCCGAGCTCGATGCGATATCCGCGAATCTTCACCTGCGTGTCGATGCGCCCGGCATACTCGATCTCGCCGCTATCGTTGATCCGGCCAAGATCGCCGGTGCGGTAGATGCGCTGCGACGGGTTGTTCGGCAGGCCGACGAAATCGGCGATGAATTTCTGGTCGGTCAGGTCCGGCCGGTTCAGATAACCGACGGCGAGCCCGATGCCGGCAATGCCGATCTCGCCCAGTTCACCGGGCTCGGCAAGTTGCGGCAGCGAAGCGTCGAGAATGACGATCGAGTAAGTCGGCAACGGCGCGCCGATCGTGACGGGACGGTCCGGCGTCAGCGCCCCCATCGTTGCGGTGACGGTCGCCTCGGTCGGCCCGTAGGTGTTGAGGATCTGCCGGCCCGGCTTCGACCAGCGCACCACCAGATTGTGCGGGCAGGCCTCGCCGCCCACCAGAAGCGTGCGCAGGCTGGGAACGTCCGATGTCATCGATGACAACAATGTCGGGCTGCAGGCCATGCAGGTGATGTCATGGAGGCGCAGGAAATCCGCCAGTTCCTCGCCCACCAGCGGCATCTGGCCAGGTGCCGGCACCACCGTCGCGCCGGCGACGAACGGCACCCAGATCTCTTCCGAGGAAAAGTCGAAGGCAATGGTCATGCCCTGATACACCCGGTCGCCCGGCCGGTAGCCGTAGGAGGCGGCCGCGACGTGTATGAAATTGACGAAGCTCTGGTGCGTGATGACCACGCCCTTGGGCTTGCCGGTGGTGCCCGAGGTATAGAGGATGTAGCAAATGTCGTCGGTCGCCTGCTGCTTCAGCGGCGCGGGCGACTGTGCGGAGATTTCGGCGGCGGCGCTGTCGATCAGCACATGCGGAACGGGCAGTTGACCGGCGCGCGACGCATAGGCGGCGATGGTGGCGATCATGCTGACGGCGGCGTCTTCGATGATCAGCGCCATCCGCTCCTGCGGAAACGCGGTGGCCAGCGGCACGAAGGCAGCCCCCGCCTTCATCACCGCCAGCAACGCGACATAGGTTTCCGCCGACCGGTCGAGAATGAGCCCGACCCGGTGGCCCGGCCGCACGCCGTGCTTGATCAGCATGCGGGCGAACTGGTTGGCGCGGCTGTTCAGCTCCTGATAGGTCCACACGCGCCCTTCGGAGATCACCGCCGGCAGTGCGGCAAACGTTACGGCGAGCTGCTCGAACACCGTATCGAGCCGCTCACCCGGCTGCCGGGCAAAGTCGGCGCCCGTCAGGACCTGGCCGTTCCTTGTCGGGCCGCGAGCGATCCGTGCCAGCGCATCGATGCTTGCCAGGCTGCCGATCGGCATTGCCGCGTCGCTGTCCAGTCCGGCGATATCGTAGTCCATGTCCATACTCTCTCGTCCTCGCCGGGCATCGCCCGGCTGTTCATGCCGCCGCTGGAACAGGCTTGTGCCGCCGCTGCGATTTTGTTGGTGGAGGGCTTCCAAAAAGGAAGTGCCCGGAATCCCGACGGGGAAGCTTATGCCACCCGATCTTTTCGCCGGTTTTTCCGAACTGTTGAATTTTGTTTCTGGAGTGTGTCTGGGCGGGGAGCTTGGCCGGCCGCTCGCTGCACCTTGCGGGGGAGGGGTTCAGCCTCCGTGGCAACCCGGAAAGAGACTATGAGCGAACCTCATGCAGACGACGCCGGCGAGCTGTCTACAATGGAGCGTTACGGCGACCCAGCAGCAGAGCGATGCCCAACGCCGGAAGCGTCGCCGCCGCGACGGCGAAGAAGACGAATTGCAGCCCGGTCGACGCGGCGACCAAGCCGAGCGCCGGACTGCCGAAGCCGAGCGCCACGTCGAGGAAGACGGTGTAGAGTCCCATTGCCAGGCCGCGGCTGCGCGACGGAAGACGGCCTACGGCCTCGGCGCCGAGGCCGGGATAGACCAGCGAGTAGCCGAGGCCAGTCAGACCCGCTCCGATCGCGGCGACAACAGGCCCGGTCGCAAGCCAGATCAGCATCAGCCCTGCCGCCTCGACCGCGACGAAGATCACAGCGACGCGTGCGCCCCCAAGCCTGTCGGGCAGGTGGCCGAAGCACAGCCTTGCCACGGTCAGCGACGCGGCATAGGCCGTGAAGGGAAGCCATACCGGCTGCCAGCTCCGCTCGGCGAAGAGCAGGGCGCCGAAGCCCAGAATAGCACCATAGCCGAGGCTGCTGAAAGCAGCTCCGACGCCAGGAAGCCAGACCGCTTTCGCCACGCTCCTCCATGACTGCGGCCCGCTGCTCGCGACGGCGCTGGTGCCGCGCATCGGCAGGATGGCAAGCAGCGTCGCCAGCGGCAGGACGATCGTCGCGAGTGCGATCGCGGTGAAACCGCTCGCTGCATAAAGCGCAGATCCGACCGGCGCCCCCAGCGCGAGCGCCGCAAACATCGCCGTGCCCACCCAGGCTATGACTTTTCCGGAGTTCTGTCCGCCCGCAACGGAGAGGCCCCAGGCGACGCCGCCGGTGATGATGAAGCTCTCGGACGCGCCCAGCACCGCCCGTCCGGCGAACAGCGCCGATGCGGACGCTACCGGCCGGTCGAGCAATGCCAGCGAGCCGAGGTAAAATAGCCCGGCAAGGGTAGCGGCAATGAGGCCGACGACGACGGCGCGCTTGCCGCCGCGCCCATCGGCATAGTTGCCAGCCCCGATGCGCGACAGCATCGAGGCGACGAACTGGCTGCCCGTCACCAGTCCCACTGCGAAGGGGCCGAAGCCAAGCTGCTGGTGAAGATGCAGCGGCAGGACGGGTAGCGCCAGGCCGATCAGCAGGAAGCCGGCGAAGACAGCCGCCATGATCGGCGTCAGTTCCGCCATGACGCCATTTCGGTCTGATATCCGCGCCATTTTGGTCAATCGGTAATCCAACTGTTCGGATCAGTAGCGTTCGTAGGTCACGCGCCAGCCTTCGGCCGGGTTGTCAGGCGTGAGGACCAGTTTGTTGTCCGAGACCTCGAATTTGCGTTTCATGCTCTTGCCGACAAGGTTGCGGACCAGGGAGGACTCGATCGTGATGACGAAGGTCTTGTCCTTGTCGTTGATGGCGACCGGCCCGTAATAGGCTTCGTAGCCATTCGCCGTGTAAGGCGTGTCCGGCGCCTTGGGGTCGGGGTTCTGCGCCTGCACCGAGAGGGTGCCGGCCTCGGTGAAGATGACCTGGCCGGAATATGGCACGGGCTTGAGGTTTCCCTCGGCGCCGGCCTCGAGCGAAATCATGCGCCATGCGCCGATGATCGCGGACTCTTGCGAGAAAGCCGGCGTGGCGACCGAAAGCGCAAGCGCAAGGTCGGCAATCTTCAATCTCATCGTCATATGTTGTTCCTTTTCTGAGTTTTGGTGCGCACAGGCCGTCCGCCCGATTGCTGCTCACACCGAAAGCATGACCTTGATGGCGCGACGCTCGTCCATGGCGCGATAGCCTTCAGCGACCTCGGCCAGCGACAGCTTGAGGTCGAAGACCTTGCCGGGCTTGATCCGACCTTGCAGCACACGGTCCATCAGGTCGGGCAGGAAACGGCGCATCGGCGCCGGGCCGCCCAGCATGCGTTTCTGGCCGAAGAATAGTTTTTGGCCGTCGAAGTTCACGCCGTGCGGCACGCCGACATAGCCGATGGTGCCGCCGGGGCGGGAGCAGGCCAGCGCCTGGTCGAAGGATTCTCCCGTGCCGACGCATTCCAGCACGGAGTCCGCGCCGACGCCCTTGGTGAGTTCCTTGATGCGGGCCACGCCTTCCTCGCCGCGCTCAGCGACGATGTCGGTCGCGCCGAACTCGCGGGCGAGTTTTTGGCGGCTGGCGTGCCGGCTCATGGCGATGATGCGCTCGGCGCCCATCTCCTTGGCCGCAAGCACGCCCATCAGGCCTACCGCACCGTCGCCGACCACCACCACCGTCGATCCTTCGCGGACCTCGGCTGCGTCGGCCGCGTACCAGCCGGTGCCGAGCACATCGGACACAGCCAGCAGGTCAGGGATGAGGTCGACCGGCGGCACCTCGGCGGTGGCGACCAGTGTGCCATCGGCCAGGGGCACGCGGGCGTAAGGCGCCTGCGCGCCCGACATGAACTCGCGCTGCACGCAAGACGACTGGAAGCCGAAGCGGCAATGCGGGCAGGTATTGTCGGAGAGGCAGAACGACCCGACGACGAACTGGCCGGGGCGGACCGTGCGCACCTCTGCGCCGACCTCGACGACGATGCCGCAATATTCGTGGCCCATATGCATCGGCCCGGCGACCGGCTGCAGCCCGCGATAGGGCCACAGGTCCGAGCCGCAGATGCAGCTTGCCGACAGTTTGATGATGGCGTCCGTCGGCCGCATGATTTTCGGATCGGCGATTTCCTCGCAGCGTATGTCGCCCGGTTTGTGAAGAACGGTTGCAAGCATGTTGGTTCCTTTCGAGGAGAGATCAGGCGCCGTAGTCGGCGTCGCTGACATGTTCCAGCCAGTCCACGACCTTGCCGTCCTTGACCTCCTGGAGGGCAATGTGGGTCATGGCGGTCCGAGGCGACGCGCCGTGCCAGTGCTTTTCGCCGGGCGCGAACCAGACGACGTCGCCCGGACAGATTTCCTCGACCGGGCCACCCTGGCGCTGAACTCGGCCGAGGCCGGAGACGACGATCAGCGTCTGGCCGAGCGGATGCGTGTGCCAGGCGGTGCGGGCGCCGGGCTCGAAGGTCACCTGTGCGCCTTGAACCCGCTCGGCGTCGAAGGGATTGAAGAGCGGATCGATCCGCACCGTTCCGGTGAACCAGTCAGGTGGTCCCTTGCCAGAAGGCCTGGTGCCGGCGCGAAGAATGTCCATGGTGATCTCCTTTGCGATCTCAAATGCGTTCGATGCGAAGCGGGAATTTGCCGCGAACGTGCAGGGCCTGCTCGCCCTCGTCGAAGCGGCCAAGCCTGATCAGCCCGGGATGGCGGTAGTCGGCGTAGAACATGGCCAGGTTGCCCCAGGGCATGAAATAGCACAGGTCATAGGGCTGCTCGTCGGCGAACGGACCGCTTCCCTCCTGCGTCAGCTTGCGTGGCAGATAGGCGATCTTCTCGTTGTGGGCGTAGTCCTCGATCTCGAGGTCGAGCGGCAGCATGGAGAAGAAGTCGCGCGCCGAGGGATTGTCGTAGAGCGTGGCGGTCATGGTGCGGCCGTTGAAAACCATCCTGATCTTCATGTCGGTGGGCTCCTGGCTGACGGGAGATTGGCTTTCCTGGCCGGCGGCTGTGCGAGGCAGGGCCGCCACCGCGAGCGCCACGCCGAGCAATGTCCGGCGGCTGAGCGGCGCACGTTCGATCGTCATGGCAAAGACCTCCGGGCCATATACGCTGCGGCAAGGGCGGCGAGCGCCGATCCGCAGAGCAGCACCGCGCCCAGAGTGAACGGTCCCCACCAGCCGACCGTATCGAACAGCGTGCCGCCGATCGCGGCGCCGCCGGTGATGGCGAGCTGGATGACGGCTACCTGCAACCCGCCGCCGGCCTCCGCGTCGTTCGGCAATGTTCGGCTGAGCCACGTGCCCCAACCGACCGGCGCGGCCATGCCGAAGAAGCCCCAGGCAACGAGCAGCAGCGCTGTGGGACCCGGGAGTGCACCGAGCGCGATGAGCGCGGCGGCCAGCGCAGCCATGACCAGCGGGATGACGGTGAGGATGCTGAACAGACGCGTGCGCAAAAGCCGGCCGACGCACCATGTGCCGAGCACCCCGGCCAGCCCCATCGCCAGCAGGACCGCCGAGAGGGCGGCGATGTCGAGCCGCGTGACGTTCTCGAGGAAGGGCCGCAGATAGGTGAAGAGCGCGAACTGGCCCATGAACAGCATCATGATCGACGCCATGCCGGTAGCGACGGGAAGACGGCCGAGCAGCGTCAGCGGATTGCCGGCACGCTTCCGCCGGCGCGGCGGCAGGGCCGGCAGGCTTGTCCACTGCCAGGCCAGCGCCAGGAGGCCAAACGGCACGACGAGGAAGAAAGCGCCGCGCCAGCCGACATAGGCGCCAAGGAAACTGCCCAGCGGCGCGGCGATGGTGGCCGCAATGGCATTGCCGGCGTTCAGCATGGCGAGACCCTTCGGAACCATGTCTTGCGGCACGAGGCGCATGACGATCGCGGTCGACATCGACCAGAACCCGCCGATCGCGATGCCGAGCAGCGCCCGGCCGACCATGAGCAACGCGTAGTTCGGCGCGAAGGTGACAGCCAGACCGGACACGATGAGGAGGAGGGTGAAGCCGGTCACGACCAGTCGGCGGTCGATGTGGCGCGTGAGGCCGGCGACCAGCAGGCTGGTCACGACGGCGAAAGCGCCCGAAATCGAGATCGCCTGTCCCGCGCGGCCCTCGGTGATGCCGAGATCGGCCGCTAGCGGCGACAGCAGGCTGACCGGCATGAATTCCGACGCGATGAGCACGAAAACACACAGCGCCATCGACAACACCGCGCCCCATGCGGCGCGGTTTTCAACAAGCCTTGTGTCGTACGTGGTTTCCATGATTGGCATCCTGGCAAAGCGACCGGACGGATCGGCCGCAAATTCCCGTCGCTGCCAGAAGATATTGCAGGGGAACCCATTTAAGTAGACTAAGCAATCCGCATGGACTTATCTGCTCATGATATGAATGTCCGATGGGAGGTGCCTATGCAGCGCGATGGCATGAAGGATCTGCTCTGGTTCGTGGCGGTCGCCCGGGAGCGCAGTTTCACCAGGGCGGCGGCAAAGCTCGGAACCTCGCAGTCGACCCTGAGTTCGACAATCAAGGAGCTTGAAGCTCGTCTTGGCGTCCGCCTGCTGACGCGTACGACGCGGAGCGTCTCTCCGACCGAGGCCGGCGAGCGACTATTCCAATCTCTTGTTCCCCGGTTCGAGGAAATCGAATCCGACCTCGCAAGCCTCGTGGCCTTTCGCGACAAGCCCTCCGGAACGGTCCGCATCACCCTGTCCGACCATGCGCTGCAGACGACCGTCTGGCCGAAGCTCCAGCCCTTGCTCAGCGACAACCCCGACGTGCGCGTCGAGCTCTACAGCGACAACGGCATGAAGAACATTGTGGAGGAGCGCTTCGACGCAGGCGTGCGGCTCGGCGAGAGCATCGACAGGAATATGATCGCAGTGCGCATCGGGCCGGATTGGAGGCTCGTGGCCGTGGCTTCGCCGGACTATTTTTCCCGCCATCCGGTTCCGACCGCGCCCCAGGACCTGGTCGATCACGACTGCATCAATATGCGGCAGGCGACGTTCGGCGGATTGTATGCCTGGGAATTCGCCAGGGATGGCCGCGACCTTCGTGTGCGGGTGGAAGGCCAACTCACCTTCAATTCGTCCATTCCCATGATCGAGGCTGCGACAAGCGGTTTCGGGATCGCCTATGTCCCGGAAAACCTCGTCAGCCACCACATCGCCGAGGGACGCCTCAGGCTCGTGCTCGACGACTGGAGCCCGCCATTTGCCGGCTATCACCTCTATTATCCGAGCAGGCGACAGCTTTCGCCTGCAATGGCAGTGATCATTGAGGCGCTCCGCCATCGCATCTGACCCCTGTTTGGGTCATGAAGCTGAGCTTGGTAAATGGCAGGTTCTGCCTGGGCATCGCGGCTGTTCATGCCCCGCTGGAGCAGGCGCTGCGCCGCCGCTGCGATTTTGTTGGTGGAGGGTTTCCAAAAAGGAAGAACGCGGAATCCTGACTGGGAAGCTTATGCCATCCGATCTTTCGCCGGTTTTTCCGAACTGTTGAATTTTGTTTCTGAGTGTGCCTGGGCGGGGAGCTTGGCCGGCCGTTGTTGGCTCTTGGGGGGCAACTGCGGCCCTACTTGCTCTTTGGCGCCGAAACGGCGGGCAGTTGTCAAGACCGGCGCCTATGGGGAGCCCCCTTGTTTTGTCATCGGCGATGCAGCCATGCTGAGCATGGGGGGGACACGGCGCAGTGTGCCGATGTACCAGCTAGTGGGCGCCTTGATTTGTCGCCCTGGCTGAAACTGCGCCAGCATAGTGGCGACCGAGTTGTCAAAACAAAAGGTGTCGGGGACTCAAAAGCACGAAAACTGCACCGGTCCTACGATTGCTCAAATTTCACCGGCCCCAGCTTTGTGAACAGTCGACCTTTGAGTGCCTGGGGATCAGCCGTTTCACATTCCCATATTGTTAAAACTTGCCACCCCAACATTTTCAACGCCTTGTACGCTTCAGCATCCCGCCGAACGTTCCGCTCGAGCTTTTCGCACCAGTACGAAGATCTACTCTTGGGAATGTGTGAAATTGTGCACGCACGATGCTGATGCCAAAAACAGCCGTGAATAAAGATTGCTAACTTCCTACCTCGAAATATGATGTCCGGTTTGCCTGGCAGATCCTTTGGGTGAATTCGATATCTGTAACCGGCAGCGAACAGCATTCTCCTCACGGCCCACTCGATTTTGGTATTCTTGCTTCCAATACGGCGCATCCTTTCGCTGCGCTCGCTAGGGCTCAATGTGTCCGCCATCCTCTCAGGCCCTTCATGTCTTGAGTTTGCGAATTGAGCAGGGAGAGCGCGATTCCCAGCGGATAAGCACGCATTGGAACCGCATGCTATATGAAAAAGAGGCTCACGATGATTCTGAGAGGTCATCGCTAGCCACTTGTTGATTTGAAGCACGAATTCGGATGGCTACAGCAATATGGAAAACCTCCATTTTGACGTCAGCAGCGGGCTGAAAAGCGTCCTTGGAAGCGAACTCATCACTGACAACGAAGTCGCTGTCTTTGAACTGGTGAAAAACTCCTTCGACGCGAATGCGAGACGGGTTCATCTATTCTTCGGCATCAATCAGATCGTCATCGCTGACGATGGCATTGGGATGTCCTACGAGGACATACGGACAAAGTGGCTTTTTGTTGCTTATTCGTCCAAGCGCAACGCGAGAAGACCCTCCGATTTTCGGGATGAAATAGCCGATCGCCGGCATTTTGCCGGTAGCAAGGGAATCGGCCGTTTTTCTTCTGACCGGTTGGGAACAATCATTCAGATTCAGACAAGGCCCAAGGCGGAATCGTCAGGTCCAGTGCACTCAATCACGGTCAACTGGACCCTGTTCGACAACGATCATCAGGAGCACTTCGACACGATTCCCGTCGAATACGCTCCTCAGTCGACTGGGTTTGAACTACCCGCCGGAGTGCCGAATTTAACCCATGGGACAGTCATAACAATCCAGGAGACGCGCCAACAATGGGATCGCGAAAAGATTCTGCGATTGAAGTCAGCTCTTGCGAAGCTGATCAACCCTTTTGGAGTGGCTACGGACGGGTTCAGGATTACTATTTATGCCCCGGCTGAGCTAAAGGGGGATCAAGCAGAAAAGATGCAGGCGGAAAGGCGAAATGAGGAGATTTCGCCAAACACCATAGTCAATGGGGATGTCGGAAATTTTATCTTTTCGACTCTTCAGGAAAAAACGACTTTTATTGAAGTTAGAATTGATGAGACTGGAAATTATATAGAGAGTACTCTTACCGATCGTGGAGAGCTGATATATCGTATCCGTGAGCCGAACGACTTTCCGTTACTGTCGAATTCTAAATTTCAATGCCAGGTATTCTTTTTGAATGCCTCTGCAAAAATGACTTTCGCGCGACGGATGGGAGTTCCCTCTGTCCAATTCGGTTCCGTTTTCCTTTTTCGCAATGGATTTCGTGTATTTCCCATTGGCGAGGAGGGGGACGATTGGTTTGGGATGGATAGACGAAAGCAGCAAGGCTACGCTCGCTTTTTAGGGACTCGCGACGTCATCGGTCGAATCGATGTTTCTGGGGCAGACGCCGATTTCCAGGAGTCATCGAGCCGAGACACAGGGTTGATCCAGACTCCGGCAGTTGCGCAGTTGCGCCGATGCTTTCGAGAACAGTGTCTTATTCGGCTAGAGCGCTATGTCGTCCCTGTAACCTTTGTGGACAGGGAGGACAAGAACACCGGCGATGTCTCGCGCCTGCTCACTGATCCAGGTCGAGCCCGCGTAGCAGCTGCGGTGGCCAAACTTGTAGACAATGAGGGCGTTGAGCTTCTTGAATACAGCAAGCGCCTTATAGGCATTCTAAACGAGAGGTCCGCTCAATTCGAGAACTCGCTGGCTAGTCTTCGTGCAATTGCGGAGAAGTCGAAAGACAGCGCGCTTTTTCAGAATATCGAGGAGGCGGAGAAGCGGTTTGAAGAACTGCGCCGATCCGAGGAAACGGCTCGCCGTCAGGCGGACGAGGAAAGGAAGGCTAAAGAGGAAGCGCAGGCTCGCGCGGCGGCTGCTGAGGCGGCTACGACCCGAATTTCGGGACAACTCGATGAGGAAAGGAAGCGAAATCTCTTTCTGGCGTCCGTTACAAATCTGGATACGGAAACGATCCTCAATTTGCACCATCAGGTGACGATCTATGCGGTAGATATACAGCAACAGATCGAAAATTTCTTTGTTAAGATTTCTGGAAAGACAACGGTTGCCGCAAAAGACATCATAGACGCGCTGGAGAGGATTTCTTTGCTCAACAGGCGGGTAATGGGCATCTCTAAGTTTGCGACAAAGGCGAATTTTCGCCTGGAATCGGAAAAAATCGAAGCCAACCTTGCTGAGTACGTCGAACAGTATATCACTGACGTAGCGAGCGACTTCTTATTTGGCCCGATGACTATAGGAGTCGTCAATGACGGAAAGGGATCCAAGCAAAAGTTTAAACCCATCGATGTTTCGATAGTCGTTGATAATCTCGTAGCCAACGCAAAAAAGGCGAATGCGACCAGAATTGATTTCGAAATAACGCATCCTGATAAGGATTCTGTTTACATGCGCATCAGTGACAACGGACGTGGATTCCACTCTCAGATTGATGACCTCGACAGGATTTTCGAAAAGGGCTTTACGATGACGGACGGTTCAGGACTGGGGCTCTATCATGTCCGTCACGTGTTGGGTGAAATGAAGGGGACGATCGAAGCGGCTAGAAATGATCCTAAGCGCGGCTCTTCGTTCTTGATTAGGATTTCCAGATGAGGCTCGATTTTAATGTGCTTTGGGTCGAAGACCAGCAAGGTAGCGTTCAGTCACAACGGGAAAGAATAGAGCTTTTAGTACGAAGGGAAGGATTTCGACTTGGAGTCGCATTTGCTGCCTCGGTCGACGAGGCGAAAGCGTTTCTTTCTGATGATATATATGGGGACCACATCGATCTCGTTGTCATGGACTACGACCTTGGGGCGGGTAAGAAGGGTGATGATGGTCTTGTCGAGGTCCGACAGCTATTTTCATACAAGGATATAGTCTTTTATTCGTCCCAGGCCTCAGATTTGTTGGAGATGGTTCAGAAGAGACGAGTGCAGGGTGTGTTCTGTTCGACAAGAGACGATCTTCCCAACACTGTAGAGGGCGTCTTCGGAGCACTCGTGAAGAAGGTATTGGATATCGACCACTCTCGCGGAATCGTGATGGGGGCAACGAGTGATATAGATCACCTAATTAACGACTGCTTGGTCACTTTATTTGCAAGTAGCGATGAAGCGAAGCAAGGAGAAACCATATCTGCACTTCAGAAAAGAACGAAACAGAAGCGTATAGATTTTGAGAAATCTGCCGCTTTTGTTGAGGCCATTAAGCATCTAGAGGGGTTGGCAGACCAGTACCACATTTATACGAGCGCCGACCGGTTGCGTCTGCTGACCAATTTGGCAAAACTTAACGGCGTTAGCGAAGAGAAAATAGAAACTATGAAGGCATACCTTAATAGGGTTATTCCTGATAGAAACAAGCTTGCTCATGTTAGAGTCCAGACGAAAGGCTTTTCTAGGAAGCTTGTGGATAATAAAGGCGTTGAGCTTACAGGGGAGGCGATGAAGGCTCTCAGGCAAGCGCTTCTTGAGCATCAGGAACATTTTGAGCTCCTAGCCGTGAATCTGGGCTGTGCTTCGAAAGAACCAGCTTAGAAAGAAATCGGCCCAGCGCCAGTCCAAGAGCCTCGGCCACAAGCGGCGGTACGGCATTTGCAACCTGCGTAAATCGGGGCACTTCCTTCCGGCGCCGGTGCCCCCCGGTGGTATACTTGCCTTTGAATGAGAACCAATCCGGGAAGCTTTGAAGCCGGGCGTTTTCACGGACCGTTAGTGCACGTGGTTCGCTATAGTGGATCAGGTCATCAGGCATGCTCGTAATTGTGGGCGACGGCCCGTCTGGGTCGAGTACCCTTATCGCTCGCTTCCGAAGGCCAAAGCTGGCACGCATTTCTGAAGAGAGTGAGATGTTCAATCGACCGTCGGCGTGACAGAGTTCGATGATTTTTTTGAAGCGTAGAGCAATGTCTGGACTGTGTCGGGCGAGGCGGGTATCTGCCAACAATCCCTTATGTCCTGCATTCATCAATCTCTGATACGAAGTTAGCGGACCGATATAGCCAATTTCTTCGAAGCCGGGGCTCTCGCGGCTTGGGGATTTGCCGTTACGACTGATCTCCAGATCGCAAATGGCCGCTTTCGCGGAAACCGGAAGGGCAGGGATTCCCTTCATGCGGACGAATGAAGGTCGAGCCTGTTCAATTAGTGCAAAGGGGTCTTGGTCGTTGGTATCAATTAGGTCGCGCCGAACGCCAAGCACAAAGTACCGGTGCCGCTTCTGGGGCACTCCAAATGTGGATGTGTCCAGCATTTTTGAAGACACAGCATAGTCGACGGAAAGCGCTTCGATGAGCCAAGTAGCATAGTTTACTCTTCCGCCGGGCGCCGCGTCGTCAACGAAATCCGATGTGATGCCCCTGACATTTTCGATGAGTACCATGCGTGGTTTTACAATGTTGACAAAGTCGAGATATGCCTCGACGAGCTTGTTGCGGGGGTCGCTTGGGTCACGACGGCCTGCGCTTGAAAAGCCTTGGCAAGGTGGCCCTCCCACGACCATGTCTATCTCCCCCTGGAGGGCGAATAGGTTATCGCGGTATTTCCCAAGAACGTCTGCGACTTCGAGTGCTGCCTTAGGCAACCAACTGGGCCACCGGTATCGAAAGCGAGCTGCGCGCACAGCCAGATTGTCGTGGAGCGTTTGAAACGCGTTGGCGTCGTGCTCGATTGCAAAGAGGCCCGCCCAACCCGCTTGCATGAGGCCGAGACTTAGGCCGCCACACCCGGCAAATATGTCTATGAAAGTCTTTGGGTTGCCGGGCATGGATGCATTTTCGTCTCCTTCTAGCCCAGCTTTTTTCACTCTAGTCCCCTCGCTAACGCGAGTCAGTTATGTCACCTTTTGTCAAGGGGCGCCAGGTCCGGGGCGCCCGAAAACAAGAATATTTCAACGGCGATCGTCGCGATTTCTCACCTCGTTCATGATGACGTTGATTATCGCGGTCATACGTTCCCGTCGGCAGGCGCCTGTCGAACGTAGGCAGTAGCTTACTGATATAGCCTCTGTTGCATATCCATGTCTCGACGTTATTGGAGGCGGCATGACGAAGTTGATGACTGAACAAGAGCTGGATGTTGTTAGGAAGCGGAAAGTTGCTCTAGTGAGAGCTATCGACGGAGATCGATCCGTCGAATGGATTCTTCGTTTGTGGAGCCGATACATTAGGGCTCGGGATTCTTTCCGTTGTCTATGTTGCGATTCGACAAGAGGCATCCAGGCGCACCACGTCATCCGAAAAACACTTTATCCACAGGGCGCTTTCGATATTGGGAACGGTGTCACCTTGTGCCGCGAATGCCACGCGCGGGTACATGCTGAGTTCAATGGTCGACCAGACCTATCCCTTCCTCTCGGTGCTGAACAAGGAGACGACCAAGACGAGTGGGCCTTCCTATTTGGGCTCCTACGAGATGACGCCGCTCACCGTGGCATTGACGAAGACGAATTTTATTATCTTGGCGATCACATTTTGAGATTTTCCGTCGGGTTCCAGGGGTATGAAGAGCTATATGGGAAGGTCACGGGTGGCGAAATGAGCCGCATTAGGTTTGCTCATGAAATATGGCGTCCAATGCCGGAAAGTTGGTATACGAACGTTGTGTCCGAGCTTATTAGATCGAACTTTTGAGAGTTTGGCCAGCAACGCTGCCGGCGAGCCGAGTTATTTTCTAAAGCATTGAGGTCGTCCTTGCTTTGGGTATTGCTGTTGGCCGCTCCCATAGCGTCGCGCCTCACCACCCCCTTGCCATCCCCAAATTCCCATCCTAGTCTCTCTTTGAGAAAACCTTTTCCCAAACCTCTAGCGTCCGCCGACCATCCACCTCGACCCACTACACCCAGCAAGAGAAAACCTTTTCCCAAACCGAGGACCAACACCCGAAACATGGCATCCGACACGCCACCATCACCCACCAAGACCCCCATCACCCTGCGTGAAGTCGCGGCGATGGCTGGCGTCAGTGTGGCCACGGCCTCGAAGGCGCTGAACGGGCAGGGGCGGATGACGGCCGAGACGCGGCAGCGCATTCGCGAGACGGCGCAGCGGCTCGGCTTTCGCCCCAACAGCCTGGCGCAGAGCCTGCTGCGGCGGCGCTCCTTTACCGTCGGCCTGTTGACCAACGATACCTATGGCCGCTTTTCGCTGCCGGTCATGTCGGGCATTTCGGATGCGCTGGTCGACGCCGGCGTGTCGGTGTTCCTGTGCAATGTCGAGGACGATCCGCGGCTGGCGCAGCTGCATGTCGAGGCGATGCTGGACAAGCGCATCGACGGCATCATCGCCAGCGGCAAGCGCATCGACCGCCATCTGCCGGTCGACCTCGCCAATCTCGGCGTGCCGGTGATCTACGCCTTCAGCCAGCCCGATCCCGATGCCGTCGCCTTCGTCTCCGACGATGCCGGCGGGGCGCGGCTGGCGGTGGAGCATCTTTGCCGGCTCGGGCGGCGGCGCATCGCCCATGTCAGCGGTCCCGCCAGTTTTGCCGTGGTGAATGAGCGGGCACAGGCTTTTCGCGATGTGCTGGCCGCGCACGGCCTGCCGGTCACCGAGCCCTTGCTGGGCTCGTGGTCGGAAGCCTGGGGGCATGACGCCGTCGGAAAGCTGTTCGACGGCCCAACGCTCTTCAACAAGAAGGGAGAGAAACCCGATGCGGTGTTCTGCGGCAACGACCAGATCGCGCGCGGCGTCATCGATGCGCTGCGCGAGCGCGGCTTAGTCGTGCCTGGCGACGTCGGCGTCATCGGCTTCGACAATTGGGAGATCGTGGCCGAGGCAACCCGCCCGCCGCTGACCTCGGTAGACATGAACCTGGCAGCGCTCGGCCGCGAGGCCGGCCTCACACTGCTTTCGCTCGTCGGCGGCCAACCCGCCGCGCCGGGCATTCGAAAACTGCCGTGCCGGCTGGTGGTGCGTCAGTCATGCGGCCGCCCGCCGGGCGGCTAGGAGAACGCGCGGCGCGATCTGGGAGAGCGCCGCAACAGGGAGGAGAACAGAACCATGAGGAGGAAAACCATGAAGACCATGATTACCGGGTTCGCGCTCGCCGCGAGCATCATTGCCTTGCCTGCAATGGCCGCCGACACCGCCAACATCTGGGTTCGCGCCGACGGCTCGAACTTCATGCCGCGCATCGTCGATGCCTTCAACAAGGGCCATGAGAACCAGGTCAAGCTGGACATCATTCCCAATGCCGAGATCATCCCGAAATATGGTGCCGCCGCCGCCGGCGGCACGGCGCCAGACGCGCTGTCGCTCGACCTGATCTACACGCCGTCCTTTGCCGCCGCCGGCCAGCTCGAAGACATCACCGACTGGGCGAAATCGCTGCCCTATTTCGCCAGCCTGTCGCCGGCGCATGTCAAGACCGGCACCTACAAGGACCACATCTACGGGCTGCCGTTCTCGGCCGACGCCTCGGTGCTGATCTGGAACAAGAAATTGTTCAAGCAGGCGGGTCTCGATCCCGACAAGGGGCCGGCCAACTGGGCCGAGATCGAGGCTGATGCCGAAAAGGTCAACGCGCTCGGTGGCGACATCAAGGGCTTCTACTTCTCCGGCAATTGCGGCGGCTGCAACATCTTCACCTTCACGCCGCTGATCTGGGCCTCGGGCGGCGACATCCTCTCCGAGGACGGCTCGAAGGCGACGCTGGACAGCCCGCAGCTGCGCGGCGCCATCGACCTCTACCGCTCGATGGTCAAGAAGGATCTGGTGCCGGCCGGCGCGCAGACCGACACCGGCGCCAACTTCTTTGCCGCCTTCGCCACCGGCAATATCGGCATTTCGCCGTCCGGCGCCTTCGCCATCGGCGCACTCAACACGCAGTATCCGGATATCGACTATGGCGTCACCTTCCTGCCGGGCAAGGACAGCGGCTGGTCGTCGTTTGCCGGCGGCGACAATTTCGTCGTCACCAAGGGCACCAAGAAGCTCGCCGTGGTGAAGGAGTTTCTCGACTTCGCCTATTCGCTAGAAGGCCAGACCATCCTGGCCAAATACGGCAGCCTGCCGGTGCGCGGCGACATCGCCAAGGAGGCGCTGAAAGATCTCGATCCGCGCTACCAGATCGCCGCCGAAGCCATGGCCAAGGGCCGCACGCCCTATTCCGTGGTGTTCAACGACCTGATCAACTCGGCCAACGGTCCGTGGACGCAGATGATCAACGAGGTCGTCTTCGGGGATGATGTCGACGGCGCCATCGCCAATGCGCAGGAGACCATGCAGTCGATCATCGACCAGGCGCCGCAAAAGTAAGCGCCGCCCCTACCTCCCCCTCGAGGGGAGGTCGGACCGCAGGTCCGGGTGGGGTCGTTCCGGCAGTGCTCGACGTTCTTTTTCGTCGGCGCACTGCGCGGAGGACCCCACCCCCGGCCTGCGGCCGGACCCTCCCCTCGAGGGGGAGGGGGATCACCGCACCCGGAGCCCACGTATGACCGCCACCACCACCACCCCGCCACGCGCCGGAAAACTGGTCGGCGCCGGCCGCCGGCAGTGGATCGGCCTGCTCTATGTCGCGCCGGCGGTGGCGCTGGTCGTCGTATTCTTCATCATCCCGCTCGGCATGACGGCCTGGATGTCGCTGCACAACTGGCCGCTGATGGGCGAGCATTTTTACATCGGTTTCGACAATTACCGGGCGATCCTGCGCGACAACCGTTTTTGGAACGCGCTGAGCTTCACCGCCTACTACACCGTGATCGTCACCATCGTGATCTTCGCCGTCGCCTTTCCGCTGGCGCTGTTCATCGAAAAGCCCAGGCGGCTGACCGGCTTTTACCGGACATCCTTCTTCATGCCGGCGGTCGTCGGCTTCGCCTCGGCCAGCCTGCTGTGGTCGTGGCTGCTCAATGTCGATTCCGGCCTGTTCAGCCCTGCCGCCTACGACCTCGGCCTGACGGCGAAAAAGTTCAACCTGCTGGCGACCTTCCAGCCGGCCTTCTGGTCGATCATCGCCATGGTCGTCTGGAAGGTGGCGGGCTTCACCATGATCATCCTGATGACCGGCCTGCAGTCGATCCCGACCGATCTGCAGGAAGCCGCGATGATCGACGGGGCAGGGCCGTTCGCGCGCTTTCGCGCCATCACCCTGCCGCTGATGCGCCGCACGCTGGCGCTGGCGCTGATCCTGTCGATCGCCGGCTCGATCCTGGCCTTCGACCAGTTCTACATCATCCTGCGCGGCGGCCCGCGCAACCAGACGCTGACCGCCGTCTACTGGATTTTCAACCAGTCCTTCGTCTCGTTCAAGCTCGGCTATGGCGCGGCGCTGTCGATGATCCTGCTGGCCATCCTGGTGGCGCTCAGCCTGGTCCAGCTGTGGCTGCTGCGCAAGCCGGAGGGCATCGACTGATGGCGCAGGCAAGAAGCCGCAGCAGCCGCCTCTGGCTCAGGTTCGCCGAGCATTCGACCGGCATGATCGCCTCAGTGCTGTTCATCGCGCCGATCGTCTGGGCCGTGCTGTCGACCTTCAAGCCGGCGCAGGAGGCGCGCCAGCCGCCGCTGCCGCCATGGCCGACGACAGGCTTCTCGGTCGAGAACTATCGCACGCTCGACACCTTTGGCGACGGCCTCTGGCTGCCGGCGCAAAACAGCCTCTATGTCGCGTCGATGACGGTGATCCTGTCGGTGATCGTCAGCGTGCTGGCCGGCTATGGCTTTTCGCGCTTCCGGTTTCCGATGAAGGATGTGCTCTTCATCGTCATCCTGTCGACGATCATGATCCCGTTCCAGTCGATCCTGACGCCGATCTTCCTGGTGCTGACCAAGGTCGGCCTGCACAACACGCTGACCGGGCTGGTCCTGGTCTACACCACGCTGCAGCTGCCGTTCTCGATCTTCATGATGCGCAACGCCTTCGACGCGGTGCCGCGCGAGATCGAGGAGGCCGCGCGCATGGATGGCGCCAACAACGTCACCATGCTGCTCAAGGTGATGCTGCCGCTGGTCTGGCCGGGCATCGTCACCATCGCGCTGTTCGCCTTCCTCGGCGCCTGGAACGAGTTCCTCGCCGCCCTGGTGCTGATGACCGACCAGTCCAAATTCACGCTGCCGATCATGATGACCGCACTGCAGTCGGGCCGCTTCGGCGCCATCGACTGGGGCGCCGTGCAGGCGGGCGTCACCGTGATGATGGTGCCGTGCCTGGTGCTCTTCCTGCTGCTGCAGCGCTTCTACATCCGCGGCCTGATGGCCGGCGCGGTGAAATGACCCGCCGTGAAATGACCAATATCCAACGGAGTGACACGATGACCGTTCAACCATCCGCCAAGCCCGGCAAACTCGCCTTCCGCCCGCTGCCGGTGCCGCAGGTCGATGTCCGCGGCTTCTGGGGCGACCGTGTCGATGCCGTGGCGTCGCGCACCGCCGACATCCTCTACGAGCGCTGCGTCGAGGCGCGCATGCTGGAGCAGATCGACCCGGACCGGCCCTCGCCGGGCGTCGTCATTCCGTTTCATTCGCCGTCGCCCGACGAGGCTGCCAGCCCCGGCTTCACCGGCTCGACGGTGACGACGCAGATGTTCTGGGACTCCGATTGGGGCAAGACCATCGAGACCGCGGCCTATTCGCTCTACCGGCGCAAGAACGCGGCGCTCGAGACGAAGATCGATGCCGTCATCGACCTCTACGGCAGACTGCAGCAGGAAGACGGTTATCTCTCCAGCTGGTACCAGCGCATCCAGCCCGGCAAGCGCTGGACCAATCTGCGCGATTGCCACGAGCTCTATTGCGCCGGCCATCTGATCGAAGGCGCGGTCGCCTACTACCAGGCCACCGGCAAGCGCAAGCTGCTGGATATCATGTGCCGCTATGTCGACCATATCGCCGACACCTTCGGCCCGGAGCCGGGCAAGGAGAAGGGCTATTGCGGCCATGAGGAGATCGAGCTGGCGCTGGTCAAGCTGGCGCGGGCTACCGGCGAGCAGAAATACATGGACCTGGCCAGGTATTTCATCGACCAGCGCGGGCAACAGCCGCATTATTTCGACGAGGAGGCGCGTGCGCGCGGCGCCGATCCGAAGGCCTATCATTTCAAGACTTATGAGTACAACCAGTCGCACAAGCCGGTGCGCGAGCAGGACAAGGTCGTCGGCCATGCGGTCAGGGCGATGTACCTCTATTCCGGCATGGCCGACATCGCCACCGAATATGGCGACGACACGCTCAGGGTAGCGCTCGACCGTCTGTGGAACGATCTCACCACCAAGAACCTCTATGTCACCGGCGGCCTCGGGCCATCGGCGCACAATGAGGGTTTTACCAGCGACTACGACCTGCCCAACGAAACCGCCTATGCCGAGACCTGTGCCTCGGTCGGCCTCGTGTTCTGGGCCAGCCGCATGCTCGGCATGGGTCCCAACGCCCGCTACGCCGACATGATGGAGCGGGCGCTCTACAACGGCTCGATCTCCGGCCTGTCGCTCGACGGCTCGCTGTTCTTCTACGAGAACCCGTTGGAGAGCCGGGGCAGGCACAATCGCTGGAAATGGCATCGCTGCCCCTGTTGCCCGCCCAATATCGGCCGCATGGTCGCCTCCATCGGCAGCTATTTCTACTCCCTGTCGGATGATGCGCTGGCCGTTCATCTCTACGGCGACAGCACCGCGCGCTTCGACATATCGAACCGGGCGGTCAGTCTGATTCAGACCAGCAATTATCCTTGGGATGGCGCGGTCTCGATCCGGATCGAAGCCGAAGCGCCGGTCGAGTTCACCTTGCACCTGCGCGTCCCCTCCTGGTGCGGCAAGGCGGCGCTCAAGGTCAACGGCGCCGCGGTCGATCTGGACGGCATCACCAGCGACGGCTATGCCGCGATCCGGCGCGAATGGCGCCAGGGCGACCGGGTCGAACTCGATCTCGAAATGTCGATCGCTCGTCTGTTCGCCAATCCGGAGGTGCGTCAGGACATCGGCCGCGTCGCACTTGCGCGCGGTCCGCTGATCTATTGCGTCGAGGAGACCGACAATGCCGGCCAGTTGCATCGGATCGCTCTGCCGCGAACGGCAAAAATCGAGGCGCATGCCGAGCCGAACCTGCTCGGCGGCATCGTCACGCTTTCGGCACTTGCCAGCAAGGAAGCTCAGGAAAACTGGGAAACCGAGCTCTATCGCACCGATCCGCCGGCGGTGAGCGAGACGAAAATCACCGCCGTCCCGTACTTTGCCTGGGACAACCGCGAACCCGGAGAGATGCTGGTCTGGCTGCGGGACGGATGAGTTAGAGGCTGACGAACGCCGTCAGCGGCAGGTGATCCGACGCAACCCGCGACAGCGGCGTATCATGGGCTTCCACCGACGAGACCATGCCGTGCCGGTTGGCCATGATCCGGTCGAGCGCCAGCACCGGCAGGCCTGAGGGGAAAGTCGGCACCGCCGCCGGCGTGAAACCAAAGGTGGCGTGCAGCGTCTTGAGCGCCGAGCGGTTGCCCAGCCGCCATTCGTTGAGGTCGCCGAGCAGCAAGGTCGGCCTTTCATCCTGGTTGCTCATGATGTCGAGCACGACGCGGGCCTGCTCCGAACGCGAGCGTCGCAACAGGCCGAGATGCGCGGCGATGACGCGCAGAGTGCGCGTTTCGTCGAGGTCGATCTCGGCAACCAGCGCGCCGCGGGGCTCCAGTCCCGGAAGCTTGATCTGATGGACGTCGCGCACCGTGCCGCGCTTGAACAGAAGCACGTTGCCGCGCCAGCCATGGCCCTTGCCGCTTCCGGAAACCGGCACCGGCACAAGCCCGGTTTCGTGTTCGATCCGGGCAAGGTCGAGCAGCCCGGCGCGATCGCCGAAGCGGTTGTCGGCCTCCTGCAGCGCGATGACGTCGGGGCCGATCTCGCGGATGACGCGCGCGGTCCGTTCGGGGTCGAACCTGCGGTCGGTGCCGATGCATTTATGGACGTTGTAGGAGGCGACCACCATCTGGGCGCCTTCAATGTGCTTGCGCGGCGTCGCGTTCGCTTTGCGCGCTTTCCTGCCGCGGATCGACAGGAGCACGGTTTCAGGAAGGCTGCGTCCGTTTATATCCATAGGCCTGCGTTCAATCTGTCCTGATTCTAAAGATAGGGCGATCCCAGCCATAACAACCGGTCAAAAACCCGGATGACAAATGGCCGCGCTTTCAAGGTTGCGAGTGTGACGGGTTTGGCGGAAGCGATTGCCGCTCCGATGCGCCCTTCGATCTCGGCGGCAAAGCCGGTATCCAGCACCTCCAGGTCGATTTCGAAATTCAGCCGCAGCGACCGGGCGTCGAGGTTGGAAGAGCCGACATAGGCCCAGACGCCATCGACCGACAACAGCTTCGAATGGTCGAATGACCCTTCATGACGCCAGACGCGGCAATAGTGCTTCAGCACCTGGTCGTACTGCGCCGTCATGGCGCGGCCGACCAGGAAGAGATTGTTGACCGCGGGCACGACGATGTCGATCTCGACGCCGCGCCGGGCAGCCGTGACCAGCGCGCTGACAAATTCCCGGTCCGGCAGGAAATAGGGCGACATGATGCGGATCGATTTGCGGGCGACGGAAAATGCCCCCGTCAGCAATTTGTGGTTGGTTTCGATGCTGGCGTCCGGCCCCGACGCCACCGCCCGCACCAGGATCGGCTGACCGGGAGGCGGCGAGGGCTTTGCCACGTGCCAGACCTCGTACTTGAGGGCCTCGTTGCCGGCAAAACGCCAGTCCTCGGCGGCAACCGCGAACAGGTCGGCCACGACCGGCCCCGTGACCTGGAAATGCGTATCCGCCGAGCTGGCAGTGCCAGCGAATTCAGCCGAGAACCCCTTGCGGATGTTCATGCCTCCGGTGAATGCCACCGCGCCGTCGACGATCAGGATTTTCCTGTGCGTCCTCAAATTCGCATAGGGAAGTCTCAGGCCCATGACGATGTTGCCGTTGAACAGATCGACGGTGACGCCGGCTTCCCGGAGTGTCCCAAGAATGCTGGGCACGGAATAGCGCACGCCGACCGCATCGATCAGCACGCGAACCGTCACACCGCGCCGGACCGCTCCGGCCAGCGATCCGACAAAACGTCGTCCGATCTCGTCATTGTCGAAGATGTAGGTCTCGAGCAGAATGCTGCGCTGTGCACTGTCTATCGCCCGGCACATTGCTGCGTAAGCTTCGTCGCCGGTCCTGAGGATCGTGATCGCGTTTGCCGACGTCAGTGCGCGCCGCGCCACCCTGTCGCCTAGCGTCTTCAGGCCGGCAAAGCGCTGGCCGAATTCGGCTGAAATGAGTGCTTCGAGCGCAATGTCGTGGTCGTGTTTGGCTGTCTCGGCTTCACCGGCGACGGGCCGCATGGCGCTGATGGTGGCGCGGCGGATGCGGTTGATGCCGGCAATGGCATAGATGATCGCGCCGAGGAACGGCGACAAGATCATCACGCCGACCCAGCCGGTGGCGGCGCGCACGTCTTCCTTGGTCATGATTGCGTGGACGATGCCGATGGCGGCCATCAGCATCGGAATGATCACAAGGATCAGAGGCCAGTAGGTCACAAAGGTCTGCCACATCGGCAGGACTATCGAGCCAGCGGCCGCAGAAGGCAATGCAACGGATCAACCAGGACGGAGGCGCTCGCGCGTCAGTCCTTCGCCCGCTCCACATAAGCGCCATCGGCCGTCATCACCACCACGCGGGTGCCCGGCGCGATGTGCGGCGGCACCAGCGTGCGCACGCCGTTGGAAAGCACGGCCGGCTTGTAGGACGAGGACGCCGTCTGGCCTTTGGTCGTCGGCTCCGTCTCGACCACTTCGAAAGTAGCGCGCTGCGGCAGCACCAGGGCTATGGCGATGCCGTTGAACTGCGAGATCTGCACCGCCATGCCTTCGAGCAGGTAGGGCGCCATGTCGCCGACCACGCTTTCCGGCACCGCGACCTGGTCGTAGCTTTCCGGGTTCATGAAGTGATATCCCTCGGCGTCGGCGTAGAGGAAGGTGTGCTCGCGCTCCTCGACATAGGCGCGCTCGACCTGCTCGGTGGTGCGGTAGCGCTCCGAAACCTTCACCCCGTCGGAGATGCGGCGCATGTCGAGCTGGGTGACCGGCGTACCCTTGCCAGGGTGGATGTTTTCGGCAAAGAGGATCACGTAAAGCTTGCCGTCCTTGTCGACGACATTGCCTTTACGGAGCGAACTGGCGATGACCTTCACCACGGTTTTCAATCCTAGACTTCGTTGGCCTGAAACGATCGTTCGGCGCAAATCGGCTGCGAGAGCCGTCGCCGTAGCGCATCTTGGCCCGAACCGCCAGCCCTGTCAGCAATTCCGTTGCCCTGCAAACCCATGACTGGCGCTTCGCCGTGGTGGACGCCGGATGTTCACGCCGACCGCCGGCCGCGGCTGATGGCCCGCAACGCCATAGCTGCCGCCACGCGCGGCTGGTTTGGCGAGCGCGACTTCATCGAGGTCGAGACGGCGGCGTTGCAGATTTCGCCCGGCAACGAGGCGCATCTCTCAGCCTTTGCCACCGAGGCGATCGGCGCCGACGGCGCGCGCCGGCCGCTTTTTCTCCACACCTCGCCGGAGTTCGCCTGCAAGAAGCTGCTTGCCGCCGGCGAACGGCGCATCTTCAGCCTGGGCGCTGTCTGGCGCAACCGCGAGCGCGGCCCTTTGCATCACCCGGAGTTCACCATGCTCGAATGGTACCGTGTCGGCGAAACCTATGAGAGCCTGATGGCCGATTGCGCCGAGCTGCTGAAGCTGGCAGCCGAGCGGGCCGGCGCCAAAACCTTCCGCTTTCGCGGCCGCGAGGCCGATCCGTTCGCCGAACCGGAACGCGTGAGCGTGGCGGAAGCTTTTGCGCGTTATGCCGGCATCGATCTTCTTGCCACCGTTTCTGCCGATGGCAGCACAGACCGCGCCGCACTCCATGACGCTCTGGTCGAGGCCGGCCTGCGCACGGCCGACGATGACAACTGGGCCGATTTGTTCAGCCGGGTAATGGTCGAGAAGGTCGAACCGGTGCTGGGGCACGGGCGGGCCACCATCTTGTACGGCTATCCGATCTCGGAAGCGGCGCTCGCCCGGCCGAGCGCGGAGGACCAGCGCGTGGCCGAGCGCTTCGAGCTCTATTGCTGCGGCGTCGAGCTCGCCAATGCTTTCGGCGAACTGACCGAGCCGGCCGAGCAGCGCCGGCGCTTTGCCGCCGAGATGGACGAGAAGGAGCGCGTCTATGGCGAGCGCTATCCGCTGGATGAGGATTTTCTCGCCGCCCTCGCCATCATGCCGCAAGCCAGCGGCTCGGCGCTCGGCTTCGACCGGCTGGTGATGCTGGCAACGGGCGCGACCAAGATCGATGACGTGATCTGGACGCCGGTCGCCACTCCTTGACGGAAATCGGCCTCGGTTAAACTCACAACCGGTCAAGCCGCGCGTCTCTGGCGGCCGCCGCCGCGGATAGCTTTCGCGCTCCGCTCGGGCGCTATGCCGCAGCGGGACAATTGTCCGTGCGCCATTGCACAAGCCGCATTGGGACAATAGATGGTGCAACAGCCGCTACCGCCCGGCGCGGCTTCAGCCAGGACCACGCGCATGACCGATACATCAGAGGCAGCGAAATTGACCGACCGCGTCGCGGCACTGGTCGAGGCTGCCAAGCGGGCCGGCGCCGACGCCGCCGACGCGGTTGCCGTGCGCGGCCGCTCGATCGGCGTGTCGGTGCGGCTGGGAAAGGTCGAGAACACCGAAGCGTCCGAGGGCGACGATGTCTCGCTGCGCGTCTTCGTCGGCAACCGGGTGGCGAGCGTCTCGGCGACGGCGGCATCGGACCCCAAGGCGCTGGCTGAACGCGCCGTGGCCATGGCCAAAGTCTCGCCCGAGGACCCCTATCAGGGTCTCGCCGATCCGGCTTTGCTGGTCGGCAAGGTGCGCGACCTCGATCTGTTCGACGCCACCGAGGTTTCGGCCGATCAGTTGAAGGAAGCGGCCCTTGCCGCCGAGGAAGCGGCCCTTGCGGTCAAGGGTGTCACCAATTCGGCCGGCAGCGGCGCCAGCGCAGGCCTCGGCGGGCTGGTGCTTGCCACGTCGCACGGCTTCGTCGGCCACTATGTCGCGTCGCGCTTTTCGCGTTCGGCCAGCGTGATTGCGGGTGAAGGCACCGGCATGGAGCGCGACTACGAATACTCTTCGAACCAGCATTTTTCCGATCTGGACGCACCGGAATTGATCGGCCGCAAGGCCGGCGAGCGCGCCGTGCGCCGCCTCGGCGCCCGCAAGGCGGCGACCGGTCCGGTCAACGTGGTGTTCGATCCGCGCGTCGCGCGCGGCATTGCCGGTCATCTCGCCGGCGCCATCAACGGCGCTTCGGTGGCGCGCAAGACCAGTTTTTTGCGCGAGATGATGGGCAAGCAGGTTGCGTCGGCTGCCATCAACGTCACGGACGAACCGCTGCGGCGTCGCGGTCAGGCCTCGCGCCCGTTCGACGGCGAAGGCGTCGAGGGCGAAAAGCTGTTGATGGTCGAGAACGGCGTGCTGAAGCACTGGTTCCTGTCGACGTCCGCCGCGCGGGAATTGGGGCTGACCACCAACGGACGCGGCGCGCGCAGCGGCTCGTCGGTATCGCCGTCTTCGACCAATCTCGCCATCGAGCCGGGCGACAGGACGCCGGAAGACCTGATCAGGTCGCTGAAATCCGGCTTTTATGTCACCGAAGTGTTCGGCCAGGGCGTCGACATGGTGACCGGCGAATACAGCCGTGGCGCATCCGGCTTCTGGATCGACAATGGTGAGCTTGCCTATCCGGTGGCCGAGGTGACCATCGCCTCGAATTTGAAGACGATGTTCCTCAATATGGTTCCGGCGAGCGATCTTGACCGCGATTTCGGCACTGCCGCACCGACGCTGCTGATCGAAGGAATGACCCTTGCCGGAGCGTGACCCGGTCATATCGGCCGGGGCCTCGGAAGACCTCGATCTGCTGCGCGACGCCGCCCGCGAGGCGGGCGCGATCGCCATGCGCTATTTCGGCAAGAACCCGCAAGTGTGGATGAAGGGCGGCACCTCGCCGGTCAGCGAAGCCGACCACGCGGCGGACGCCTATCTGCGCGATACCCTGCTGGCGGCGCGGCCGGACTATGGCTGGCTGTCGGAGGAAACGACTGACGATCCGGCGCGGCTTCTGGCGCGGCGCACCTTTGTCGTCGACCCCATAGACGGCACCCGCGGCTTCCTCGAAGGTCTGCGCTCCTGGTGCGTCAGCGTCGCCGTGGTCGAGAACGGCCGCACGCTCACCGGTGTGCTCGAATGTCCGGCCAAGGGCGAAACCTATTGGGCGTTGCCTGGCCATGGAGCTTTCTGCAACGGCAAGCCGATTGCCGTGCGCCAGTTGGGCGAGACGGTCGAGATCGGCGGGCTGAAGCAGTTGATCGACCTGATGCCGCCGCAATGGCAGGGCCGGGTGCGGCGGGCGGCGCACATTCCCTCGCTCGCCTACCGGCTGGCGATGGTCGCCAACGGCACGCTCGACGCCACCTTCGTCAAGCCCAACGCGCATGACTGGGATATCGCCGCCGCCGATCTCATCTTGCGCGAGGCTGGCGGCGCCGTGCTCGACGGCCATGGCCGCGCGCCGCTTTATGCCGGGGAGATCATCCGTCACGGCGCGCTGGTCGCCGGCAGCGGCCAGCTGCTGACCGTGCTTGCCGGCGTCATTGCCGATACGGAAGCGTGATCGAAGGTTCCAAAGTCGGCAGCTTTGGGCTAGACCTGTCGCAAACTCACAATATGTGAAGGACCGAAATGGCCGCGGAAGACGGAAAGAAACAGCTTTTGCACCTGGTGTTCGGCGGCGAGCTGAAGAAGCTGGGAGGCACCGAGTTCCGCGATCTCGACGCGCTCGACATCGTTGGCGTCTATCCGGACTATCAAACCGCGCACACCGCGTGGAAGGCAAAGGCGCAAGCCAGCGTGGACAATGCCCATATGCGCTATTTCGTCGTCCATCTGCACCGGCTGCTCGACCCTGAAAGCAAGGCCGCCGGTTGACAGCGATGGAGCATGAAGCGGTGAAAGGGCAGCCCACCGGCGCCGCGGTCCGAAGAAGACGCGGCGGCAGTTCGAAGACATTCTGGCGCAAGATCCGCGAGCCGTTGGCGCAGTCGCGAATCGTCAAGAGCATGATCGTCAGCCTGCTCGCCCAGTTCGTCCGCCTGGTGCGCCTGACCAATCGCGTGGTCGAAGGCTCGGCTAAATTTTCAGGCGGCGACTACGCCGAATTCGAACCCGGCATCATCGCGCTCTGGCATGGCCAGCATCTGCTGACCCCAGCCTATTATCCCAAGGGACGGCCGCTGGTCGCCATGGTCTCGCGCAGCGCCGACGCCGAACTCAACGCGCTGATGATCGAAAAATTCGGCATCGAGGCGGTGCGCGGCTCCGGCGGGCGTGAAAGCACGAAGCATCTCGACAAGGGCGGCGCCAAGGCGCTCATCGCCCTGAAAAAGTCACTCGTGGCCGGCAAGAACGTCGCCATGATCGCCGACATTCCCCACGGCACGCCGCGCGACGCGGGGCTTGGTATCGTTCTGCTGGCACGCCTTTCCGGCCGGCCGATCATGCCTGCCGCCATCGCCACCAGCCGCCGCAAGGTGCTGGAAAGGAGCTGGGACAAGACCACCATCAACCTGCCGTTCGGCCGCTCCTCGATCGTCATCGGAACGCCGGTTTTCGTGCCGGCCAATGCCGACGAGGCCGAAATGGAGCGCAAGCGCCAGGAAGTCACGGCCGCGCTCAATGCCGCAACCGCCGAGGCCTATCGGCTCGTGGACGGCAGGCCATGAGCGTCGGCTGGGCGCGCGCCTTCCTGGCGGCCTACCGCCTTGCCGGTGCAGCCGCCTATCCGCTGATGGGTCCCTATGTCGCCTGGCGCACATCGCAGGGCAAGGAAGACCGCAGCCGCAGCCGTGAGCGCTACGGCGTTGCCGGGCGGCCGCGCCCCGAAGGGCCGGTGATCTGGATCCATGCGGCAAGCGTCGGCGAGACCCTTGCGGTCGTGCCGCTGGTGCAAAGCATCCTCGACTACGGTGTCAACATCGTGCTGACGACGGGAACAGTGACCTCGGCGCAGGTTGCCGACGAACGGCTGGGCGACCGCATCATCCACCAATATGTTCCGCTCGACCTCAAGCCGGCCGTCAGCCGCTTTCTCGATCACTGGCGGCCGGACCTGGCTATCATCGCCGAATCCGAGATATGGCCGATGACCATCCTCGAACTCGGCGCCCGACACGTGCCGCAGGTGCTGGTCAACGGCCGGCTCTCCGACCGTTCGTTCAGATCCTGGAAGAAGCGCGCCAACATCGCCGAGGCGCTGTTCGAGAACCTCGCACATGTCGTTGCCCAGTCGGATGTCGACGGCGAACGGTTTCGCGCGCTTGGCGCCCGGCCGGTCACCGTGTCCGGCAACCTCAAGGTCGACACCTTGCCGCCGCCGGTCGACGAACGGGCGCTGGCGACGCTGAAGCGCCAGATCGCCGGCCGCCCGACCTGGGCGGCAATTTCGACCCATGACGGCGAGGAGGTGGTCGCGGCGGAAGTCCACGCCACGCTCTACAAGCGCCACCATGGCCTGCTGACGATCATCGTCCCGCGTCATCCCGACCGCGCCGAAGCGCTGGCCGCACAGATTTCCGGCATGGGCCTGAAGCTGGCGCGGCGCAGCAAGGGCGACCGGATCACCGCCGACACCGATATCCTGCTCGGCGATACGATCGGCGAGATGGGGCTTTATCTCCGGCTGACGGAAATCGCCTTTGTCGGCCGCTCGCTGACCTCGGAAGGCGGCCAGAATCCGCTGGAGCCGGCCATGCTCGACACCGCTGTGCTGGCCGGCCGCAACGTCCAGAATTTTCGCGAGGCCTATCAGCGCCTGCTCGACAGCGGCGGCGCCAAGCTGGTGCGCGACCGCGACATGCTGGCCGGCGCCGTCAATTTCCTGCTGAGCAATGAAGTTGCGCGCCATGAGATGATGGCGGCCGGTGCCGCCACAGTCGACCAGATGCGCGGTGCGCTGGCGCACACGCTGAAGTCGCTCGAGCCTTATATCCAGCCATTGATCGTCAAGTCGCGCCTGAAGGGCGCCGACGGGCGATAGGTGGCGTCGGAAGCACCACCTTTCTGGTGGGAAGCGCCGGACTGGCGGGTCTTTGCGCTGTCGCCGCTATCAGCGGTCTATGGCATGGTCGCCGGCCGCCATATGCATCGGGCGATACGTGAAAAGATCGACGCGCCAGTGCTTTGCGTCGGCAACTTCACCGTCGGCGGCAGCGGCAAGACGCCGGTCGCCATCGCGCTGGCCAAGCAGGCCCGGCGCATGCAGCTCAATCCCGGATTCCTGTCGCGCGGCCATGGCGGCTCGTTCGCGCAGCCGCATGTCGTCGATGCCAGTCACGACGCTGCAAAGCATGTCGGCGACGAGCCGCTGCTTTTGGCCGAGCACGCGCCGGTTGCGGTGAGCCCCAACCGCGCTGCCGGCGCCAAGCTGCTCCTGGAAGCCCATGGTTGCGATTTCCTGATCATGGATGACGGTTTTCAGAGCGCGCGCATCCATATTGACTATGCGCTGGTCGTCGTCGACGCCCGCTACGGCATCGGCAACGGCCGCGTCATTCCGGGTGGACCGCTGAGAGCCAACATCGTCGACCAACTGGTGTTCACCGATGGGCTGTTGAAGATGGGCGAGGGCGCTGCCGCCGACAAGGTCGTGCGCCAGGCGGCGCGCGCCGGCCGGCCGATCTTCGAGGCGCATGCCGAGCCCGCCGCCAAGGAGCGGTTCGCCGGCCGGCGGTTCCTCGCCTTTGCCGGCATCGGTCACCCCGAAAAATTCTTCGAGACGCTGCGCGGCACGGGCGCGGAAGTGGCGCTGAGCCGGTCGTTTCCGGACCATCATTTTTATGCCCCCGACGAACTCGCCGAACTGGCGGCAACCGCGCGCCGTGAGGGACTGGGCCTCGTGACCACCGCCAAGGACGCAGCCCGGCTGCGCCACGGCGCTGCCCCGGCCGATTTCCTCGCTGAACTCGCCGTGCTGGAGATCGACGCCACGTTCGAACTCGACACTGTGCCGGAGCGCATCATCGACGAGACGCTGGATGCCTGGAGACAGCGGAAGCTGCGAGGGTAGGGCGTGCAGCGTCACGCGGAGATGCTGGCGGGACAGCACCCCCCTCTGGCCTGCCGGCCATCTCCCCCGCAAGGAGGGAGATCAGCAGCTTTGCCAATGGCGCTCATTCTGCAACGCTGTTGATTTGGCGAAAGCAAAGATGATCATCCAATCTCCCCCGTTGCGGGGGAGATGTCCGGCAGGACAGAGGGGGGTGTGAAGGAACGCGACCAACGGCTCTGTGCGCGCCTTTAACCCCGGCTGCGCAGGTCCGGATGCATCTCGATCTCGCGGCGCAGCGAGGCGGCGGCGCTGACATAGGGCTCCTGCCTGGCGACGCTCCAATATTTGAGCTCGTCCAGCGGAATGCTCTCGCCGGTCACCGCGCAGCGCACGAAGGCGCCGGGGCTGGTGACCTGGAAGTCGCCGTCGAGATAGCGGATACGGGCTTCCTTGCCGCCGGGGCCTTCGAAGCGGTTCATCATGGAGTGGTGCCA
Organism: Mesorhizobium sp. M0029; assembly: GCF_040323735.1. Classification (NCBI taxonomy): domain Bacteria; kingdom Pseudomonadati; phylum Pseudomonadota; class Alphaproteobacteria; order Hyphomicrobiales; family Phyllobacteriaceae; genus Mesorhizobium; species Mesorhizobium sp. M0029. The sequence goes on from NZ_JAMYVF010000006.1 coordinate 224,393, forward strand.
AGGTTCATGCTGATTTCATCGCCATAAATTGCCGGCAAGGTCAAGCTTGACGCAATGCTGAGGCGCTATTGTCGCTCCAAACCATTCTTATGGGACCGGTATGGACATTTCATCCGCCCGCCTGACCGCGCTGCTGCGTGAGGCCATGATGTTGGCAGCGTTGCCGTCGGCGAAGGCCGATCCGGCGAAAGCAGCACTTATAAAGGCGCTGGTGCAGCCGCCGACGCCGTCCGGCGCGCCTTTGCAGCAGGCAGCGGCGCCGGCGCTGCAGGCGCTGTTGTCCGCAGCCACCGCAAAGGGGCAGCAGACGGGTTCTGCCGAGGTCCTGCAAGCCTATCTGGCCCTTGCCGAGCCTAGTGACGCCACGCCCGACGATACCGGGCCGACAACCGCTGCGATAGGCAAGGCGACGCCAGCCAACGACGATGCACAGCGCGGTCTGCCGCTGCCGCCGGCAAGGGCCGAAGATGGCGCTGCCGCAAAGCCCGCAGGACTGCCCTGGTTTGCGCTTCTCGCACCCGTGGTTTCGCCGCAGCGCCGCGCTGCCACCACCGATATGCCAATGAAGCGGGAGCAGGCGACGTCTGGGCCGAATGACGCGGCCCAGCCGCAAGGCCGAAAGCAGACGCGTGTCGGTCTGATGGCGCTGGCAACCGGGTTTCTGGCCGTCGCCATTGTCGGGCTAGCCCTGCTGGTGCTTCGCTGAGCACCGAACGATCGCCGCTATCGCTCGGCTTCGAGGAATGCTTCCATCTTGTCCATCGCCAGCCCCGCCTCGACAGCGATACGGCGTGAAAGTTCGGCGGCAGCCGTGCGTGGCCGCCCCAGCGGTCGGTCGAGCCAGTACGACACCGGGTTCAGCGCCGTGCGCTCGTCAACGGCGACGATGCGGCCTGCCTCCAACTGGTGTCCGGTCAGCGGTGGCCGCGCCAGCGCGATGCCGAGCCCGTAAGCTGCGGCGTCGAGCACCAGATTGTAGTCCTCGAAGCGGCGATCCTGCGGGCGCGGGCGGTAGTCCATCCCTTGCGCGGCAAACCAGGCACGCCAGCCGGAGGCGTCGGAATCGTTGATCAGTGGAAACCTCAGCAGCCGGGCCGGGTCGCCGCGGCCGATCTCGCGGGCAAGGCCGGGCGCGGCGACGGGAAAGACATGTTCCTCGAACAGCTTCACCGAGATGCGGCCCGGAATGCCGCCGCGGCCGCAGCGGACCGACAGGTCGATGCCTTCATCGGCAAGGTCGGCCTGGCGGATGTCGACGTCGAGGACGATGCGCAGCTTGGTGGGATTGTTCTCCAGCGCCGCCATGCGTGGCATCAGCCACAGCCCGCTGACGGAGGGTATCGAGGTCAGCCGCACCACGGCGGTGCCGCGCGGCTCGACCCAGCGGTCGGAATGGCTGGAGATCAGCGCAAAGGCTTCCGCCGTGCGCAGATGCAGGCGGTTGCCCTCGATGGTCAGCGAGACGCCGCGCGCGCCGCGGTCGAACACTTTCAAGCCCAGCCAGTCCTCCAGCTTGGCGATCTGCCGGCTGACGGCGCCGTGGGTGATGTTGAGCTTCTCGGCCGCGGCCGAAAAGCTCCCCGTTCGCGCCGCCGCATCGAAGGCGCGCAGGGTCTCGAGCGGCACCATTGTGTCTGAGCTGTGATCCATAGTCACAGGTGATCCTCGATTTGATCGTTTGTCAACGGCGCCGAAAAGGCGCTTTCTGCCTTTCAACACTCTGAGAACCCGAGGACAGGCAGATGAGCGCAACGACCAGCACGTCGAATCCGACACAGCGGATGGACACCACGGCGGCCATCGCCGTGGCCTTGACGGTGGTTGGCTGGGCCTCGGCCTTTCCCGCGATCCGTGCCGGCCTCGCCGCTTTCGGGCCGCTGGAACTCGGTGCGCTGCGCTTTGCCATTGCCGCGGTGCCGGCGGCGATCTTTCTTGCCGGCAAGCGCCCGGCGCTGCCGAGGCTCGACGAAGTGTGGCGCCTGGTGTTTGGCGGCGCCATCTTCGTCGCGCTCTACACTGTCATGCTCAATTTCGGCGAATTGACGGTTTCGGCGGGTGCCGCCGGTTTCATCATCAATGTCAGCCCGATCTTCACCGCCATTATGGCAATGGCATTGCTCGGCGAGCGCTTCTCAAGCTGGGCCTGGTTCGGCACGGCGATTTCTTTCGCCGGCATCGGCATCATCGCTGTGGCTGACGGCAATGGCTTGAGTTTCGACACCGGCGCGCTGCTGGTTCTTGGCTCCGCGCTGTGCTCGGCCGTCAACACGATCGTCCAGAAGCCGCTCTTTGCCCGCCATCACCCGCTGACCATTTCGGCCTCGAACATGATCCTTGGCGCGCTTTGCCTGGCACCCTTTCTGCCGAGCGGCTTTGCGCAGGCCGCGGTCGCCAACACGGCCGGTATCGGCGCCGTGATCTTTCTTGGCATCGTGCCCAGCCTGATCGCCTATGCCGCCTGGGCAACCGCACTGTCGCGTCTTCCGGCAGCGCGCGCCTCGAACTTCCTCTATCTGGTCTCGCCCATGTCAGCCCTGATCGGCTTCTTCTGGCTGGGCGAAGTGCCGACGCTACTTGGTATCCTCGGCGGCGCACTGGCGCTGGGCGGCGTGATCGTGGTGAATTTAAAGCGTTAAAACAAATGAGTTGAGCTGTTTTCGGACTCAAACCGGGAACCGCTTCCATCAGAATGCAGACACCCAGAGGAAGGACAGCTATGGTACGCTGCCTTCACTGGGGGACGAATGGGAAGACTGTTCATATCGGCAATTTTTTGCGTTTTGCTGCTGACCGGGAAAGCCGCCGCGGGCTGGTATCAGGTCGAAAACTACGAAGGCTCCATCGGACCTAACCCCGTCCACCTATCGCTGCAGAGATATGACAGTTTCGGCAGCGGGATTACGGTCGAGGGGAGCTATTTCCACGACGCGAAGCAAAGCCCGATAGCGGTGTACGGCAAGATCAGTGGCACCAGCGTCTTCCTTTGCGAGATTGCGGACGACAGGGAGTTCGACCGGGTGCTGGTCATGGGATCGAAAACGCCCGTTGGCACCACCGGATGTCCGTTTTCTCTCGACCTTGGCGAAAGCGGCGCAACAGGGACTTGGAGCAAGGGCTCGGACAAGTTCCCGATCACGCTGAAGAAGGTCGCAAGCCTCGACGATACCGTAGGCGAAGGTTGACGGCACCGTCGAGATTCCCTTCTGGGCGCAGACAGCAACCCACAGATTTGCCGGGGTCTACGAGAAAGCGGGCTTTCTCGTCTGCATGAATAAGCTGCGGGTCATCGATAAGAAGAAAAAGAAGGTCGTTCAGGAGATCGCTTTCGATGACGACGATTGCGATGCCGGCATGCTGATGACTCCCATCTACATGAATGTTCAAAAACAGGTTGGGAGAAGCTTCGAGACAATCTCCGTGAATTTTCGCGGCGGTAGCGCCGGTTACTCACGGGATTACGTTTTCTCTCATAGGTTCAAGGATTATCGCCTGTTGGTGAATTGAGCGTGTGGCCTGACCTGGCTTGTGCTCACCGCCGCCCAAACAGCCGCTCTATGTCGGCGAGCTTGAGTTCGATATAGGTCGGGCGGCCGTGGTTGCAGGTGCCGGAGCCCGGCGTTGCTTCCATCTGGCGCAGCAGCGCGTTCATCTCCTCAGGCTTGAGCAGGCGGCCGGAGCGGACCGAGCCGTGGCAGGCCATAGTCGCGGCGATCTTGTCCAGTCGTTCCTTCAGCGTCTCGATCGTGTCGTTGTCGGCGATCTCGTCGGCAAGATCACGCACCAATTGCTGGACATTGGTTTCGCCGAGCATCGACGGCGTCTCGCGCACCGCCACCGCGCCGGGACCGAAACGCTCAATGGCGAGGCCGAACCGGGCCAGCGTTTCGGAATGCATGGCCAGCCGCTCGGCGTCCTCCTCCGGCAGGTCGACGATCTCCGGCAGAAGCAGCATCTGCGAGGGCACCGCGCGCGAGTGCAGGGCATTCTTCAGCGCCTCGTAGACCAGCCGCTCATGCGCCGCGTGCTGGTCGACGATGACAAGCGAATCCCTGGTCTGGGCGACGATGTAGTTCTCGTGGACCTGCGCGCGGGCGGCGCCCAGCGCGGTGCCGAGCGGCGTCTCGGCCGGCTCGGCTAAGCCGGCACGCGCATCGGCGCTGGCGAGCGGACCGGCGTCGAATGCAGCCTGGTCGTTTTCGCGGAAGCCGGCGCCGTCAAATCCCATATCCAGCGGCCGCTGTGGCGAGCGGTCAAAGCCCGAAAAGCCCGAGGCCCGGTAGGCCGCGTCATAACTGCGATGACCGTTGGCAGGACCCGCATGGGCGTAGGAGGCGGCTCCCGGCCGGAACGCCGCCACCATCCCGGCGGCCCCGCTGGTGGCGGCGCGGATGCCGGCATTGGCCAGCGCCTCGCGAATGGCGCCGACGATCAGCCCGCGCACCAGGCCGGGGTCGCGAAAGCGCACATCGGCCTTGGCTGGGTGGACGTTGACGTCGACGGTCGCCGGATCGAGCGTCAGGAACAGCACGGTCACCGCGTGCCGGTCGCGCGGCAGCACATCGGCGAAAGCGCCGCGAATGGCGCCGGCAATCAGCTTGTCGCGCACTGGCCGGCCGTTGACATAGGCATATTGCTGCAGCGCGTTGGCGCGGGTGAAGGACGGGATCGAGACGTGGCCGGTCAGGTGCACGCCGTCCCGGCTGGCGTCGATAGCGATGGAATTGTCGGGAAACTCGGCGCCCATCACCTGAGCGACGCGGCGCAGGCTGCCCTCGGTACTGTCATCGGTAGCCGGCAATTCCAGCGTCGAGCGGTCCGAGCCGGCCAGCGTGAAGCGCACGGCGGGGAAGGCGATGGCGATGCGCTTGAGCACGTCGCTGGTGGCGGAGCTTTCGGCGCGCTCGCCCTTCATGAATTTGAGCCGCGCCGGCGTGGCGAAGAACAGGTCGCGCACCTCGACCGTGGTGCCGCGGTTGGCCGCCGCCGGTTTGACCGCCGAAACGCGGCCGCCTTCGATGGCGATCTCGGCTGCAGCGTCGCCTGCGGCCGTGCGCGAGCGAACCGACAGTCGCGACACCGAACCAATTGACGGCAATGCCTCGCCACGGAACCCGAGCGAGCGGATATCGTGAATGTTGTCGGCAAGTTTCGAGGTGCAGTGGCGCGCAATGGCCAGCGCCAGTTCCTGTTCGGGGATACCGGAGCCGTCATCGGTGACGCGGATCAGGTTCAGCCCGCCGCCGGCAGTGACGACCTCGACGCGGGAGGCGCCGGCGTCGAGCGCGTTTTCGACCAGTTCCTTCACCACGCTCGCCGGACGCTCGATGACTTCGCCGGCGGCGATCTGGTTGATCATCGTTTCGGAAAGCTGGCGAATGGGCATGGGGGTATTATAGGCGGATTCGAAGGGTGTGCGGAAGGCTTCAATGAATGCCGGACATTGGACGCCAGCGGGACAGCACCCCCCTCTGGCCTGCCGGCCATCTCCCCCGCAAGGAGGGAGATCAGATGTCACGACGGCTTTCGCCAATCTTCAATGCTTGAAGGGTGACGCGAATATGAACTGCCAATCTCCCCCCTTGCGGGGGAGATGTCCGGCAGGACAGAGGGGGGTGTGAAGGAACTCCGCGATAGTGACTACGCTGCAACCGATTTCAAGCCTGCGCCGCCAGCCAGTCCCTGACTTTCCGCGCATTCTCGCTCAGCTCACGATTCTTAGGCCAAACCACGTAGAACGCCTTGCCGGTTCTCAGCACATGGTCGGTCACCGGCACCAGCAGCCCCGAAGCCAGGAGCCGTTCGGCCAGATGCCGCCAGCCGAGCGCGATGCCCTGGCCCTCCATGACGCCCTGGATCACGAGGCCGTAATCGTTGATGCGCAGGCCGCGCGCGGTGTTGTCGAGGCTGCCGCCCGCCGACTGGAACCATTCGTCCCAGCTAGCCGCCTCGCGGTAGGGCTCCTCGAGGTGGATCAGGCGATGCGTCGCCAGCTCCGCGACGCTCCTTGGCATGCCGAATTTCGCGAGATAGCTGGCGCCTACGACTGGAAAAATCTCCTCGTCGGCCAGCGGCAGCGAATGATAGTCGGCCCAGTCGCGCGGCTCGCCGCCGCGCACGGCGAGCGGGATGCCCTCGGCGATGATGTCGAGATCGCGGTCGGCGGTCTGGATGCGCAAGTCGATGCCCGGCAGTTCGTCGCGGAACTGCTGCAGCCGCGGCATCATCCAGAACGAGCCGAAGGCGGTCGACGCCGCCAGCGTGACATGACCGCCGGTCGCCTGCAGGCGCAGATCCTCCGCCGATTTGCGGATATGCGACAGGCCGAGTGAGACGTCGGCATGGAAGCGTTCGCCCGCTTCTGTCAGGACGACCTGGCGGTGGCGGCGCTGGAACAGCTGGGCGCCAAGCTGTTCCTCCAACCCGCGCACCGCATAGGAGACGGCGGCCTGCGTCATGCCGAGCTCGCGCCCGGCAGCGGTGAAGCTCGACAGCCGGCCCGCCGCCTCGAAGACGATCAGGCTGCCGGCCGAGGGCAGGAGGTGGCGCAGGCTTCGCATAAGCTGAGCTTATACAAGAGATCAGGATTTTCCAGCATCACATCCATATTTCCTCTCGCTAACTTGGTTGGACGGAATGAGGAGGCTCCATGAACGCACCGGCCACTGAACTGACCGAGCAAACCCACCGCCGCGGCGGCGGTCGCCTCGGACGCAAGGCGCTGAGGAGCGCCCCCGTCACCTCGTTCCCAACGCTGGTCCGCGAGATCCCCACCTACCAGATGGTCCCGGACGAGGCGGTGGAACTGATCCACCAGGAGTCACTCGCCATCCTCGAAGAGGTCGGTTGCGAGTTCCGCGACGACGAGGCGATCGCCATGTGGAAGGCGGCGGGCGCCGACGTGTCCGAGACACGCGTCCGCATCGACCGCGGCCTGCTGATGGAACTGGTCGCGAAGGTTCCGTCCGAATTCACCCTCAATGCGCGTAATCCCGAGCGCACCGTGCGCGTCGGCGGCAAGAACTCCATCTTCGCGCCGATGTATGGCGCGCCTTACGTGCGCGACCTCGACAACAACCGGCGTTATGGCACGCTTGAAGACCTCAACAATTTTCACAAGCTCGCCTACATGGCCCCGGCGCTGCATTCGTCGAGTTCGATCATCTGCGAGCCGATGGAGATCGCGGTGCCGAAACGGCATCTCCACATCATCCATTCGGCGCTGAAGCATTCCGACAAGCCGTTCATGGGCATCGTTACTTCCAAAGACCGCGCCGAAGACACGATGGCGATGGCGGGCATCGTCTTTGGCGAAGATTTCGTTCGCGACAATCCGGTGCTGGTGTCGATTACCAACTGCAACTCGCCGCTGGTGTGGGACGCCACCATGCTGGACGCGATGAAGGTCTATGCCCGCAGCAATCAGCCGCTGATCCTGGCGCCCTTTGCGCTGTGCGGCGCATCGACTTCGGCCTCGGCCGTCGGCGCGGTGGCGCAGGTCAATGCCGAAGCATTGGCCGGGGTCGCTTTCACCCAACTGCTGCGCCCGGGTTCGCCCCAGATCTACGGCCAGTTCATGGTGACGGTCGACATGAAGACCGGCGCGCCGATGGGCGGCACGCCGGAGGCTGCGCAGATGATGTATCTGATGGGCGCGTTGGCGCGGAAATACAAACTGCCCTGGCGAACCTCCGGCTTCCATGTCGGCTCCAAGCTCAACGACGCCCAGGCCGGCTATGAATCCAACATGCTGATGCATGCCGCCATCCTCGCCGGCGCCAATTACATCTGGCACTCCGCCGGCTGGCTCGAGGCCGGGCTCACCTGCGGCTATTCGAAATTCGCCACCGACTGCGAGCAGCTTGTCGGCTGGTACAAATATGCCGGCGGCCTGTCGTTCGACGACTTCAAGGAGGCCATGGCGGCGATCCGCGAAGTCGGGCCGCAGGGCCATTTCCTCGGCACCCAGCACACGCTCGATCACTACGAGTCGGCATTCTTCATGCCCACCATCATGGATTTCAACTCCTACGAACAATGGAAGGCTGGAGGGGCGAAGGACCACGACACGCGCGGCCGCGAGAAAGCCCGCAACATGCTGGCCGACTATGAAGAGCCGAAACTCGATGAGGGCATTGCCGAGGGCCTCAGGGACTTTATCGCGCAGCGCGAGGAGAGGCTGCCCGACAGCGTTAGCTAAGAGAACGACGAATGAGTTGATAACGGGCGAAGACCCGATGGGAACCGCAAGGGAGAAAGACATGACACTTTTCAAAAGCAATGGCGATCGCGTGCCAACGGCCATCGAGGCGATGGCGCAAGAGACGCGTGCTGGCCGTATGGACCGGCGCGAGTTTCTTGCATTGGCAAGTGCGTTCGGCGCATCGACGGCGCTGGCCTACGGCATGATCGGCCTTGCCGCGCCGGGACAGGCTTTTGCCGAGGAGCCGAAGAAGGGCGGCACGCTGCACATATCGATGTCGGTCAAGGCCCAAAAAGATCCGCGCACCTATGACTGGGTGGAACTCGCCAACATCTCGCGCTGCTGGCTGGAGCCGCTGGTCCGCTACACCAGGGAATTCACCTTCGAGCCAGTGCTGCTCGAAAGCTGGGACATCAATGACGACGCCACTGAATACACGTTGCATGTGCGCAAGGGCATCACCTGGAACAATGGCGATGCTTTCAACGCCGATGACGTGGTCTTCAATGTTACCCGCTGGTGCGAGAAGAAGGTCGCCGGCAACTCCATGGCCGCTCGCGTCGGCGGGCTGATCGACGAAAAGTCGGGCAAGGCCAGGGAAGGCGCGATCGCCAAGGTCGACGACAATACGGTCAAGCTGACGCTCAGCGCGCCCGACATTTCGCTGATCCCGAACCTCACCGATTATCCCGCGCTCGTCGTCCACCGCAATTTCGACGCCGAAGGCGCCGACCCGGTCAAGAAGCCGATCGGCACGGGCCCGTTCGAACTGGTCTCCTACGATGTCGGCCAGAAGGCGGTGGTCAAGCGTCGTGAAAACGGCAAGTGGTGGGGTGGTGAAGCGCCGCTCGACAGCGTCGAGTTCATCGACTACGGCACCGACTTCAACGCTTCGATCAACGCCTTCGAATCCGGCGAGATAGACCTCAATTTCGAGACGCCGGCCGACTTCATCGACATCCTGGATAAGATGGGGCTGGAGAAGTCCGAGGTTGCGACGGCAACCACGCTGGTTGCCCGCACGAACGTTACCCACAAGCCCTATGACGACCAGCGGGTGCGCAACGCGCTGCAGATGGCGGTCGACAACAATGCGGTGCTGGAACTCGGCTATGCCGGGCGAGGGACGGTCGGTGAAAACCACCATGTCAGCCCTATCCATCCTGAATATTTCGCGCTGCCCAAGAAGACGCGCGACGCGGCCGGCGCCAAGAAACTGATGGCCGACGCTGGGCAGGCCGATTTCGAGCACGAGCTGATCACCGTCGAGGACGATTGGCAGAAGAACACCGGCGACGCGATTGCCGGCCAACTGCGCGACGCCGGCATCAAGGTCAAGCGCACGGTGCTGCCGGGCTCGACCTTCTGGAACGACTGGACGAAGTATCCCTATTCGATGACCATCTGGTACATGCGCCCGCTTGGCGTCCAGGTCCTGGCGCTTGGTTATCGCACCGGCGAGGCCTGGAATGAATCGGCCTATTCCAACCCGGACTTCGACGCCAAGCTGAAGCAGGCGCTGTCGCTGATCGATGTGGAGAAGCGGCGTGAGGTGATGAAGGATGTCGAGCAGATCCTGCAGGATTCCGGCGTCATCATTCAACCCTTCTGGCAGAAGCTCTACAGCCACATGAACAAGAAGGTGAAGAACTACGGCGTCCACCAGACCTTCGAGATGGACCTGCAGAACGTCTGGCTGGATGGCTGAGAGGGTGCAAGCCGGGGCTTCATGAGCCGCAAAAAAGCCGATATGCAGGATGTCTGGTATTGCCGCCTTGCCGCCGAACCGTCCGGAGATCCTGCATGAAACCGATAGTGCTTGCCGCTGTCTTTTCGATTGCCTTGCCAGCGACGGTGCTGGCCGGGCCGGCTTCCAACGCGGTGAAGTTCTTTTATGTGCCCGAGGTGAAATTCGAGGGAGATGCAAAGTACCGCGACCGCTTCACCGAGCCGGTGACCAAGCTGTTCGATCTCAACGACCAGGCAACGAAGAACAAGCCCGACGAAGTCGCCTGCCTCGACTTCGATCCCGGCCTCGACGCCCAGGATTTCGACCAGACGTCGATTGCCAAGACATTGAAGCTGGCCGAGACCGTCAATGGCGATACGGCCGAAGTCACCGCCACCTTCAGCCTTTTTGCGGAAGGCGATGATTCCAAACGCGAAATGCTGTGGTCGCTGAAGAAAATCGACGGCAAATGGAAGGTAGCCGACATCACCTCCAAGACCAGCAGCTGGACGCTGAGCGCGCTGGAATGCATGCCCGACAAAGCGCCGGAGTGATCCCGTGCTCCGCCGTCTTGCCCTGGCGCTGTCGCCCATGTGCGTGCTGGCGGTGGGTATGAGCGCAGCCGCAGCACAAGGCCTGTTGGGCCCGCCGCCAGCCAATGCGCCGGCCGTGACGGCACCGGCCGGCGCAGCACCGCCCGCAAATCCACCCGGGACAGCGGTGGAACCGGCGACACCGCCGGTTGGGTGGCCGCCGGCCGACGCCCCACCGGCCGCACCCATTCTGCCGGGATCCCCGACGGCGGTGGTGCGGCCATTTTACGATCAGGTGGGACTGGAGCTCGATCCGACCCAGCGCAAGAACTTCGTCGACCCGGCCAAGACCGTACTCGACAAGAGCGACGCGTTGCGCAAATCCGGGCAGGGCGAATGCCTCGACCCCAACATGGCGCTCGACAATGCCGCCTATGACAAGGCCGAGATTGATAAGAGCCTGAAGACACTCGAAGCGATCAATGGCGACCAGGCCAAGGTCATTGTCGCCTTCGTCGTCGCCGGCAACCCGCATCGCCTTGAATGGAAATTCAGGAAAGTCGACGGCGACTGGAAGATATCCGATCTGCTTTCGGTGACCGGTGAATGGGGGCTCAGCCAGTATCAGTGCGAATAATGTTGATTGAGGGTCAGCGCCTGCGATCCTTCGCGCCCCTCTCTGTCCTGCCGGACATCTCCCCCGGGTGGGGAGATCAGCAGTTCCAGCGTCTCGCCCGCTTCGCAAGATTTGAGATTAGCGAAAGCCTATGTGGCGGCCAATCTCCCCCCGTGTGCGGGAGATGTCCGGCAGGACAGAGGGGGGCGCTGTCCCGCTAAAGGTCCGCAAAATAGCTTCAGCCCCTTCCGCGATAGGGGGCAACGCCGGTGTCGGGCAACCAGGCGCCTTCGGGCGGAGCGCCGGTCTGCCAGAAGACATCGATCGGAATGCCGCCGCGCGGATACCAATAGCCGCCTATGCGCAACCACAGCGGCTTCGTTGCCGCCACAATGCGGCGGCCGATCATCACCGTGCAGTCTTCATGGAAAGCGCCATGGTTGCGAAACGAGGTCATGAACAGTTTGAGCGACTTCGATTCCACGAGCGTGGTATCGGGTGCGTAGTCGATGACGATATGAGCGAAATCCGGCTGTCCGGTTACCGGGCAGAGCGAGGTGAATTCCGGGCAGGTGAAGCGCACGATCGCCGGCGGTCCGTCGCCGCGCTGGAACGGCACGGTCTCCAGGACCGCGGTCTCCGGGCTCTGTGGCGTCTCGACGTGGGCGCCGAGCTGGGTGAGGGTTTTGGTATCGATCATCGTGGTTTTCCTGGGGATTTTCCGCGCTCATTAGCATCGGATCAAAAAGTGTGCAGCGATTTTCGGATAAATTCGATGCTCAAGACAAGAACTGGAGCAGCGCGCGCTGCTCCGACACAAACTGGAATGGCAGGAAGATGATGACCAGCAACGACCCGCTTCTCCAGCCTTACCAGCTCAAACACCTGACGCTGAAGAACAGGGTGATGTCGACCAGCCACGAGCCGGCCTATTCAGAGGACGGCATGCCGAAACAGCGCTACCGGCTCTACCACGCAGAAAAGGCCAAGGGCGGCATGGCGCTGACCATGACGGCGGGCTCGGCGATCGTCTCGCGCGACAGCCCGGCCGCCTTTGGCAATCTGCATGTCTATGACGACCGCATCGTGCCGTGGCTGGCCGAACTGGCGGACGCCTGCCACGAGTATGACTGCAAGGTGATGATCCAGATCACCCATCTTGGTCGCCGCACCGGCTGGAACAAGGCCGACTGGCTGCCGGTGCTGTCGGCTTCGCCGGTGCGTGAGCCGGCGCACCGCGCGTTCCCCAAAACCATCGAGGACTGGGACATCGAGCGCATCGTCGCCGACTATGCGTCGGCTGCGCAGCGCTGCCAGGCCGCCGGCCTCGACGGCATCGAGTTCGAATCCTACGGCCATCTGATGGACGGCTTCTGGTCGCCCGCCACAAACCATCGCGACGACGAGTTCGGCGGTTCGCTCGACAACCGGCTGCGCTTCACCGACATGGTGCTGGATGCCGTGCGGGCGGCGGTCGGCGAAAAATTCGTCGTCGGCATCCGTATGGTCGCCGATGAGGATTTTGACAAAGGCCTGTCGAAGGAGGAGGGCGTCGAGATCGCCAGACGGCTCGCCAATTCCGGCAAGGTCGATTTCCTGAACATCATCCGCGGCTCGATCGAAAGCGACGCGGCGCTCACCAAGGTTATCCCGGTGACCGGCATGCGCTCTTCCCCGCATCTCGATTTCGCCGGCGAGGTGAGGGCGGCAACGAAATTTCCGACCTTCCATGCGGCGCGGATTTCCGATGTGGCCACGGCGCGCCACGCCATCGCGACCGGCAAGCTCGACATGGTCGGCATGACCCGCGCCCATATCGCCGACCCGCACATCATCAAGAAGGTCATGGAAGGTCGCGAGCACGAGATCCGGCCTTGCGTCGGCGCCACCTATTGCCTCGATCGTATCTATGAAGGCGGCGAAGCGCTCTGTGTCCACAATGCCGCGACCGGCCGCGAGGCCGAGATTCCGCATATCATCGTGAAGACGGAGGGGCCTAGGCGGAACGTCGTCGTCGTTGGCGCTGGCGCTGGCGGGCTCGAGGCAGCTCGCGTCATGGCCGAACGTGGCCATCATGTCACGGTGCTTGAAGCCTCCGGTCAGGCCGGCGGCCAGGTCCGGCTCGCGACGCAGAACCCGCGCCGCAAGGAACTGATCGGCATCATCGACTGGCGGCTGGCCGAACTCGACCGGCTCGGCGTCGGGATCCGCTACGATACATGGGCCGAGCAGGACGATGTGCTGGCGCTGTCGCCCGATGTGGTGGTGATCGCCACCGGCGGCCTGCCGCAGAACCCACCGCTGACATCAGGCGACAATCTCGTCACGTCGAGCTGGGACATCATGGCCGGCAGCGTCAAGCCGGCGGAGAACGTGCTGCTCTTCGACGACAATGGCGGCCATCAGGGCATGGGCGCGGCGGAGCTGATCGCCAATGCCGGTTCGAAGCTGGAGCTGGTTTCGCCGGAGCGCTTCTTCGCCCCCGAAATGGGCGGCATGAACCACGTGCCCTATATGCGCGCCTTCCAGGAGAAGGGCGTCACCATCACCATCAACACCAGGCTGCGCTCGGTACGGCACGAGGGCAACCAGCTGGTCGCCGAACTCGCCTCCGACTTTGCCGACGGCTGGCGCGGCGAGAGGCGGGTCGACCAGGTGGTGGTCGAGCACGGCACGGCGCCGCTCGACGATCTCTATCTCCAGCTGAAACCGCTGTCGAAGAATGGTGGCGCGGTCGACTATGAGCGGCTGGTCGGCGGCGGCGATATTTTTCCTTCACGCAATCCCGAAGGCGGCTTCGTGCTGTTGCGCATCGGCGATGCAGTCGCCTCGCGCAACATCCATGCCGCCATCTATGACGGCATCAGGTTCGGCTTGCGGGTTTGAGCCTACAAGCCGGCCTACGGCTTGTTCCAAAGCTCGATCTCACCCTTCCGGCGGGCGCAACTCGATCGATCAAAGTGATGGGTGGCGCGCAGCCAAACCTCTGTGCGGAGAGCCACCTTGCACATCCGTCCGAACTGCGCGCCGCGTACGCCACCAGCCGAGAGCCAGGCGACGCACGATGCGGAATGCTTTTCAACCGGGAGGCAACGCGCGGCAGGGCTCAAATCATCCTGGCCGTCGCCATGCAAAGTACGGTGAGTACCAGAAGCCAGGCGGCGATGCGCTCGCCGCGGGCCATTTTGGTGCGCAGCGCCGCTTCCGTTGCGACGTCCGCGCCGGCAAGCTGCCGGCTGGTCTTGCGGACGACGACGCTGAGAACGCCGGCAGCGGCGAAGGCGGCCAGGATGCCTAGCGCCAGCACCATTTCCATCGAGCCGAAATAGGCGCCGTGGAAGAAATACCAGAGCAGGGCGCCGGTCACGAACACCATACCGGCCGAGCCCATTTGCGGTCCAATAAAGCGCTCCGCCCTGATCTCGGGGTCGCGGGCAAGCGTGATGGTGGTGCCGGCCCAGAACACACCGGCCATGACGTGAAGGCCGATAACGACGATGTAGACATATTGCATGACCGCTTCCTCCTTGCCCGCCGCCCGTCCTCGGATCCCTGTCGAATGCGGGATAATACGAACTCGGTAGATCGACACGCATGATAGTTAGGTATCAAATGGTTCGATGTCAATGTATAATGCCGCGTTCCATCGCTCGGCGCCTTGTTCTACTGTCGGCGCATGACTCCCTTTGACCGTCCGCCAATCGGCATGAATCTCGCGCGCACCTCCAAGCTGGTGGCGCAGGCCTTTGACGCCGCTTTGGTCGAGGCCGGCGGCACGCTGCCGGTGTGGCTGACCTTGCTTTCGGTCAAGTCGAGCGAGCTTGCCAACCAGCGCGAACTTGCCGGCATGATCGGCATCCAGGGCGCCACGCTCACCCACCATCTCAACGCCATGGAGGCGCAAGGCTTGCTGACGCGCCGCCGCGATCCGGACAACCGCCGGGTTCATCTGGTCGAGCTGACGCAGGCGGGCGAAACGATGTTCCTGAAGCTGCGGGCGGCGGCTCTCATCTTCGACAAGCGGCTGCGCGCGGGATTGCCGGACGACAGGCTGGCGGAGTTCGCCGAGGTGCTGGCGGCATTGCGGGCGAATGTCGCGCCGGCCAAATGACCGGCACCGGTGGGCAATAGTCTAGGCTAAATTGCCCTGAAGCACCTTCAGCTTGGCTTTCTTCGGGCTGCGCGCCAGCAGCCATTCGCGCGCTTTGTCCTGCGGCATCGGGAAGGCGATGGAATAGCCCTGCACCTGGTCGCAGCCGATTGCCATCAGCGAATCGAGCTCGGCTTCGGTTTCCGCGCCCTCGGCGACGATCGAAATGCCGAGACCGCGCGCCAGCTCGGTGATGGCGCGCACGATCTTGGTGTTGTCGCCATTCTCGTTGATGTTCTGGACGAAGCGGCGGTCGATCTTCAGCCGGTCGATCTCGTTGGGATTGACGTGGCTGAGCGAGGCATAGCCGGTGCCGAAATCGTCGAGCTCAAGATGGACGCCAGCAGCGCGGATGTGGCGCAGCTTCGCCGCGATGCCCGTCTTCTCGTCGTCGAGAATGACGGATTCGACGATTTCAAGCGACAGTTTCTGCGGCGCCAGGCCGGCCTTTTCCAGCGTCGCGAACAGGAAGCGGTCGAAGTCGGGTTCGCGCAGCTCGGTGCCGGACACGTTGACGGCGAGCCGGCCGAAGGCAATGCCGGCGCGATCCCATTCGGCTGCTTGCTCGATCGCCTTCGTAAAGACTATGCGGCCGATCTCGGGCATGAAGCCGCATTTTTCGGCGACCGGAATGAACTCGCCCGGCGCAATCATGCCGCGCTCGGCATGCTTCCAGCGCACCAGCGCCTCGATGCCGCTGATGGCGCCGTTGCTCAGCGACACCTGCGGCTGGAAATAGACCTGGAAGGCGTTCTCCGAAATGGCGACCTTGATGTCGTGCTCGAGCTGCTTGCGGTAGTCGAGTTCGCGCCTGAGTTCCTCGGAGAAGAACGAGAAGCTGCCGCCGCCGAGCTTCTTGGCGGAATAGAGCGCGAGGTCGGCGTGGACGAGCAGATCCTCGGCATTGTCGGCGTCGATGGGATAGACGGCAATGCCGGCGCTGGCCCCCGGAAGGATGGTCGTGCCCTGGAAGGTAATCGGCTCGTTGATCTCCTCCAGGATGCGACGGGCCAGCATGTTGATGTCCTCGGGGCCGCCGGCGCCATTGAGGATCATCACGAATTCGTCGCCGCCAAGGCGCGCGCACAGATCCGACGCGCGGCAGGAATCACGCATGCGCTGCGCGGTGACGACCAGAACATAGTCGCCTGCGGCGTGGCCGAGCGTGTCGTTGATCTGCTTGAACCGGTCGAGGTCGAGCTGGATCACCGCCAGCCTCTCACGCCGGCGATGCGCGCCCTTGATCAGCGTTTCGAAGTGATCGGTCAGGAAGGTGCGGTTGTGCAGGCCGGTCAGCCCGTCATGTATGGCGATGAAGGCCATCGAGTTGCGGGCATCGACAAGCTCATGGGTCTTGCGCAGGATCGCCTTCGACATCGGCCGGAAGATGAAAAGCGCCACCAGCACGATGACGCCGATGGTGGCGTAGAACAAGGTGCGGTGGAGATCGAGGAGCTTTTCCGACCGCTCGTCGGCGAATGCGGCGATGCGTTGGCCGAGCGCGGCATAACCCGACAGCGTCGCATTGGCGACGGAAGCATCGAGATTGACGCGCTCGCCGCCGCCCTTGTAGGCGGCATTGCCGGAGAGCTGGGATTCGAAGGACGAGATCAGCCTTTCGCCATTGGCGACCAGCCCGACCGAGAAATAGTCGAGGTGGAACGGCTTGCCGTAGAGCACGCTCTCGATCGACCTTGGGTCGGACAATGCCGGCGACAGCGGGTCGGCTCCCGTCTGTTTGAGGAGCAGGTCGTAGTTCGTCTCGAACTCGGCGGTCGCCTGTTTCAGCGCGGCAACCAGGGCCGGCTGCTTGTCACGCGCGGCGGAGCCGGTTGCGCTGGTCAAAAAGACGATGCGCTGCGACAGCGCCTTCTGGGTGCTGACGATGTCGAGCAGAGTATGGTTGTGCTGTTGCGCCGCCATCATCTGCTGCAGCAGGATGAAGGAGGCCATCACCATGGCGGCGATGATCAGCAGCGCCAGCCAATAGCCGCTCTTGATCAGCAGGATGAGTTTGCCCGAGACGGTTTGCGCCGGCTGCTGCGACATATTCTAGGTGACCCCTCGGTCGAACTGATTCTGCCACCGATTCGTGGCGAGAAGACCATTGGCTTGAAAGGGTTAACAGGTCTGGAAGCCGGCGGAACTGTTGCTTCGGCAGTAAACGAAAGCTGCCGAGATGGTTATCATGTTCTTTCGCGGCATAGCCGTATTCGCGTGCCTGCTACTCCAGCACGCGGGCCATGCGATCGGGTCGCGCCAGGGTTGAGCCCGCCGTGCCACCGAAACGGTCGCTTTTGCGATGGATTTTTAGTGCGCGTAGCGCGACAGTCGCGCCAATCTCAACAGGACCTGATCCATGAGCGCGGCATTCCTCTCCCATATCGACAACGAACTGCAAGGGCTGAAATCCGCCGGGCTCTACAAATCCGAGCGGGTGATCACCTCGACCCAGTCGGCTGAGATCGAAGTCGGCGGCGACAAGGTGCTGAATTTCTGCGCTAACAACTATCTCGGCCTCGCCGACAGCTCAGAATTGCGCGATGCAGCCAAAGGCGCGCTGGACCGCTACGGCTACGGCATGGCCTCGGTGCGCTTCATCTGCGGCACGCAGGAAGAGCACAAGCAGCTTGAATCAACGATTTCATCCTTCCTCGGCCTGGACGACACCATCCTTTATGGCTCCTGCTTCGACGCCAATGGCGGCCTGTTCGAAACGCTGCTCGGCGAGGAGGATGCGATCATCTCCGATGCGCTGAACCATGCCTCGATCATCGACGGCGTGCGGCTGTCGAAGGCCAAGCGTTTCCGCTATGCCAACAACGACATGGCCGACCTCGAAGCGCGGCTGAAAGAGGCGAAAGACTGCCGCTTCCGCCTGATCGCCACCGACGGCGTGTTCTCCATGGACGGCATCATCGCCAATCTGAAAGGCGTCTGCGACCTCGCGGAAAAGTACGGCGCCATGGTGATGGTCGACGACAGCCATGCCGTCGGCTTCGTCGGCAAGAACGGCCGCGGCTCGGCCGAGCATTGCGGCGTCGAGGGCAGGGTGGATATCATCACCGGCACGCTCGGCAAGGCGCTCGGCGGCGCCTCCGGCGGCTACACCTCCGGCAAAAGCCAGGTCGTCGACTGGCTGCGCCAGCGTTCGCGGCCTTATCTCTTCTCCAACACGCTGATGCCGGCGATTGCCGGCGCTTCCATCAAGGTGTTCGAGCTGATCCGAAATGGCGACGCCCTGCGCCAGCGCCTCTATGCCAATGCGGCGCGCTTCCGGTCCGAGATGGGCAAGCTCGGCTTCACGTTGGCCGGCGCCGATCACCCGATCATCCCGGTGATGCTGGGCGATGCCAGCCTGGCGCAGGAAATGGCGGCGCGTATGCTGAAGCGCGGCATTTATGTTATCGGCTTTTCCTTCCCGGTGGTGCCGAAAGGCCAGGCGCGCATCCGCACCCAGATGTCGGCGGCGCATTCCACCGCCGACATCGACCGCGCCGTGGCAGCATTCGCGGCGGTCGGCAAGGAACTGGGCGTCATTTCCTGATCGCCAAAAGCGATTCCGGATCAAGGGATTCAAGGGGCAAAAGCATGTCGAACATGATGAAGGCGCTGGTGAAGGCCAAGGCCGAACCGGGCATCTGGATGGAAGAGGTGCCGGTGCCGGAGATCGGCCCTAACGACGTGCTGATCAAGGTCAAGAAGACGGCGATCTGCGGCACCGACGTCCACATCTACAATTGGGACCAGTGGGCGCAGAAGACCGTGCCGGTGCCGATGGTGACCGGCCATGAATTCGTCGGCACGGTGGCCGATTTCGGCGCTGCGGTCACCGAATACAAGGTCGGCCAGCGTGTCTCCGGCGAAGGTCACATCGTCTGCGGCCATTGCCGCAATTGCCGCGCCGGCAGGGGGCATCTCTGCCGTAACACGCTCGGCGTCGGCGTCAACCGCCCCGGCGCCTTCGGCGAATATCTGGCGATCCCGCAGCACAATGTCGTGCCGATCCCCGACGATGTGCCCGACGAGATCGCCGCGATCTTCGATCCCCTGGGCAATGCCGTCCACACCGCTCTGTCCTTCGACCTGGTCGGTGAAGACGTTCTGGTCACCGGCGCCGGGCCGATCGGCATCATGGGCGCGCTCGTTGCCCAATGTGTGGGGGCGCGAAAAGTCGTCATCACCGACATCAACCCGGTGCGGCTGGCGCTGGCCAAGAAGCTCGGCGTCCAGCATGTCGTCGATGCCTCGAAGGAAAAACTGCGCGACGTTATGCCGGCGCTGGGCATGACCGAGGGTTTTGACGTCGGCCTCGAAATGTCGGGCGCCGCGCCCGCCTTTCGCGACATGATCGACACCATGAACAATGGCGGCAAGATCGCCATTCTGGGCATCGCGCCGACCGGCTTCGAAATCGACTGGAACAAGGTCATCTTCAAGATGCTGCACTTGAAGGGCATCTACGGCCGCGAAATGTTCGAGACCTGGTACAAGATGATCGCCCTGGTGCAAGGCCCGCTGGATGTCGGCGGGCTCATCACGCATCGGATCGGTATCGATGATTTCCAGACAGGGTTCGATGCGATGAGGAGCGGCAGTTCGGGTAAGGTGGTGATGGATTGGTAGGCGCAGAGGCACGTTCTAGCTGGAGAAGCCGGCGGGACAGCACCCCCCTCTGGCCTGCCGGCCATCTCCCCCGCAAGGAGGGAGATTGGCAGCTTTGACGGCTCGCCAACCTCTGCAACATTGGAGATTGGCGAAAGCCTTCGCGACATCTGATCTCCCCCTTGCGGGGGGAGATGTCCGGCAGGACAGAGGGGGTGTGAAGGATCACGGCGGAGCAGATTCTTTATTCACCCAACGCTCCCTCCAGCGCCGCCACGCCGCTCACAATCGCTGTCCGCTCCTCTGTGCTCAGCCTCTCCAGCAACTCCCGTTCAAACGCCTTCGCCAGCGGCACCATTTCGCCATAGGCCGCCAGCCCCGCCTTGGTCAGTGCCAAATGCTCCACACGCCGATCATTCTCGTCCGGCGTGCGCGTCAGCCAGCGCCGCCGCTCAAGCTCCGCCACCGCCCGCGAAACCTTGGTCTTGTGCATGGCCGACTGCTCGCCGAGCGCCGTCGCGGTCATCGTGCCGCGCTGTCCGAGCCCAGAGAGTGTGCGCCATTCCGGCCGCGTCAGACCGTGACGGTCGCGGTAGATTTTTGAAAATTCTCGGCTGACAGCGTCGGCCAGCCGGTAAAGCCGGTAGGGCAGGAAGCTTTCGAGTTCGAGGATTTCCATCTGCACCATGGATGCGGCATCAGCCGTTGATAGTTACATTTTCGATGGTTACAAATGAAACCAGTTTGGTCAACATCGCCGGCAGGCCGCGCTTCGCGGCGGTCGGGATCAGGGAGGATCGGATGGAATTTTCCTACATGCCGGGCTTCGGCAATGATTTTGAGACCGAAACGCTGCCCGGCTCGCTGCCGCAAGGGCGCAATTCCCCGCAGCGGCCGGCTTACGGACTTTATGCCGAGCAGCTCTCGGGCTCGCCCTTCACCGCCCCGCGCGGCACCAATGAGCGCTCCTGGCTCTACCGCATCCGGCCGAGCGTAAAACACACCGGCCGCTTCAAGGCGGCGAGCTATCCCCTGTGGAAGACCGCTCCCAATGTCGGCGACCACGAGCTGGCGCTCGGCCAGTACCGCTGGAACCCGGTGCCGATGCCGAAGGAGCCGACCGATTTCATTCAAGGGATGCGCACCATCACCACCGCCGGCGACGTGCTGGGCCAAAGCGGCATGGCGGCGCATATCTATGTCGCCAACCGCTCGATGGTCGACGACCATTTCTTCAACGCCGACGGCGAGTTGCTGATTGTCCCCCAGGTCGGTGCCTTGCGCTTTGTCACCGAGATGGGCGTCATCGAGCTTCGGCCCGGCGAGATCGCCGTGCTGCCGCGCGGTCTGGTGTTCAAGGTCGAGCTCGCCGACAAGGAAGTGCGCGGCTATGTCTGCGAGAATTACGGCGCCAAGCTGACGCTGCCCGACCGCGGCCCGATTGGCGCCAACTGCCTGGCCAACCCACGCGACTTCAAGACGCCCAGCGCCTGGTTCGAGGAGAAGGAGACGCCGTGCCGGCTGACGGTGAAATGGTGCGGCAATTTCAACGTCACCGAGATCGGCCATTCGCCGCTCGACGTCGTCGCCTGGCACGGCAACTATGCGCCCTACAAATATGATCTGGTGACGTTTTCGCCGGTCGGCGCCATCCTGTTCGACCATCCCGATCCGTCGATCTTCACCGTGCTGACGGCGCCGAGCGGCGAGGAGGGCACCGCCAATATCGACTTCGTCATCTTCCCGCCGCGCTGGCTGGTGGCGGAAGACACGTTCCGGCCGCCCTGGTACCACCGCAACATCATGAGCGAGTTCATGGGCCTGATCCATGGCCAGTACGACGCCAAGGAAGAAGGCTTCGTGCCCGGCGGCATCAGCCTGCACAATCTGATGCTGGCCCACGGCCCCGACGCACCTGGCTTCGAAAAGGCCTCGCGCTCCGAGCTGAAACCGGTCAAGCTCGACAACACGATGGCCTTCATGTTCGAGACCCGATTCCCGCAAATGCTGACCCGCTACGGCGCCGAGCTTGAAACAAGGCAGGACAATTACATTGACTGCTGGACCGACCTGAAGAAGCGCTTCAACGGCACGCCGGAGGGCGACTGGTCTTGAGATCAGCTCGATGAGCGACCGGCTGGTGCTTCTCGGCTCGAAAGGCGGCCCGGCATTGCGGTCGGGCGGGCCGTGGCCGAGTTCGTCGCTGCTGGAGCTTGGCGGGCGGACCATCGTCGTCGATTGCGGGCTGGGTGTCACGCGTGGCCTGGTCGATGCCGGCGTCAGCCTGAAGGCGCTCGACCTGATCTTCGTCACCCATCTGCATTCCGATCATGTGCTGGAACTGGGGGCGCTGCTCCACACCGCCTGGACCGCCGGTCTGGCCAATCCGGTGACGTTGTTCGGACCGCCCGGCACCGGGCATTACTGGCGGCGCTTCTGCCAGGCGATGGAGTTCGACATCGAGATCCGAATCGTCGACGAAGGCAGGCCGGACATCCGCGAACTGGTTTCGATCGTTGAATTCGGCGAAGGCCAGGTTTTCGCACAACGCGGCCTGAAGGTCTCGGCACTGCGCGTCGACCATCCACCGGTAACCGACTGTTTCGCGCTGCGGTTCGAGCAAGGCGGTAAAAGCGTCGTCTTCTCATCCGACACCGCCTTCTTCCCGCCGCTCGCCGGCTTCGCCAAAAATGCCGACATCCTCGTCCATGAAGCCATGCTGGACGAGGGCATCGAGAGGCTGGTCGCCAGGACCGGCAACGGGGCGCGGCTGAAGGAGCATCTGCTCGCCAGCCACTCATTTGCCGAGGAAGCCGGCCGCATCGCCACCGATGCCGGGGTGAAGAGGCTGGTGCTCAACCACCTTATTCCGGCCGATGATCCCGAGATCGGTGGGGCCGACTGGGAGGTTGCTGTCAGGAAATCGTGGGTAGGTGACTTGACGATTGCCCGCGACGGCTTTGTTGTGGGGCTGGAGGCAAAGACGTGACGGATGAACAACACTGGGAGGATCTGCGGGCATCCGAGGCGCGGTCCTCGGAAAGCCTTCGATTGCTTCTCGACGATGTTCAGGATTTGCAGTCTTTCATCGGGTTCATCGACGGTCTGAGGCGAGATAGCGAGGATGCGGACCGCAAAGAAGCATTGAAACCGGCGGGACCCTATTCTTCAGGTTGGAATGGATGGGAAAACGGCTCGATCAGCGCCTTTCTCGAGCGGGCTGTCGCTTGGACTGAAGACAATCAGGGTGGCGATCCGGCATTCCTGGCTGATGAAAATCCTTGGAAGGCCGCTGCGAGAATTATCTACGCCGGCAAATATTACGAATAACCATTGGGAGGATGCATGAAGCTTGCCACATTGAAGGACGGGACGCGCGACGGAAAACTCGTCGTCGTCTCGCGCGACCTGACGCGCTTCACCGACGCCTCGTTCCTGGCGCGCACGCTGCAGGCCGCGCTCGACGACTGGCAACGGATTTCGCCGCATCTGGCGACCATCGCCGAATCGCTGGAGAACAATGCGGTGCCGTCGGCACGCTTCCATGAGCATGATGCCCATTCGCCGCTGCCACGCGCCTATCAATGGGCCGATGGTTCGGCCTACGTGAACCATGTCGAGCTGGTGCGCAAAGCCCGCGGCGCCGAGATGCCGGCAAGCTTCTGGACCGATCCGCTGATCTATCAGGGTGGCTCGGATTCCTTTATCGCGCCGCGCGAGCCGATCCGCGCGGCGGACGAAGCCTTCGGCATCGACATGGAGGCGGAGGTCGCCGTCATCGTCGACGATGTGCCGATGGGCGCCAGCCTCGACCAGGCGCGCGCCGCCATCCGGCTGGTCATGCTGGTCAATGATGTGACGCTGCGCGCGCTCACCGGCCCCGAGCTCGCCAAGGGGTTTGGCTTCTTCCAGTCGAAGCCGTCCTCGGCTTTTTCGCCGGTGGCGGTGACGCCGGACGAACTCGGCGACGCCTGGGATGGCGGCAAGGTCAACCTGCCTCTGCTCGCCGACGTCAACGGCAAGCCGTTCGGCCGTGCCAATGCCGGCGTCGACATGACCTTCGACTTCCCGGCGCTGATTGCCCATGCCGCAAAGACACGGCCGCTGGTTGCCGGCACCATCATCGGTTCCGGCACCGTCTCCAACAAGCTGGATGGCGGGCCGGGCAAACCGGTGTCTTCAGGCGGCGCCGGCTATTCCTGCATCGCTGAACTGCGCATGATCGAGACCATTGAGTCTGGCGAGCCCAAGACGCCGTTCCTGCGCTTTGGCGATACGGTGCGTATCGAGATGAAGAATAAAAGCGGAAACTCGATCTTCGGCGCCATCGAGCAGAAGGTCGAGAAGTCCCAGGCATAAGAGGGGGCAATAGTGACGGGAGAGGCGTTCTACCTGCTGGCCGGCGTCTGGGCGCTGGCCATTCTGGTGGTCTTCATCCAGGCGATCCGGCTGAGCTACCGCATCGAGGCGCGCTCGCCCGATCTGACCAACCGCAGTGGCTACCCGCGCAAGGCGATGATGTTCCGCACCATCACCAACACCAATGTGGCGCGGGACGAGGAGACGCAGGCGATGCGGCGGCGCATGAACCGGCTGCTGCTGATCGTTGTCGCCGGCTTCGCGGTGATGGCGGCTGGCATTGGCCTGATCAGACGAATGAACGCGTGACCCTGCTCGAGCATTTCAGCCGCATGGCCGGCAACAATCTCTGGTCGAACGACCGGCTCTATCGCGCCGTGCTGCAGCTAAAGCCCGGCGAATTCGAAGCCGAGCGCACAAGCTTCTTCCCGTCGATCAAGGCGACGCTCAACCACATCCTCGCGGTCGATCAACTCTATCTCGATTTTCTCGAAGAAGGCGGCGTCGGTGCGGCCGCTTATGACGACTACGTGCCGTTCGATGTGCCGCAGGCGCTGTTTGCCGCCCAGGTCGCAGCAGATCGACGCCTAATCGCCTTTTGCGAGAAGCTGTCGGAGGCGGATCTCGACCGTCAGGTCATCACGGACCGGCGCGAGGACGGCATGATCCCCGAAAAGATCGGCGACATTCTCGCCCATGTCTTCCTCCACGACATCCACCATCGCGGCCAGGTTCACGCGATGCTCTCGGGCAGCTCGGTCGCGCCGCCGCAGCTGGACGAGTTTTTGCTCGATTATGATTTGAAGGTGAGGAAGGAAGAGGTCGAGCGGCTGGGCCTCTGACCTTTATCTGGTGTACTCGTTCCATTCAGGGCCGAGTTTGTCGAAATCGTCAGAAATCCAAATCTTGCCCTTCAGGGCACCTATGCGCGACAACAAGTCTTCTCGAACTGGTGCCACGAGCCGCGCCGCGATCTTGCCGTGACGAGTGATGACTATCTCCTCGCCGGCTTCCGCGCGGCCGACGAGTTCCGATAGTTTGGCCTTTGCTTCGGTTATGGAGACGTTCACGGCTCGACCTCTTGTGATCGGAACTTAGATCAAAGCCGATCGAGCCGCAAAC
Source organism: Mesorhizobium sp. M0029 (assembly GCF_040323735.1). Classification (NCBI taxonomy): domain Bacteria; kingdom Pseudomonadati; phylum Pseudomonadota; class Alphaproteobacteria; order Hyphomicrobiales; family Phyllobacteriaceae; genus Mesorhizobium; species Mesorhizobium sp. M0029. The sequence continues at coordinate 249,707 of NZ_JAMYVF010000006.1, forward strand.
GAGCTTACGGTTTTCACGCCGCCTTGCCATCGACCTTGATCACGCCGCGCTTGATCTGGTCCTGCTCGATCGACTCGAACAGCGCGCGGAAATTGCCTTCGCCAAAACCTTCGTCGCCCTTCCTCTGGATGAATTCGAAGAAGATCGGGCCGATCACGGTTTTGGAGAATATCTGCAGCAGGATCTTGGTCATGCCGCCGTCGACCACGCCTTCGCCGTCGATCAGGATGCCGTGCTTCTTCATCCGCTCGATCGGCTCTTCATGCCCGTTCACCCTGTTGTACGACATGTCGTAGTAGGTCTCCGGCGGACCGGGCATGAACTTCAGCCCGTTGTCGGCAAGCTTGTCGGTGGCGGTGTAGATGTCGTCGGTGCCGACAGCGATATGCTGGATGCCTTCGCCATTGTACTTCTTCAGATACTCGGCGATCTGGCTGGTGTCGTCCTTGGACTCGTTCAGCGGGATACGGATCTTGCCGCAGGGCGAGGTGATGGCGCGGCTGACGAGGCCGGTGATCTTGCCGTCGATGTCGAAGAAATGGATTTGCTTGAAGCCGAACAATTCGCGATAAAAGTCCCACCATTTGTCCATCTGGCCGCGATAGACATTGTGGGTGAGGTGGTCGAGGAAATAGAAGCCGACGCCTTGGGGCCGCGGGTCGCGTTCGCCCAGCCACTCGAACTCGGCATCATAGGCCGAGCCCTTCTTGCCATAGGCTTCGATGAAATAGAGCAGTGAGCCGCCAATGCCGACAATGGCCGGCACGTCGAGCGCCTTGTCGTTGCCGTCGTAGGGCGTGGCGCCTTTCGATACCGCATGCTCGAACGCATGCTTTGCATCGACCACGCGCCAGGCCATCGAGGCGGCGCAGGGGCCGTGCTTGTCGACGAATTTCATCGCATGCGAACCCGGCTCGGCATTGACGACATAGTTGATGTCGCCCTGGCGCCAGACGGTGATGTCCTTCGTGCGGTGCTTGGCCACCGCGACATAGCCCATGCGGGTGAACAGTTCGGCTAGCTTCTGCGGCTCCGCATGCGCGAACTCGACGAACTCGAAACCGTCGGTGCCGGCGGGGTTTTCCTTGCTGATCTTTGCGGGCGGGGCGTCGTGCGGGAAGGGACCCATGGCATTCCTCCAAACGGATGGTGGCCGCATCGGACCACGAGATGACGCATGATAGTGCGAAGCGACCGCACGGTGCTTGCATTCAAACGCTTGAAATGATCATCTCGTGCGTAATTCATGCATGATTGGAGATGAATCGATGAATGAAGCGCGCATCGATCAATTTGACCGCAAGATAATGGCTCTCTTGCAGGGCGACGCGCGGCTCACCAACAACGATCTCTCGGAGCGCGTGAACCTGTCGGCATCGCAATGCTCACGCCGCCGCCAGCGGCTGGAGGAAGACGGCTACATCAAGGGCTATCGCGCCGTGCTCGACCGCGACAAGCTCGGCTTCTCGCTGGTCAACGTCATCTCGGTGACGCTCGCCACCCATAACCGCGACAATGCCAGGCGCTTCGGCGAGCTGCTGGCGCGGCTGCCGGAGGTGCAGGAGGCGCACGCGCTGACCGGCGAGATGGATTATATCTTGAAGGTGGTGACGCCCGATCTGAAATCATTGTCGGAATTCGTCAACGGTGTGCTCCTGCCGCACGACTCCGTGCAGCATGTGAAGACGGCGATCGTGTTGGAGACGCTGAAGGAGACCGGCGCGCTGCCGATCTAGTTTGAGAGAGTTTCAGTTGATACGTCGGCGGGACAGCACCCCTCTCTGGCCTGCCGGCCATCTCCCCCGCAAGGAGGAGATCAGCAGCTTTGTCCAGCGCTCATCCTGCAACGTCGGCGATTGGCGAAGAGCGAAGGCGACATCCGATCTCCCCCCTTGCGGGGGAGATGTCCGGCAGGACAGAGGGGGGTGTGAGGGATCGCCAGCGCCTCAGGATGATCACCCCTTGGACTGCTGAATCAGCCCGTAGAGATTGGTGCAGCGCGCTCCAGACCGGCAATAAGCAAACACCGGTCCCTCAAGCGCGTCGAGCGCTTCGGCCTGGTCCTCGACATTCTCGGCCGTGATCTGGCCGCTGATCACCGGGATGTAGCGGAAGGCCAGCCCCGCGGCTTCGACCGCCGCCTTGACGCTGTCGGCCGAAGGCTGGTCGGGCTGCTCGTCATCCGGCCGGTTGCAGATCACGCTCTTGAAACCGGCTTCCTTGATGGCGGCGGCATCTCCGGGCTGGATCTGGCCCGAGACCGAATAGTCCTCGCTGATTTCGCGATATTCCATGGCTCTCATCCTCGCAATCTGGTTTGGCGCGAAGTCTTGCCACTCTCACACGAGGTCGGCAATCCGCGCCGGAAAGAAATCCCTCGGCGCAGATAGACATTTGCGGCCCCAGATCCAACCCAGGCTCAAGAGGTTTCGCGCTGTTGGCCTTGCCCGGAGGCGGCAGCGACTCTAAACAGGCGCACCGACAAACGAAGGAACCATCCCATGAGCATTCGTCGCATCGATGTTGGCCCGCGCATGAGCCAGATCGTCATCCACGGCAACACCGTCTATCTCGCCGGCCAGGTCGGAACGCCCGGCGCCAGCGTTGGCGAACAGACCAGGTCGATCCTCGCATCTATCGACGAACTGCTGGCCAAGGCCGGCACCGACAAGACCAAGATCCTGCAGGCGATCATCTGGCTGGCCGATATGGGCACCTTCGCCGAGATGAACAAGGAATGGGACAAGTGGGTCCCGCAAGGCAACACGCCCGCCCGCGCCACGGGTGAGGCCAAGCTTGCAGGGCCGGAATACACTGTCGAGATTATCGTTACGGCGGCGATTTAAAGTGCAGCCTTCTACCTCCCCCTTGTGGGGAGGTCGGACCGAAGGTCCGGGCGGGGGGCTGGCGCCGACCCCCACCCCGCTGCTTCGCAGCGACCCTCCCCACAAGGGGGAGGGTAAAGGAGCTACCCCTGCGAAGGCCTGAACCGCGCCACCAGCGTGTGGCTCTCCGCGGCATAAGTGAACCTCACCTGCGTCACCGGGTGCTCGGCGCTCCAGGTTCGGCGCTCGACCACCAGGCAGGGCGCGCCGGTTGCGATGTCGAGCGCTTCGGCAATATGTCTGTCGGCCGCGACCGCGCGGATACGGTGCTCTGCCTCGCTCCATGGCACGCGGCCGATCAGCCAAGGGCCGGGGGCGATGTCGAGAAACTCCTCCTCGGCGGCTTCCGCGACGGCGGCGAGATTGATCAGCCGCTGTTCGTGCGCGAATGGCCGCTTGCCGGCGAAATGCCGGCATTCAAGCGCCAGCACCTGTCCGGCTGCGTCCAGTTCCAGCAAGGCGCGATCCTCGGCGCTGCTGCGCCTTTTCTGCCGCGCCAAGCGCTCGTAACGATAAGCCAGGCCAAGCGACTCAACCTCGATCCTGATGTCGTGGATTTCCAGCACCGCGGCCTGCGACTGCGGCTGGCGGACAAAGCTGCCCGAACGGCGGCGGCGCTCTATCAGCCCGGCCTTGGCCAGTTGCGACAGCGCCTTGTTCACTGTCATGCGCGAGCAATTGTATTCGGCCGTCAACTCGTGCTCGAACGGGATGCGGTGACCCGGCGCCCAGGCGCCGGACATTATTTTCTCGCTGATGTCGGACAGGATGCGCTGGTGCAGCGAACCGCCGCCTTCCACCGCCGCTGTCTCTGATATGCTCATGCCGAAAGCGCCGTCATCACATGGCGAAAGCGCTCGGCGATCGTCTCACGCGCTGCATGCCGGCCGCCGCTGACTTGTTTTTTTCCGTGCACCCAGACGCAATCGACCTTGCCGCCATTGGCAAAGATCCAGGCGTCGAGGATCGCATCGCCACTTTTTCCGGCCAGCGAAGGATGGTTTTCGTCGAGTGAGACGAAATCGGCTGCGGCACCGGCGGCGATCCGCGACGGGCCGGCGCCGAGTGCAGTGCTGCCGCCATCGCGGGCCGCGTCGAACAGAGCCCGCCCGGTCGAGCCGCCGGCCACCGCCAGCACATTGCGGGCGCGGTGTGCGAGGCGCTGCGAATATTCGAGCTGGCGCAATTCATCCGGCAGGCCGATCAGCACGTTGGAATCCGAGCCGACGCCGAAGCGGCCGCCATGTTCGATGAACAGAGGTGCTGAAAAGGTGCCGTCGCCGAGATTGGCCTCGGTGATCGGGCAAAGCCCGGCAATGGCGCCGCTTCTGGCCATGCCGGTTGTCTCATCCTCGGTCATGTGGGTGGCGTGGATCAGGCACCAACGCTTGTCGATCCCGGCATTGGCGAGCAGCCATTCGACCGGTCGCGCACCCGACCACGCCAGGCAATCCTCGACCTCCTTCACCTGCTCGGCGACGTGGATGTGGATCGGTCCGTCCGGCGCAATGGCGGCAACAGCGCTGAGTTCCTCCGGCGTCGCGGCGCGCAGGCTGTGCGGGGCGACGCCAACGACAGCCTGATTCAACGCACGAACCGATTCGCGGCTTTTCTCAAGCAAGCGTTCGAATCGATTCACATCGTTGATGAATCGCCGCTGGCCTTCGTTGGGCGCAGCGCCGCTCAACGACGAATGGGCATAAAACACCGGCAGCAGCGTCAGGCCGATCCCGGTTTCGCCGGCGGCCGCGGCAATACGTTCGGCCATCTCGGCAAGGTTGGCATAGGGTTTTCCGTCGCGATCGTGGTGGAGATAATGAAATTCGCCGACGCGCGAGAATCCGGCCTCCAGCATTTCGACATAAAGCTGGGCGGCGACCGCCTCGACCTGGTCCGGCGTCATCGACAGCGCGAAGCGGTACATCACCTCGCGCCAGCTCCAGAAGCTGTCGGCGGAGGGACCGCGCAGTTCGGCAAGCCCGGCCATGCCGCGCTGGAAGGCGTGGCTGTGCAGGTTCGGCATGCCGGGCACCAGGATGGCGTGGCGTTCGTCACCGCTCCGCGGCGAAGAACCTGGCTCCACCTTCGTGATCTGACCGCCGCTCAGCGAGATCCGCACCTTGTCGTGCCAGCCATTGGGCAGCAGCGCCTGTTCCGCAAAGATCGCCGTCACGTTTTTCTCCGCATTCCCTGAACAATTGCACTTGCAGCGCTTTTCAATATGTATATACATAATCGCCATCCAAGCAACGGAAAAAGATGATGGCGGCACAAGACAAAAGCCGGGCAGGGGGCCTTCAGCTTTGGCGTAATGCGCGCCTGGCGACCATGGCCGAAGGCGTTGCCGGACTGGGCATTGTCGACAAGGGCGCGATCATCGCCCGTGACGGCGTCATCGTCTATGCCGGTCCGGAAGCCGAGATGCCGTCAGCGTTGGCTCAGGGCGGCGAGACTACCGATTGCGAAGGCCGCTGGATTACGCCCGGCCTGATCGACTGCCACACCCATCTCGTCCATGCCGGCAACCGCGCCAACGAGTTCGAGATGCGGCTGGCCGGCGCCAGCTATGAAGAAGTCGCCCGCGCCGGCGGCGGCATCGTCTCCTCGGTCAAATCCCTGCGTGCCGCGAGCGAAGACGAACTGGTTGCGCAGACTCTCCCGCGCCTTGACGCGCTGATGGCCGAGGGCGTCACCACGGTAGAGGTAAAGTCGGGTTACGGGCTCGATCTCGGAAATGAACGGAAGTCGCTTCGCGCCGCGCGGCAACTGGACAAGCAACGCCCGGTCACGGTCCGCACCACCTTCCTCGGCGCGCATGCGCTGCCGCCGGAAGCAAAAGGCGACAAGGACGCTTTTGTCGATCTCGTCGCCAACACCATCCTCCCCGCAATCGCCGCCGAGGGCCTGGCTGACGCCGTAGACGGCTTTTGCGAGGGCATTGCCTTTTCGCCGGAACAGATTGCCCGCGTGTTCGACAAGGCCAAGGCGCTTGGCCTGCCGGTAAAGCTCCATGCCGACCAGCTGTCGAACCTGCATGGCGCCGAACTCGCCGCCCGCTATGGCGCGCTGTCGGCCGACCATCTCGAATACACCGATGAAGCAGGTGCCGCAGCGATGGCCAAGGCCGGCACCGTGGCGACGATCCTACCCGGCGCCTACTATTTCATCCGCGAAACCAGGAAGCCGCCGATCGGCCTGTTTCGCCAGCACGGCGTCAAGATGGCGGTCGCCACCGACAACAATCCCGGGACGTCGCCGCTGACCTCGCTGCTTCTGACCATGAACATGGCCGCGACGCTTTTCGGCCTGACCGTCGAGGAGTGCCTGGCCGGCACCACTCGCGAGGCTGCCCGTGCGCTGGGATTGCTCGGCCAGACCGGCACGCTTGAAGCAGGGAAATCCGCCGACCTGGCGATCTGGGACATCGAGCGTCCGGCCGAACTCGTCTACCGCATGGGCTTCAACCCGCTCCATGCCCGCATCTGGAGAGGACAATGACCGAACTTAACCTGAAGCCCGGCAATGCGTCGCTGGCCGACTGGCGCGCTCTCTATCGCGGCGCCGTGCCGAAGCTCGACGCCTCCTGCCGGCCAAAAATCAAGGCCAGCGCCGAGGCAGTGGCGCGGATCGTCGCCAAGGGTGAGCCGGTTTACGGCATCAACACCGGCTTCGGCAAACTGGCCAGCGTCCGCATTCCGGCCGAGGATCTTGAGACCTTGCAGCGCAACATCGTGCTATCGCATGCCGCCGGTGTCGGCGAGCCGATGTCGGTTTCGATTGTCCGGCTGATGATGGCGCTAAAACTCGCCAGCCTTGCGCAGGGCGCGTCGGGCGTGCGGCCGCAAACCATCGAGTTGCTGGAAGCGATGCTGGCCAACGACGTCATCCCCGTCGTGCCGGCGCAGGGCTCGGTCGGCGCCTCCGGCGATCTCGCGCCGCTGTCGCACATGACGGCGGTGATGATCGGCGTCGGCGAATGCTTTACACCGCATGGCCGCTTCCCGGCCAAGGTCGCTTTCGTCTCGCACGGCCTGGAGCCGGTGACGCTTGGCGCCAAGGAAGGCCTGGCGCTGCTCAACGGCACGCAGTTCTCCACCGCCTACGCGTTGGCCGCTCTCTTCGAGGCCGAAGTGCTTTACCAGTCGGCGCTGGTCGCCGGGGCGCTGTCGACCGACGCCGCCAAGGGCTCGGATGCACCCTTCGATCCGCGCATCCATCTCCTCAGAAAACACCCGGGCCAGATCGAGACGGCGGCAGCGCTGCGCAATCTGATGTCCGGCAGCGCCATCCGTGAATCGCACCGCGTCGGCGATGAGCGCGTGCAGGATCCGTACTGCCTGCGCTGCCAGCCGCAGGTGATGGGTGCTGCACTCAGCGTGCTGCGCCAGGCTGCCGATACGCTCGGCACCGAGGCCAATGGCGTCACCGACAATCCGCTGATCTTCGCCGAGGACGATACTGCGCTTTCAGGCGGCAATTTCCACGCCGAGCCGGTGGCTTTCGCCGCCGACATGATCGCGCTCGCCGTCTGCGAGATCGGCTCGCTGTCGGAACGCCGCATCGCCATGCTGGTGGACCCGGCGCTGTCCGGCATGCCGGCATTCCTGACGCCGAAGCCCGGCCTGAACTCCGGCTTCATGATCCCGCAGGTGACGGCGGCGGCACTCGTTTCCGAAAACAAGCAGAAGGCCTATCCCGCGAGCGTCGATTCCATCCCGACCTCGGCCAACCAGGAAGACCACGTCTCGATGGCCGCACATGGCGCGCGCCGGCTGATCGGCATGGTCGAGAATGCGACAGCCGTCATCGGCATCGAAATCTTGGCCGCCGCGCAGGGCTGCGATTTCCATGCACCGCTGGCGTCGAGCGCGGCCCTTGAAGCCGTGCGCAAACTGGTCCGCGCAGAAGTGCCGCATCTCGACAACGACCGACATTTCCATCCCGATATGGAAAAGGCCATCGCCATGGTGCGCAGCGGCGCTGCCATCAAGGCTGCCGGCGCGGTGACACTGCCTTCGATTTCGGGAGTCTGACATGGCCGACTGGCTGACAGTGACGGAAGGCACGGCACCCCTGTTGGTGTCCATCCCGCACACGGGTATCGATCTCGCCGGCATCGACAATCGGCTGGTCTCGCCCTGGCTCGGCCGCCGCGATTGCGACTGGTGGATCGACAATCTCTACGATTTTGCCGCCGGCCTTGGCGCGACTGTCGTGCACACGTCGATCTCGCGCACCGTCATCGACGTCAACCGCGATCCCTCCGGCGCCTCGCTCTATCCCGGGCAGACGACAACGACGCTATGCCCGACCGAGACCTTCGACGGCGATCCGCTGTATCTGCCCGGCGCGGAACCGACGCCGTCGGAGATAGACCAGCGCCGCATAGCGTATTTCGTGCCCTACCATGAAATGCTGGCGGCCCAGGCCGTCAGGCTGCGCGGCCTGCATGAGAAGGTCGTCATTTACGATTGCCACTCGATCCGTTCGGTGCTGCCGCGGCTGTTCTATGGCACGCTGCCGGTGTTCAATCTCGGCACCAATGACGGCCAGACCGCGGACCCAATGCTTCAGGCGCTGGTCGGCCAGATCATGGCCGAAAGCGGTGAAAGCAATGTCATCAACGGTCGTTTCAAGGGCGGCTGGATCACCCGCTATTTCGGCAATCCGCAAGCCGGCTACCATGCGCTGCAGATGGAACTTGCCGATCGCGGCTATTTGCGCGAGCCCGAGGGCAAGGGCGAACCGGACAATTGGCCGGTGCCTTATGATGCCGAGTTCGCCGCGCCGATGCGCGCCACACTGACGAAAATCCTCCAATCCGCCATTGACTGGGCCGGGCGCTGAGACGCCGCCTTACTCCAAAGGGACAATGATGAACAATCCTCGCCACAACATCCGCGAAGTGCGCGCGCCCCGCGGCGACAAGCTCAACGCCAAATACTGGACGACCGAAGCGCCGCTGCGCATGCTGATGAACAACCTCGATCCCGATGTCGCCGAAAACCCCAATGAGCTCGTCGTCTATGGCGGCATCGGCCGGGCCGCGCGCACCTGGAACGATTTCGACAGCATCGTCGCCTCGTTGAAGACCCTCAATGAAGACGAGACGCTGCTGGTCCAGTCCGGCAAGCCGGTCGGCGTCTTCCGGACGCACACCGATGCGCCGCGCGTGCTGATCGCCAACTCCAACATCGTGCCGCATTGGGCGACCTGGGACAAATTCAACGAACTCGATAAAAAAGGCCTGATGATGTACGGCCAGATGACGGCCGGCTCCTGGATCTATATCGGCACGCAAGGCATCGTGCAGGGCACCTACGAGACCTTCGTCGAGGCCGGCCGCCAGCACTACAATGGCAACCTTACGGGCAAATGGATCCTGACCGGCGGCCTCGGCGGCATGGGCGGCGCCCAGCCGCTTGCCGCCGTCATGGCCGGCGCCTGCTGCCTCGCCATCGAATGCAATCCGGACTCGATCGATTTCCGGCTGCGCACCCGCTATGTCGACGAGAAGGCCGAGACGCTCGACGAAGCGATGGAAATGATCGAGCGCTGGACCAAGGCCGGCGAGGCGAAGTCGGTCGGCCTGCTCGGCAATGCGGCCGACATCGTGCCGGAAATGTTCAAGCGGGGCATCCGCCCCGACATGGTCACCGACCAGACCTCGGCGCATGACCCGATTAACGGCTATCTGCCCAAGGGCTGGACGATGGCTGAGTGGCGCGAGAAGCGCGTCTCCGATCCCAAGGCTGTCGAGAAGGCCGCCCGCGCCTCAATGCGCGAGCATGTCGAGGCGATGGTCGCGTTCTGGAATGCCGGCGTGCCGACGCTCGACTATGGCAACAACATCCGCCAGGTCGCCAAGGACGAAGGCTTCGAGAACGCCTTTGCTTTCCCGGGTTTCGTGCCGGCCTATATAAGGCCGCTGTTCTGCCGTGGCATCGGCCCGTTCCGCTGGGCTGCTCTTTCGGGCGATCCCGAGGATATCTACAAGACGGACGCCAAGGTGCGCGAACTCACCCCCGGCAACACCCATCTGCACAACTGGCTGGACATGGCACGTGAGCGCATCGCCTTTCAGGGCCTGCCGGCGCGCATCTGCTGGGTCGGCCTCGGCGACCGCCACAGGCTGGGGCTCGCCTTCAACGAGATGGTGGCCAGGGGCGAACTCAAGGCGCCCGTCGTCATCGGCCGCGACCACCTCGATTCCGGCTCGGTGGCTTCGCCCAACCGCGAGACGGAAGCGATGAAGGACGGCTCCGACGCCGTCTCCGACTGGCCGCTGCTCAATGCGTTGCTCAACACCGCGTCGGGCGCAACCTGGGTGTCGCTGCATCATGGCGGTGGCGTCGGCATGGGCTTCTCGCAGCATGCCGGCATGGTCATCGTCGCCGACGGCACGCCGGACGCCGCAAGGCGCCTGCAGCGCGTGTTGTGGAACGATCCGGCGACAGGCGTCATGCGCCACGCCGATGCCGGCTACGACATCGCCATCGAGTGCGCGAAGGAGCACCAGCTCAATCTGCCCGGTATTTTAGGCTGATTGGCTTAAATGATGCGCATCCTACGGGCCGCCGACTACCGGGTCATGCCGTGGAAGAATGGCGGCGGCACGACCACCGAGATCGCCGTCTCGCCGGACGGCGCCGGGCTGGACGATTTCGACTGGCGCGTTTCGATGGCGCGAGTCGAGGATAGCGGGCCGTTCTCGGGCTTTGCCGGCGTCGACCGCACGCTGGCCGTGCTGGAAGGCGAGGGCATCGTCCTCGACATTGCTGGCCGGCGGCCGGCCGAAGTGACGGCGGCTTCCGCCCCGCTGTCCTTCCCGGCCGATGTGCCGACCACGGCCGCGCTGATCTCCGGTCCGATCACCGACCTCAACGTCATGACCCGCCGCGGGCGGGCAACGCACTCGGTCCAGCGTCTGATAGTTTCGGTTCCGACCGATATCCGGCCGACCAGCGCTATGACCCTGATCCTGCCGTTCGACGGTGAGGTCGGCGTGACCGGCGCGACATCGTCGCGCCTTGGACCTCGCGACACGCTGTTGCTCGGACCGCAGGCCGCGATACTGCGGCTTGAACCGGTGCGGCCGACGACCGTGTTCGTCATCCGGATAGCCAGGCTGGGCCAGCCGCACCGCCAGCACAACGATTAACGCCTGTTGCCAAACATGATCGCACGCCGGAGAAATCTGGCGTAAGCTGTTGTCTGGATCACGAAAAAGCCCGAATCCTTCCGTCGTTCCAAGGCGGACGGGAGGGCAGGGGTGCTCGTCCTTGAGTTGTCGAAAGCCCCACTTGAAATGTCGAAGGGATAACGCCTCTGGCGTGGTGCGAAGCAAAACTTTCGGCCAGTGTAATCATGCAACCAATTGCATTTGAATCGGTTTTAGGGACATTGCCGTGGCGGTGGCGCCGCATCGCGTCCCCCATGCGGAATTTTCAATGAATATCCAGACAAATCCTGCCCATATCGAAAAGTCCAGCGCCGGCTTCCCGGTCATCACCGAAGAGCCGATACGCTCCAATTTCCTGCCCGAAGAGCGGCTGCGCGCGCTGGGCGAAAGCCTTGCCAAGGGCGACATCAAGGACCTGTTCGGCCTGACGCCGTTCGATTTCCAGGCCCGCATCCGCGACAGCGCCAAGAAAATCCTCGAAGTCTACCGCTCGACCAATGCCGCCCAGGCCAAGGGCGAAACCATCACGCCTGCCGCGCAATGGCTGCTCGACAACAATTATCTCGTCGAGGAGACCATTTTTCAGGTCAAGCGCGACCTGCCGCGCCGTTTCTACCGGCAGTTGCCGACCCTGGAAGTGGCCGATCGCGCCGCGGTGCCGCGCGCGCTGGCCCTGGCCTGGAGCTATGTCGCCCATTCCGACAGTTCGGTTTCGGCGACCATGTTCAAATCCATCGTCGAGGGTTTTCAGTCGGTCGAGCCGCTCAAGATCGGCGAGCTCTGGGCGCTGCCGTCGCTGCTGCGCTTCGTTTTGATCGAGAATCTGCGCCGCATCGCCGTGCGCGTCGACCGCACCAGGCAGATGCGCCATATCGCCAACGAGGTCGCCGACCGCGTGCTGGCGACCGACGACAATGCAGACCGCCGGAAGATCCTGTCGGGCTACGGCGCGCATGCGCAGGACACCACCTTCGCCACCCAGTTGCTCTACCGCCTGCGCGACGGCTCGCAGAATGCCGGCAGGGCGCTGGAATGGCTGGAGGTCGAGCTCGAGAAAACCGGCTCCGACGCCGAGGAAATCATCATTTCCGAGCATCGCACGCTGTCCAGCGGCAATGTCACCACCGGCAACATCATCCGCGGCCTGCGCCTCATCAACGACGTCGACTGGACGGTGTGGTTCGAGGGCGTCAGCCGCATCGACACGCTGTTGCGCGAGCGCACCGATTTCGCCGCGCTCGATTTCTTTTCGCGCGACCAGTACCGCACGTCGATCGAGCAACTGGCGCGCCGCTCCGACCTGTCCGAATTCCGTGTCGCCGAAAAGGCCATCGAACTGGCCAGCCATGTTCCCGGGGTCACCGATGCCTCCGGCGTGCCGGATGCATCAGCCGATCCGGCCATGCATACCGATGTCGGCTTCTTCCTGGTCGGCCCGCGCCGGCCGGATCTGGAAAAGGCGATCGGCTACCGGCCGCCCTTCCATGTGACCTTCAAGCGCGCCTTCACCGCCACGGGCTGGCTCGGCATCGTTGTGCCGGTCTTCCTGCTGACGGTGCTGCTGCTGGTTGTCTCCGGCAATGCGCTTGCCCATCTCGGCCTGTCGGTGGAATCCATCACGCTGATGCTGGCGCTGTTTGCGGTGCCTGCCAGCGAAGGCGCGCTCGCCTTCTTCAACACCGTTGTTTCACTGTTCCTGAAGCCGACGCGGCTCGTCGGCTATGATTACAAGCACGGCATTCCAGCGGCATCACGCACCTTGGTCGTGGTGCCGTCGCTGATCGGCTCGCGCGATGATGTCGAGGAAAACATCCGCAACATCGAGGTGCATCACCTCGCCAACACGGCCGAAGAAATCCATTTCGCGCTGCTGTCCGACTGGCCGGATTCCAAGACCGAGATCGACGCCGCCGACATCGAGATCCTGCAATATGCGCGCGACGAGATCGCCAGGCTCAATGCCCGTTATCCCTCGGAAGGCGCGCCGCGTTTCTATATCCTGCATCGCCGCCGGCTCTACAACCAGGCGCAGGGCGCCTGGATGGGCTGGGAGCGCAAGCGCGGCAAGCTGCATGAGCTGAACCTTCTCTTGCGCGGCGACAGCGACACCACCTTCCTGCCGCTCGACGTGCCGCTGCCGGAAAAGGTCGTCTATGTCATGACGCTCGACGCCGACACGCGCACCACGCGCGACGCCGTGTCGTCACTGGTCGGCAAGCTCGCCCATCCGCTCAACCGCCCGCATTTCGACGCGACAAAGCGCGTCGTTACCGCCGGCTACACCATTCTGCAGCCGCGCATCACAGCCTCGCTCACCAGCGGCGACGACGCTTCTTTCTTCCAGCGCGTCTTTTCGTCCAACAGCGGTCTCGATCCTTACGTCTTTGCCGTCTCGGATCTCTACCAGGACGTCTTCAGCGACGGCTCTTTCACCGGCAAGGGCCTTTATCACGTCGACGCTTTCGAGGCGGCGCTGCAGGGCCGCATCGAGGAAAACACCGTCCTCAGCCACGATCTGCTCGAAGGTGCGTTGGCGCGCGCAGCACTTGTCACCGATGTCGAACTGGTCGAGGACTATCCTACCCGCTACTCGGTCGACGCCTCGCGCCACCACCGCTGGGCGCGCGGCGACTGGCAGCTGCTGCGCTTCATCGTCTCGCCGCGTTCCGGCGTGCCGGCGCTGTCGCGCTGGAAGATGGTCGACAATCTGCGCCGCTCGCTGACCCCGATCTTCTGGGTGATGGCGGCGATTGCCGGCTGGACGCTGCTGCCCTTCACGCAGGCCGCGCAGTGGCAGGCGCTGCTGATCCTGTCGCTGTTCATGGCGCCGACCTTCGATGTCGTCAACGCCATCCTGCCCAAGAGCGGCGACCAGACGCCGCGCGGCCATTTCTCCGCGCTGGCCCACGACACCGTCTTCGGCACGGCCCTTGTGGCGCTGAAAGTGCTGTTGATGGCGCACAATGCCTGGATGATGGGCGACGCCATCGTGCGCACGCTCTACCGCCTGTTCGTCAGCCGCCAGAACCTGCTGGAATGGCGCACCGCATCGCAGGCGCACAAGGGCGGCGACAACGATCTCGGCTCCTATTACAGCATGATGTATGGCGCCGTGATCATCGGCGTCGTCGGTCTCGCCATCCCCGTGCTGGCCGATTCCACCGGTGCCTTCGTCGCCTTCTTCTTCGCTCTGTTCTGGATCGGTTCGCCGGCGGTTGCCTGCTGGATCAGCCGCTCGGCCGAGACCGAGGACCGCCTGCGCATATCGCAGGCCGACATCCACGCGCTACGCACCGTGGCGCGCCGCACCTGGCATTATTTCGAAACCTTCGTCACGGCCGAGCACCACAATCTGCCGCCCGACAATTTCCAGGAAAGCCCGGCGCCGGTTGTGGCGCCGCGGACGTCGCCGACCAATATCGGCGTCTACCTGCTGTCGGTGGTGTCGGCACGCGATTTCGGCTGGATTGCGCTCTCCGATGCCATCACCCGCATCGACGCCACGATGACGACCATCGAGAGCATGCCGCGCAACCGCGGCCACCTCTTCAACTGGTACGACACCACGACGCTCAAGCCGCTCTATCCGCTTTACATCTCGGCCGTCGACAGCGGCAATCTCGCCGGACATCTGGTCGCGGTGGCGGCTGCCTGCGCCGAATGGGCGGAAGCCCCGTCCGTTCACCTGCAGGGGGATTTCGAAGGCGTCCTCGACACGGTGAGCATCCTCGACGAGAGCCTCGAGGAATTGCCTGACGACCGCCGGCAACTGCGGCCGTTGCGCCAGCGTCTGGCCGACCGCCTCGACGGCATGCGGCGCGCCGTCATGACCATCAAGGCGCAGCCGGAGATGGCCTCGATCCGCACGATCAACCTGGCCGTGCTTGCCGGCGAGATCCGCAAGCTCGCCACCGCCATCCACACCGAGGCCGGATCGCAGCGGAGCGACATTATCGCCGACTGGGCGGCACGGCTGGAAGCGACCTGCGAGGCGCATGTGCATGACTCGCACAGCGACGAAAACGCCGTCGAAGCCTTGCGCGCCAAGCTGCTGGCGCTGCGCGAACGCTGCCGCCGCTATGCCTTCGAGATGGATTTCTCTTTCCTGATGCGTCAGGAGCGCAAACTGCTGTCGATCGGCTACCGGGTCGAGGAGCACCAGCTGGACGAGAGCTGCTACGATCTGCTCGCCTCCGAGGCGCGGCTGACCAGCCTGTTCGCCATCGCCAAGGGTGACCTGCCCACGGAGCATTGGTTCCGGCTTGGAAGGCCGATTGTCGAGATCGGCTTCCAGGGTGCGCTGATGTCCTGGTCGGGCTCGATGTTCGAGTATCTGATGCCGCCTTTGGTAATGAAGGAGCCGCAGGGGTCGATCCTCAACCAGACCAGCAAGCTGATCATCAAGCGCCAGATGCAGTACGCGCGTTCGAAGAACGTGCCCTGGGGCATTTCGGAAGCGGCCTACAATGCCCGCGACCGCGAACTGACCTACCAGTATACCAATTTCGGCGTGCCCGGACTTGGCCTCAAGCGCGGCCTTGGCCAGAACACGGTGATCGCCCCTTACGCCACGATCCTCGCGGCGCAGTTCACACCGCGCGAATCCGTCCAGAATCTGGCCAGGCTGCGCTCCATCGGCGCTCTCGGCCGGCATGGCTTTTACGACGCCGTCGACTTCACGCCGCAGCGCGTGCCAGAAGGCACCGACCACGCTGTTGTCCTGAACTACATGGCGCACCACTCCGGCATGTCGATCGCCGCCGTTGCCGACGCCATCTTCGAGGGCCGGCTACGCGACCGCTTCCACAGCGATCCGGTGATCGAGTCTGCCGAACTCCTGCTGCAGGAGAGGGCGCCGCGCGACATCCCGACCGCCACGGTCAGGACCGAAGCCGACGAGCGTTCGAAGGACGAGACCGAGGTCGAGAGCCCGGACTCGCGCATTATCCTCGACCCGCTGAGGGCGTTGCGCGCCACCAGCGTCATGTCCAATGGCCGCTACTCCGTCATGGTCTCGGCCACCGGTTCCGGTTACAGCCGCTGGGGCGAACTCGCCGTCACCCGTTGGCAGCCCGACCCGACCGAAGACCGGCTCGGCTCCTACATCTTCCTGCGCGACGCCGGCAGCGGCGACTGGTGGTCGGCCACCGCAGAGCCGAAGCAGGCGACCGGCGAGAGAGTGCAAACGCTGTTTTCCGACGACAAGGCGAGCTTCGTCAAAACAGTGGGCTCGCTGCGTTCGGAGGTCGAATGCATCGTCATCTCGGAAGGCAATGGCGAGGGACGGCGCGTCACGCTCTACAATGACGGCGCCACTGACCGGCATATCGAGGTGACCTCCTTTGCCGAGCTGGTGCTGGGCAACGAAGCCTCCGACAATGCCCATCCTGCGTTCTCGAAAATGTTTATCGAGACCGAGATCGCTGCCAATAACGGCGCCATCTTTGCCACCAGGCGCAAGCGCGACAAGCACGAGCCTGACGTCACCATGGTGCATTTCGTCACCGATCCGTCCGGGTCGGCGCGCGATGCCGAGGCCGAAACCGACCGCCGTGCCTTCATCGGCCGTGGCCGTACCATCGCGGAAGCGGCGGCCTTCGATCCCGGCGCCAAGCTTGGCGGTCACCACGGCTTCACCCTCGATCCGGTAGCGGCCCTGCGCCGCCAGGTGCGGGTGCCGGCCAACAAGAAGATATCGCTGACCTTCTGGACCGCCGTCGGCGCCAACCGCGCCGAACTGGACGAGGCCATCGCCAGGCTCGACCATCCCGAAAGTTTTGCCCGCCAGGCGATGCTTGCCTGGACGCGTTCGCAGGTGCAGACCCGCCATCTTGGTCTGAGCCTGACCGACGCCGCCAACGTGCAGAAGCTGGCGCGCTTCCTGATCTATCCCGATCCGTTCCTGCGCCTGCCCGGCGAATCCATCGCTTCGGGGCTGAGCAAGCAGTCCAGCCTGTGGCCGACCAGCATTTCGGGCGATTTCCCGATCTTCCTGGTCCGCATCGGCGACGTGGCCGACCTCGAAATTGTCGCCCAGGCGCTGCGCTTCCAGGAGTATATGCGCGCCCGCGGCATGATGATCGACTTCGTGGTCGTCAACGAGCAGGCATCGTCCTATGTCCAGGACCTGCAGCGCGCGGTCGAAACACTGTGCGAAAACAGCCGCCTGCGCGGCAAGGAACTCGGGCCGCGCCAGCACATCTTCGCCGTGCGACGCGACCTGATGGACGAGGCGACCTACAAGACGCTGCTGGCGGTTGCCCGCGTGGTTCTGCACACGCGCAACGGCACCATCTTCGACCAGATCGAACGCGCCGAGGCGGCAGCCTTGCAAGCACGCGATGGCCTGCAGCCGGCGCCCCCCGCGTCACTGCGCGAGCCGTCTCTGCCGGTGCCGGCGGCGCCTGCATACCATGCCGCGTCCGACAGCAGCGCCGACGGCAGCGGCCTCAGCCAATGGAACGGCTTTGGCGGTTTCGAGGGCGACGGCCGCCACTATGTCACCCGCCTTGCCGGCCGGCGCTCGACGCCGCAGCCCTGGATCAACGTCGTCTCGAACGCCTCGTTCGGCTTCCATGTCTCGGCCGAAGGCGCTGCCTTCACCTGGAGCCGCAACAGCCGCGATTACCAGCTGACGCCATGGTCGAACGATCCGGTCACCAACCGGCCGGGCGAGGGCATCTACATCTACGACCAGGCCAGCGGCAAGGCATTCTCGCCGCTGGCTGCCGTGGTCCGCGATCCCTCGATGACCTATGAGACATGGCACGGCCAGGGCTTCTCCACCTTCCGGTCCAAACGCGGCCCGCTGTCGATGGATCTGACGCACGTCGTCGATCCCGTCGATCCAGTGAAGATCACGCGGCTGCGCATCCAGAACTCAGGCTCGGCGCCGGCGCGGCTGCGCGTCTATGCCTATGCCGAATGGGTCCTAGGCAGCCATCGCTCGAGCACTGCTGCGACCATCATCCCGTCCAGGGATCCAGCGACTGGCGCGCTTCTGGCGCAAAACCCCTACGGTCTCGATTTCGGCGACCGGGTGGCCTTCCTGGCCGCCACTGGTCCGGTGCATTCGGTGACAGCCGATCGCGGCGAGTTCATCGGCAGGCATGGCACCAGCGCCTTCCCGCACGCCGTCGTCAGCGGCGCCGGCCTGTCGGGCCGCGTCGAGGCCGGCGACGATCCGTGCGCAGCTGTCGCCAGCGACATCGACATCCCCGCCGGCGGCGACGTCACGCTGGTCTGGCTGCTTGGCGACGCCGCCACATCAGCCGAGGCGAGCGCGTTGGTGCAGACCCATTCGGGCAAGGATTTCGACCAGCGGCTGGCCGACAATGAACGCGTCTGGCGCGGCTTCCTCGACACCATCCAGGTCGAGACGCCCGACAAGGCGCTCGACGCCATGGTCAATCACTGGCTGCCCTATCAGAGCCTGGCCTGCCGCATCCGCGCCCGCTCGGCCTTTTATCAGGCAAGCGGCGCCTTCGGCTTCCGCGACCAGCTGCAGGACACGCTGGCCCTGCTTGCGCATGATCCGAAACTGGCGCGCGACCAGATCCTCAATGCGGCGCGCCGGCAGTTCCCCGAAGGCGATGTCCAGCATTGGTGGTTGCCGCGCACCGACGCCGGCGTGCGCACCATGATCTCCGACGATGTGGTCTGGCTGGCGCATGCCACCAATCGCTACATCGAGGTGACCGGCGATACAGGGATCCTGAAGGAGCAGCTGCCTTTCATCGACGGGCAGGTGCTGGGCGAGGGCGAGCACGACGCCTTCTTCACGCCGGAAATCTCCAAGACGAACGCTTCGCTCTACGACCATTGCGCGCGCGCGCTCGACCTTGCGGTCAAGCGCAGCAGCCCGGCCG
This sequence comes from Mesorhizobium sp. M0029, assembly GCF_040323735.1. NCBI lineage: Bacteria > Pseudomonadati > Pseudomonadota > Alphaproteobacteria > Hyphomicrobiales > Phyllobacteriaceae > Mesorhizobium > Mesorhizobium sp. M0029. The sequence continues at coordinate 268,642 of NZ_JAMYVF010000006.1, forward strand.
GGCTGCCGCTGATCCTCGGCGGCGACTGGAATGACGGCATGAACCGCGTCGGCGAAGCCGGCAAGGGGGAGAGTGTCTGGCTCGGCTGGTTCCTTTTGAAGACGCTGGGCGACTTTACCACCGTGGCCAAGGGGCAGGGCGACACCAAGCGGGCGCAGGCCTGGACAAAACATGCCGATGTGCTGAAGCGGGCGCTGGAAAGCACCGCCTGGGACGGCCAGTGGTATCGCCGCGGCAGCTACGACGACGGCTCGCCGCTTGGCTCGCACAATTCGGACGAGTGCAAGATCGACTCCATCGCGCAGTCGTGGAGCGTGCTCTCCGGCGAGGGCGACCCCGCGCGCTCGACCACGGCGATGCAGCAGGCGACGAACCTGCTGGTCGACGACAAGCTCAAGATCGTCAAACTGTTTACCCCGGCCTTCCAGAACACGAGAAAGGACCCTGGTTACATCAAGAGTTATCCGCCGGGCGTGCGCGAGAACGGCGGCCAGTACACCCATGCGGCGACCTGGTTCGTCATCGCGCTCGCCGAAATGGGCCGCACCGACGATGCCTATCGCTGCTTCTCGATGCTGAACCCGGTCAACCATGCGCTCGACGATGCATCGGCCGAGCATTACCGCGTCGAGCCGTACGTCGTCGCAGCCGACATCTATTCCGGTGAGGGCAAGGGTGGTCGCGGCGGCTGGACCTGGTATACGGGCTCAGCGGGATGGCTCTACCGTGCTGCGGTCGAAGGCATTCTGGGCATCGAGCGGCGGGGCAAGCAGATCACGTTCCGGCCGAAACTGCCCAGCCATTGGGACGGCTATTCTGCCACGCTCAAGATGCTGGGGGCGGAGATCAAGGTTCGCGTCATCCGCGACAAAAAGGCCAAATCCATCTCGCTCGAAGTGAATGGAACCAAGACAAAGTCTTCAGGTTTTCAGCCGAAAGCCGGCGACAAGATCGAGGTGGTCGTCAAGATACCCGCGTAAAATCAAAGGCTTCAGATTATTGACGCGCGCCTTTCGAGGCGCGCGTTTTCTACTTCGGCATGCTCCTGGCGCAGAACGGCGTGCGTTCCCGGATACCGGCGGTCCAAGCGTGCAGTGACTAAAAATGTGGCAGCGCTAGATCCTGCCACGATTTTGCCGCAAGACTGACATTTCACCTTTTATCTCAAACCGTTAGGTGATCACGGCAGATTTCGCAACGTCGTCATCTTTTGTTCGCAGAATGGGAACGGAAGAGGTAGACGGGCATTGTTTTGCGACCCGTTAACCGGTACGTGTCAAGAAATGGTGCGGTGCACAATAATGTTTTGGGCGGAGTAGCTGAAGTGTCGCTTCTGCAAATCTACTGGAGAGCGCTGGGGTATCTCGCAGCCGACAGGAAGCGCGTTGCGTTTATCTGCGGTGCGAATGTCGCGCTCGCCATTATCGCCATCCTCGAGCCGATCATGTTCGGCCGGGTGATCGACGCCATCTCCGATAAGGGTTCGGTGTTTTCGACGCTGGCGCTTTGGGCCGGTCTCGGCGCCTTTAACATCGTCGCCTTCGTGCTGGTGGCGCGCGGCGCCGACCGTTTTGCCCACAAGCGGCGCAGCGAGGTGCTGTGCCAGTCGTTCGAGCGCGTGATCACCATGCCGCTCGCCTGGCACCACCAGCGCGGCACCTCCAACGCGCTGCACACGCTGCTGCGCGCCGTCGAGACGCTGTTCAGCCTGTGGCTTGAATTCATGCGCCAGCATCTGTCGACGGCTGTTGCGCTGGCTCTGCTGATTCCGACCGCTATAAGCATGGATCTTCGCATGTCGCTAGTGCTGATGGCGCTGGGCGTTCTCTATGTCGGCATCGGCCGGCTTGTGATGAAGCGCACCAAGGCGGGCCAGGCCGCGGTCGAGCGCCACTACCATCAGGTGTTCGCGCATGTGACCGACTCGGTCAGCAATGTCGCCGTGCTGCAGAGCTACAACCGTCTCGGCCACGAGGCCGATACGCTGCGCCGCTATGTCAAGAACCTGCTCGACGCGCAGAACCCGGTGCTCGACTGGTGGGCGATGGCCAATGCGCTGCACCGCCTGTCGTCGACCATTTCGATGATGGTTGTGCTTTTGATTGGCGCCTATCTGGTCACCCATGGCCAGCTCAAGATCGGCGACGTCATCGCCTTCACCGGCTTTGCCACGCTGCTGATTGCCCGCCTCGACCAGATGTCGGCTTTCGCCAACCAGATTTCCGAAGCCCGCGCCAAGCTCGAGGATTTCTATCACCTCGAGGATTCGGCCGCCGACTCCGCCGAGCCGGACGGCTTGCGCGACCTCACCAACGTCACCGGCCATGTCCGCTTCGAGAATGTCGGCTTCGAGTTTGCCAATTCGCGGCAGGGCGTCGACGACGTCTCCTTCGAGGTCCAGGCCGGGCAGACGGTTGCCATCGTCGGCCCGACCGGCGCCGGCAAGACGACGCTGATCAACCTCTTGCAGCGCGTCTTCTCGCCGTCTCATGGCCGTATCCTGATCGACGGCATCGACACCCGCACGGTGACCCGCAAGTCGCTGCGTCATTCGATCGCCACCGTCTTCCAGGATGCCGGCCTGCTCAACCGCTCGATCGAGGACAACATCCGCGTCGGTCGTGCCGAGGCGACTTATGACGAGGTTCACGCCGCCGCCAACGCGGCTGCCGCGCAGGATTTCATCCTTGCCAAGAGCGCCGGTTACGACACCGTCGTCGGCGAGCGCGGCGGCCAGCTTTCGGGCGGCGAGCGTCAGCGCATCGCCATTGCCCGCGCCGTGCTCAAGGACGCACCGATCCTGGTGCTCGACGAGGCAACGAGCGCGCTCGATGTCGAGACCGAGGACCGCGTCAAGGAAGCCATCGACGAACTGAGGCGCAACCGCACCACCTTCATCATCGCCCACCGCCTGACCACCGTCCGCGACGCCGACCTGGTCGTGTTCATGGACAAGGGCAAGGTGGTCGAGATGGGCGGCTTCGCCGAACTGTCGCTGCGCAATGGCCGTTTCGCCAGCCTGCTGCGCGCCGGCGGCCTGCTCAACGACGAGGAAGTCCGCCGCCTCAGCCGCACCGTGAATATCGAAGCGGCGTAAGCTTTTTACCTCCCCCTTGTGGGGAGGTCGGACCCGTAGGGTCCGGGTGGGGGTGGTGCCCCACCACCCCACCCCGCTGCTTTGCAGCGACCTCCCCACAAGGGGGAGGGTAAGCACTGCGACAACCGCTCAATTGCCCCGAACGCGCCGCCGGTCTATCTAGACCTTATGAGCGACACCTCCTCACGCCTCGCCGGCTGGACCGACCTCGCCAACCCGACGCGCTTTGTCGGGCTGGCCGACAGGCTGGTGCCGTGGCTGGCGTCGATCGCCGCGATCCTGCTAGCCACCGGTCTCTATATGAGCTTTGCCGCGCCTGAGGATTTCCAGCAAGGCATCACGGTGCGCATCATGTATATCCACGTGCCTTTCGCCTGGCTCGCCATGATGTGCTACACGGTGATGGCGGTCGCCGCGCTCGGCACGCTGGTCTGGCGCCATCCCTTGGCCGATGTCGCCCTGAAATCGGCAGCCCCGATCGGCGCCACCTTCACCGCGCTTGCGCTGGTCACCGGCTCCATCTGGGGCAAGCCGATGTGGGGCACCTGGTGGGTCTGGGACGCGCGTCTGACCTCGGTCTTCATCCTCTTTCTTATGTATCTCGGCATCATCGCGCTGACGCGCGCGCTGGATGACGCCAGCCGCGCCGCCTGGGCTGCCGCCATCATCACGCTGGTCGGCTTCATCAACATCCCGATCATCAAATTCTCGGTCGACTGGTGGAACACGCTGCACCAGCCGGCCTCGGTGTTCCGGCTCGGCGGGCCGACGATCGATCCCAGCCTGCTATGGCCGCTGCTGGTGATGGCGCTCGGCTTCACCGTGCTGTTCTTCGCGCTGCACCTGACGGCGATGCGCACCGAGATCCGCCGTCGGCGAGTGATCGCCATGCGGCGCATCGCGGCGCGGCAGGCAGAGCAACGCGACTAGGCGGTTCTCTTTTCCGGCCACTCGAATGACAACCGAACAGCAGCCTTTGCCTGTCTCCGTCTAAATTAGAATATGCTGCTATGTTGCTGTATAGCAACGAGGATTGCTGAAAGAGTGCCCTGACTGCGTCTGCTTATTGACAGCTCCAACCCAGGCGAGCAAGTAGCTGGAAGGCCACGAGGGAATCGACGATGAAACTGCTTCTACTCGCTGGTGTGTCGACAACGGCATTGGTGCTTGGTTGGAGTTCGGCCTACGCCGCCGACGCGATTGTCGACGTTCCGAGGGCGGAGGATCTCTGGTACGTCACGCTCTTCGGCGGCGCCAGTTTCCCGAACCATGTGAAAACGGACTACAATGGTACTGGCTATTCAGTCGATCTTGATACCGGGTTCGTAATCGGCGGCGCTGTCGGTCGGCGCATCAACGATGTGTTTCGTGTCGAAGGCGAACTGTCCTACGCGCGCTACAAGGCAAGCGAATACAGCTACACGGGCGTCGGCAACTATCCGGCTTCCGGCAATCTGTCGGCCACCTATCTTCTCGCCAACGTCTGGGCCGATGTTGCGCATTTTGGTGATGCCAAACTCTATGTCGGCGGCGGTGTCGGCGCGGCCTATGTTACCGCCGATACTCACTTTGATGGCCACGCCTTTGGATACGGGCCTGGCGGCTGGGGTTTCGCCGGCCAGGTGGGCGCCGGTGTTACCTACGCGGTAACGCAGAATGTCGACCTCGATTTCGGTTACCGCTTTAAGGCCGTGACAAGCGTGGATCTAGACGACAATGATGGCGGCGGCACATACGAGAACGCCAAATTGTACTCCCACAATCTCCAGCTTGGCGTTACCCTGAAGTTCTGATTGGTTCGTCGCAGGCCGCGACCGGGATTTGACGGATGCCGCTCTTGCCACGCCGGCAACCCCTGGGCCTGCCGGCAATGATCCCAGCCTCGCTGCCGACCGCCGGTGAGCCGGCGGAAAAGACATTGCAGCGCGGCATCGACCTGCAACGGCGCAAGCGTTTTCGCGAGGCCGAGTTCTGCTACCAGACGGTGCTTCGCACGCAGCCCAAAAATGCCATGGCGCTGAACCTGATGGGCACGCTCGCCATCGAGGCCGAGCATCATGACGCCGCCATTGCCTATATGGAAAGGGCGGTCAAGCTCGAACCGGACAACGCCATCTTCCGCAACAATCTCGGCAATGCCTACAATGTCACCGGCAACGTCGACAAGGCGCGCAGACATCTGAGAAAGGCGATCGAGCTCGACGGAGGGCTCATCGAAGCGCTGTGCAATCTCGGCCGCTCCTACCGCAGCCAGCTCGAGGGCGACATTGCCGAAGGGTTCTATCGTCAGGCGCTGGCTATCGACGGCCAGTCGGTGATGGCACTTGCCGGTATGGGCGATTTGCTCACCGACATTGGCCGGCCGGCCGAGGCGGTCGAATGCTTCAGCAAGGCCCTTGCCATCGACCCGGGCCATGTCGAAGCGCTGGCCGGAATGGCGCTGGCGCGCCGGGCGGTCAAGGATGATCCGACGCTGCCTCTAATACGGGCTCGTCTGGAATTGCCGACGACCACCGATCGCGAGCGGGTGGTGCTGCACCATGCCGCCGGCAAGATGCTCAACGATCAGCGCGAGTATCGCCCGGCAATCCGCCATTTCGCGAGGGCCAAGGCGATTTCCGGCAATGATTTCGACATCGACCGGCACACCCAGCTTTACGACAGCTTCATCGACACTTTCGACGCCGGCTTCTTCGAGGCGCGAGCCAATTTGGGAAATCCATCCAGACGCCCGGTCTTCATCGTCGGCATGCCACGGTCGGGAACGACGCTGACCGAGCAGATATGCGCCAGTCATCGCGATATCCATGGCGCCGGGGAGTTGTCGACCATTCGTTCACTTGCCGGCGAACTTGGGTTCGACAAGCTCGACCCAGCCATTTTCACCAAGGGCATGGCGGCGCTCACTGCGGCCAAGGCCAAGGAGCTTGGATCGAAATATCTCGACGATCTCAACAGACGCAACACCAAGGCGCGGCTTGTCGTCGACAAGATGCCGCATAATTTCGAGCTGCTGGCCTTCATCAGCCTGATCTTGCCGAATGCCCGCATCATCCATTGCCGGCGTGACCCGATGGACAATTGCGCGTCCTGTTTCATGCATAATTTTTCCGAGGCGCACGGCTATAATGCTGATCTGACCAAGCTTGGGCAGTATTACCGGCAGTATGACCGCCTGATGCGCCATTGGACCAAGGTCATCCCGCTGAATATCCACGACATGCCCTACGAAGAAACGGTCGCCGATTTCGAAAATCGCGCCCGTGGATTGATCGGATTCCTCGGCGTTGAGTGGGACGATGCCTGCCTGCGTTTCAACGAGACCGAGCGCACCGTGCGGACGCCGAGCCGCTGGCAGGTGCGCCAGCCGATCTATTCATCCTCGGTCGAGCGCTGGAAGCTGTATGGCGACGCGCTGGATCCGCTGAAGGCGGCGCTGGGTCCGGTTTATCAGTCCTGATTTCAGTTGGCCCGAACAACCTCGCGCTCGACGCGCGCTGGCGTAGATTAGACCTGAGTTGCATCGTGCTTTGGGGCCAAATGAAAGCCGAATGCTTTCATGACCGCCAGTGTGGTTTCCAGCGTAGGATTACCGTTTTCGCTGAGCGAGGTATAAAGATGCTCGCGAGCCAAGCCGGTCTTTCTGGCAATGTTGCTCATCCCCTTGGCGCGGGCAACGACACCGAGGGCGGACGCGACGAATTTGGCGTCTCCGGTTTCCATTGCCTCTGCCAGAAACGCCTCGATTGCCGTATCGGAATCGAGCATTTCGGCGGGATCGAAATCATAGATTTTTTCAACCATTGTCGTCACTCCATTCTACGCCAGGCGCTTTGCTGTCCGTATGTCGGTTTCTTGTGAACTTTTATCCCCGCCGCACAGGAGCAGGATGACCGTTTCACCGCGCTTGTGAAATAAACGCGATAGCCGGGCCCATAGTGAATGCGCAATTCACTGATGCCTTCACCCACTGGGGCCACGTCGCCGGGATTTCCTACAATCAAACGTTGCATCCGAACGGCAATTGCCGCCTTGGCTCTTCCGTCTTTCAGCTTTTGGTGCCACCTCCGAAAGGTGGCTGTCTGCTTCAGGATTGCCATGGGGACTAGTAAGTTATAAATTACAATTCGTCAATGTCGAAATAGGGCGAGCCTCCAAAACGAAAAGCCTCACCCCATCCGCCCACGCGCTTCCACCTTCAGCGTTTCCAGCACCTTGTCACCGTCGATCAGATGCACCTGGTCGAACAGGTTGGTCACGACGCAGCAATGATCAGGCACCACGCGAACGCGTTCGCCGATGCGCAGGCTCGCGCCATTCGCAAGCGTGACCGTGCCATGTTCCTCGCTCAAGCTGGTGACGCGGGCGCCGGGCATGCCGAGCAGCTCGCCAAAATCGGCGAGCCCCAGCGTGTCGCTGGACAGCGCCTTGCTGCCGCTGTCGAGGATGGCGCGGGCCGGCGTCGGATGGCTGACCACGGTGGCGAGCACCGTCAGCGCACAATCGTCGAGCGTGCCGACGCCTTTGGCGACCTGATACCGGTCGAGGTAGATGTAGGTGCCGGGGCGGTATTCGGTCACCACGCTGTCCTCGCCCGAGCGCCACATGTCAGGCGTGCCGCCGCTGGAGATGCGATCACAGGCGAGACCCGAGGCCGCGAGCGTTTGTTTGGCGCCGGCCAGCCAGGATTCAGCCTCGGCGGCGCGGCCGGCCGCGGGGTAGGTCATCAGCCCGCCGAAGGTGAGCCCCTTGGCTTGGTCGATCAACTTCGCCAGTGCCAGCGCCTCGGCGGCGCTTTGCACACCACAACGGCCCATGCCGGTATCGCATTCGACCAGGACGGGCAGGGGGTGCCCTGCATCGGTGAAGGTGGCGGCGAGCCCCTCCAGTGTTTCGCGGCTGTCGGCCGTCACTGACAGTGTCACGCGGCCATGCAGCGCCTTGAGGCGCTCCAGTTTGGCGCGGCCAAGGATGTTGTAGGGCAGGAAAATATCGGTCAGCCCGGCATCGGCCATCACTTCGGCCTCGCCGATCTTCTGGCAGGTGATGCCGACCGCGCCGGCCGCCATCTGCTTCTTCGCCCAATAAGGCAGTTTGTGCGTCTTGATGTGCGGCCTGAGTTTCAGCCCGTGGCGGTCGGCATGCGCCTGCGCTCGTGTGATGTTGGCTTCGGCGCGGGCTGCGTCGATGAGGATCGCCGGCGTGTCGAGGTCGTCTATGCCTTGCATGAAATATCACCCTGGGAAATCTGGCTGACTTATGGCCCCGATCCGCACGGATGTCATGGGGCCAGCACGCAGTTTGCGTCGACACCGCAGCGCTGTTCGGCTATGCGCTTCAGATAACTCCAGGGAACGCGACGCGAAGGGATCACGATCATGAAACGCTCCACCGTCAACGACATCATCCGCGATGCAGACGCCTTCATCCGCTCGTTCGGCTACATCATGCCGCCCTTCGCCTACTGGAGCCCGGAAGAGATGAAGGCGCGCAAGGCCGACTCCGCCGCCATTTTCACCTCGCGGCTCGGTTGGGACATCACCGATTACGGCCAGGAAAAATTCGACGAACTCGGCCTGTTCCTGTTCACCGTTCGCAACGGCGTCTATGCCGACATGAAGAAGGGCATGGGCATGCTTTATGCCGAGAAGATCATGATCTCGCGCAAGGATCAGCTGTCACCGATGCACCGCCACAACATCAAGGCCGAGGACATCATCAACCGCGGCGGCGGTAAGCTCGTGCTTGAACTGTTCATGCACGATCGCGACGGCGGCATCGATCCGAAGGCCGAAGTGACGGTGCCGGTCGACGGCACCATCCACAGGCTGCCGGCAGGCGGGCTCCTGAAGCTCGACCCGGGCCAGAGCGTGACGCTGCTGCCCGGCGTCTGGCACGCCTTCTGGGCCGAGGGCAAGGATGTGCTGATCGGCGAGGTCTCGACCGTCAATGACGATCTCACCGACAACGTCTTCCGCGAGCCGATCGGCCGCTTCTCCAACATCGACGAGGATGTCGCGCCGGTGCACCTTTTGGTGTCCGACTATGAGAAGTGGGTGGGGTAGGCGATGCCTAATCGCCCCAATTCACCTGCTGAAAGAACGTCCAGATGCTGATCGTGCTGTCATCCCGATCGCTCGTGCTGTGCAGCGTCAGGACAATATCCACGGTGGGCGGCGCCTTGATCAAGACTGTGATCAGGCGCGCGCTGCCGTCAGGCACGATACCTATGCCTGAGGTCATTTCCCAATTTCCGTCGGCTTGCTGAAGTCGGGAAGAAGTATCTCCGAATTGCTCCCTCATCGATGCATCGTTTGGAAACGGTTCGTCGGTGAGTTCTGCAAATTCCTTCCAGGATCCGGAGACTGCCGCCTGAATGGCGCGTTCTATTCTGGCTTTTTCCGCTTCGCTAACTTGAGCCGGCATCCCGAACTCCGATCTACCGCTGGTACTTATCCGCCTTGCGTGTTCCCAGCAAAAGCTTGCGTTCGAGCTGTGCCCGCAGCTCGCCATAATAGGCGGTGAGGAAGGCCCTGGAATCGACCGGCTCGATTGTCATGCCGATTTTGCGCCCGATCGTCTCGGCCACGGCTTTCAGGGCGAAATAGTCGTCGCGGCGCAGCACCTCTTCCAGCTTGTGCAGTTCGGCGATGCCATAGGCATCGAGCTGCGCCTGGGTGAAGCGGAAGGCGCGGGTGGTGGTATCCTGGCGTTGCGACAGGTCTTCGACCAGCGCCAGTTTCGGCGCCTCGACAACCCACGTTCCGGCCAAAAGGTCGCCGATGCGCATGCGGTCGCGGTTGAACAGCGGGAAGAGCGCAAACAGCAGCGTCCACACCAGTCCGAAGATCGTCGTCAGCGTGTCGGCGAGCCCCATCTCGCCGCGGCCCAGGATGATCGATAGCGGCAGGAAGATCTCGATCTCGCGCATCAGGTTGCGGGCAATGACCTGATCGACCGACAGGCCGGCGCCGCTGCGCGATGCCACCCGGATGCCGAGCATCCGTTTGCCGGGTGTGGCGGCGCGGCGGCCGGCTTCGAAGACGATGAAATAGGCGTTGCGCAGGAAGAAGATCAGGATGATCCAGACGATGAACAGCGGCTGCGCGCCTTCGCCTTTGAGACCGGCCAGCCCGAACAGTGCAACGATCGAGATCACGATCGCCGTGACGATGATGATGACAAAGTCGAGCAGGAAGGCGGCGGCGCGGGTGCCGGCATCGGCGAGCTTGATCCGGAGATCGACGCCTTCCGGCGTGACCAGCGGCCGTATTGTCGAGACGGCAGCACGCCTAGCGGTTGCCATGCCGCACCACCCTGAACACATAGAAATAGCAAAGCCACAGCGTCAGCATGACGCCGCCAATGGCATAGCGTGTCACGTCGCTGGTGATCACCTGCCTGCCGATGCCTTCGAGCAGGCCGGCGAACAAAAGCATGATCGTCACCCCGACCATGGTGGTGGCGGCCACGCGCCCGGCATAGGCAGCAGCCGTCATCCGCGTCAGTTCGCCGGGGAAGGCGATGCGCGTGCCGATGCGCATGCCGGCGGCGCCCGCCAAGGCGATCGCGAAGATCTCGGTGGTGCCATGGATGGACAGCCATCCGCCCAACTCCAGGCCGAGCCCCTTGGCGACGTAGATCTGGAACATCGCGCCAAGCAGGCAGCCATTCATCAGGATCAAGAGCACGCTCGGCACCGCGAAGGCAAAGCCCAGCGCGAAGGCCAGGATCGCCACCTGGACATTGTGCGTGAACAGATAGGCGGCGAAGCCCGACAGGAAATTGCTGTCGGCGCCGTCATAAAGCACCTGTCGCAGGACTTCCACTGAGGCATCCGGGTTGCGCCCGCCGGCCAGGCTCGGCGGAATGATGGCGTCGAACCAGCCCTTGTCTTTGGCCACCAGCCAGTAGCCGGCGCCGGCGCCGACAAAGGTCAGGACGACCGACAGCAAGGTCTCGCGCCACAAATCGCGAATGGCATGCGGCCAGTCATGCAGAAAGAAATCGCCGATGCGCTGCCGCAAGCCGCGACGCGCGCCATAGAGGTAGAAGTAGCCGCGCAGGCACAGCGCTTCGAGATAGCTGACCAGCGCATTGTCGAGCGACGTCGCCCGCGCCACCGAAAGCGAGGACAGCGCCGAGCGGTAGAGCAGCGGCAGCGACAAAAGCTCGTCTTCCGACAGCGTGCGCGGCGCACGTTTCTCGACCCGGGCAAGCAGCGCCTCGAACGCCTTCCAGTCGGCCTCGCGCTCCGAACGGAAGCTCGCCAGCGACTGGCGCACCGCATCCTTGCCGACCAGCGCGTTCACAACAGATCCTCTCGCTTGAGTTCGAGATAGCGCTCGACCAGTGCCGGCCCGAGCCTCTGATGGTCGGCTTCGATGACATGCGCGCCGAGCAGCCTGAGCCTGCCGATGACGACCTGCCTTTCGCGCAGCAGCCCGCCGGCGACAACCGAGCGCGCCACATCCTCCGGTGCGTCCGGCGGCATGTCGGCCAGTGTCTCCAATTCGACATCCTTCATCATCATGAACAGCACCAGATGGCGTTCGGTGAGCCGGCCTACTGTGCGCAGCATCAGTTCGGCGCTGATCGGATCGACGAAGTCGGTGAAGATGATCACCAGCGAGCGTCGGTCGAGCTTTGCTGCAAGGGTCGTCAGGGCAAGGGTGAAATTGGTCTCTTCGGTGGAATAGTCGATTTCCGCCGCCCGCTTTTGGATCATGGCGAAGCTGGCGGAGCCGCGCACGGCGCCGCTGGAAACGCGCGGCCGCGCGTCGAAGCCGAACAGGGAGACCATGTCGCCGCCCTTCAGCGCAATGAACGCCGACAGCAAGGCTGCGGTGACGGCGCGGTCGACCTTCGGCACGCCGTCGACGGGCTCGCACATCAGCCGGCCGCTATCGATGGCCAGGACGATGTTGTTGTTCTCCTCGATGCGGAATTCGCGCGCCAGAAGCCTGCCGTGGCGGGCGCTGCGCTTCCAGTCGATCATGCGCCGGCCCATGCCGGGCTGGTAGTCCTTGAGCGCCTCGAATTCGCGGCCCTGGCCGGCGCGGCGCTGCGCATGGCCGTCGGGCAGCGCCTGGCGCTGCAGAAGGGTGATCGCCTCGTCGCGGGCGCTGCTGACATCGGGCAGCACCGCCACTTGGCTCGCCATCGGCAGTACGACCTGGTTCCAGACCAAGCCGAACGGCCCGGGCCAGCGCACCCACAAGCGGTCGAACCTGGCAATGCCGCGCCGCAGCGCCTGAAATTTGAGATCGAGCGATGCGCTGCCGGCCTCAGCGGTCAATGCGCCGCCGGTGCCGCCCAGCGGTTCCAGCCGCTCATCATGGCCGAGACGCGCCTGCACGGCGCGCGGCCGTCCGCTGAGCCCGGCGGTGACATGGACGGTGAACTGGCCGCCGACGCTGACCTGCGGCGGGGCATGGATGCTGGCATCCAGCGAAGCCCGTCCGCGTCCGGCGGCGGCGTCCACGGCCAGGAAAGCAAGCAGCACGCAGATCCACAACAGGCCGAGATACCACAGCGACGGCAGCGCGAGCGCGATCAGGAAGGCCGGTATTGCACCTGCCGCACCTGCCCAGACTGCCCGGCCGCTCGGATAGATCAACGCGGCGCTTCCGTCTGGTCTACAAGGTCGGTCACGATCTGTTCGACCAGGCGGCCGTCGATCTGCGCCGCCGGCGACAGGATAACGCGATGGCGTAGCGCCGGCACGGCAAGCGCCTTGACGTCGTCGGGGATGACATACGCACGCCCGTCGAGCGCTGCCCGGGCCCGTGCCGCCCTGGCCAGCATGGCGCCCGCACGCGGGCTGGCGCCAACCTCCAGATCGGGACTTTCGCGCGTGGCCCGCACCAGCCTGGCGATATAGTCGACGACATCGTCGACAAGGGTTACCTCGCCGACGGTCGCCAACGCCTTTTCCAGCGTCTTGCGGTCGGCCTGGGCGGTGATGCCGTACTGCTTGATGTCATGCGAGGCGGTGCCGCCGCCGTGATGGATGATGATCGCCTTCTCTTCTTCGGGGCCGGGGTAGCTCACCCGGTGCTTGAACAGGAAACGGTCGAGCTGGGCTTCGGGCAGGGGATAGACGCCCTGATGTTCGATCGGGTTCTGCGTCGCCACCACCATGAAGTTCGGGCCGAGCGCATGGGTGGTGCCGTCGAAGGTGACGGCATGCTCCTGCATCGCCTCCAAAAGGGCGGCCTGGGTCTTGGGCGGCGTGCGATTGATTTCGTCGGCGAGCAAAAGGTCGCAGAAGATCGGGCCGCGCGTCAGCGTGAATTGCCCGGTCTGGAAATTGTAGATGTTGGAACCGACGATATCGCCGGGCATCAGGTCGGGCGTGAACTGGATGCGGCCATAGGCGACGCCCAGCGCCTGGGCAAAGCAGCGCGCCGTCATCGTCTTGGCCGTGCCCGGCGGTCCCTCGAGCAATATATGCCCGCCGGCGAACAATGCCGTGAGCATCAGATCGACCGTATCGTGTTGCCCGGTGATGGCCTTGGCCACCTCTTCCCTGATCTGTGTCGCCAGGGCCTTCACATCATCGACGTTCACCGAGCCTCCTTGCCGTCCAGTCGTGCAGCTTTTCGGCTGCATCATGCATTTGTGTCAGGGTCTTTGCCGCGTTCGCAGCTTGCAGGCGGGTCGTGAAACCGCCGGCTTCGTCCTTGTCGCGGGAATCGAGCCAGCGGTCGAGCGCTTCGCCCTGCAAACCGTGCGGCGCGCCGAGCAGCGCGCCGGCGCGTACGCGTGCCAGTGCTCCATAGCGGTCGCCTAGTTCTTCCAGCCGGCCGGCGCGGCGCAACAGCATCGCCGTGGTGTCGACCAGCGCGCGTTTGCCGAAGGCGATGGCGCGCTGATTGGCCCGTGGCGGCCCGAACCGGCCAAGGCCATGCAGGAAGGCAAGTGCCGCCGCCGCCAGGATGGTCAGCGTCAGCGCCAGGAAAGGCGGTTCGACCAGAAGCTTGGCGAGATCGTATTTTCGCCCGACGCCATGCAGCGTCAGGTCGAACATGACGGCACCCTCTTCGGGCTGGAGGAACTCGATCAGCTTGAGCGCCGCCGCCGCCTTGTCGGGATCTTTCAAGCCAGCGTTGTTGATGAGATCGGGGTCCGTCAGAATGTAGAACCGCTCGTCTTCGACCTCGGTCAGCACGGCCTTGCCGTTGCCGGCGGCAATCAGCGGGTGTTCGTCGGCCACCCATTGCAACTGGTCGGGAACGCTGACCATTTGCCCTGAGACGTCGAGTTGCTTGGCCGTGCTTTCTCCTTCGCCGAGCTTGGCCTTGGCGATGCGGCCGAGCCAGTCGTTGACCACCACATCCGGCAGTCGCTGGATCTTCATCTCCCAGCCTTCGTGCAAGGCCAGCGGCAAGGTCGCCCATTTGGGCAGAACGAACAGCGTATCCAGGCCCTTGCGAAGCTTGATGATGTTGGCGAGCGCATCTGGGTCGCTGTCGGGCGAAATGGTGACGATCAGCAGCATCTCGGTCTCGAGATCGCTGTCGGACCGCGCCATATCGGGCGCCTTGCCGGTCAGCTTCAGCCATTGCGCCAGGCCGGCATAGCCGATGCCGCTCTTCGACAGCGGCGTTGCGCCACCGGCGCTCGGCTGGCGAAAGTCGGGCGCATAGGTGGACAACAGGAAGAAGCCCGCGGCCGCGAGTAGGCTGGCGAAAATGCCCCAGAACAGCGTCCTGCGGCTGAACGGTTCCTGCTGGGCGATGTCGGCTGTCGCGTCACTCACGTCCAGGCATCCCTGAAGACGAATCGCTCATAGGCGCTGCGCGCCTCCTGCCAGCCTTCCGGCCCGACCGGCCGGCGCGCGAACAACGCTGCCTCGACGATGCGCGCGATCTGGGTAAAGGCGCTGCGCGCCCGCGTTGGCAGCGACGCCGCTCCCGCGATATCGCGCGCGGTCAGCGACGGGCGCAGGAAGTCGGGCAGGCGGCCGGCAATGTCGGCAACGCTGCGGCGAAGCAGGAGATGCACCGCCTCGTCATACTCGCCGCGGGCGGCCAGGGCATCGGCTTCCGACAGCAGGATCTGTGCCGCGCCAACGTCGGGGTGCCATGTCGCTTCCGCCTCGGTCACGCTCTTTTTGCGCCACCAGGGCAGGCCCCAGGCGACGCCTTTCACCTCAAGCAAAATCAGCAGCAGAATGATCGCGGCACCTGTGATCACCGCGCCCCAGAACAGGTAGATCATGTACGGGCCGAGCGATTTCAGGAACTCGCCCAGCGGTCTCAGCCACTCGGGTGTCTCGGGTGGTCTGTAGGCCGGCAGGTCGAACTGGATCGAATCGTCTGACAGCAACTGCTTGTGCAGTTTGGCCAGCCATTCGGCTTGCGCAGCGTCCGGCTGTGCAGCAGTCACCTTTTCGCCCCCATGCAACCTGCGGTTCGCGGGCCGACACTGGCAATACGCCAAGGCAATTGCAAGCGGCGGCAACCGCAAGTATCAATATCGGTGATTTATACTTTCTGATTTCGGGTATCCATTAGTCGGGGGGAATGTAACATGACGTCAATCGCGAGCGAGCGGCCGGAACGGTTCAGCGTCGGCAGGGCTTTCAGCAATACGTTTTCGGTAATCGGACGCAGCTTCGTCCCACTTGCCGCCATCGTCGGCCTTTTTTCGACGCTGCCTGCGCTGCTGTACAACATCTGGAGCTTTAGTCAGATTGCAAAGATAGCAGTACCTGGGGCGAGCTTCGAGCAATCGGCGATGGCGGGCTATGGTGCCGTTTCGATGATTGCCGGCCTGGTGCTCCTGATCTTGGCCTTTCTGGCGCAGGCGGCGCTGGTACGAGCGACAATCGAAGATTTGAACGGCAAGCGCCCGTCGATTGGCGATTGCATTCAGATAGCCCTGCGCAGCTTCCTCCCCACGCTCGGAATTGGTCTTGTGATCATCGTGGCAATGTTTCTGGTGGCGATGATATTAACGGTCATCACCATGGCCATCCCCATCGTCGGCGGTGTGATTGCACTTCTGTCGCTCATCCCCATAGCCATGTGGCTGATCAGCATATCGGTGGCTGTGCCCGTCGCAGTTCAGGAAAGGCCTGGCGTCTTCGCCTCGATTTCGCGAAGCAGGGCGCTGACGAAGGGAAGCCGCTGGCGGATATTCGCGCTGTTTCTGGTCCTCGGCATTGTTGCGATAGGGCTACAAGTGGTTTTCACCTTGCTGTTTCAGGCTGCTATTGCGAGCGGCGGGATCAGCACGACCGGACTCATTGCCGCCGCCATCGGAAGCAGCCTGCTGTCGACAATCGTTTCGGCGGTGATTTCGGTGGCGATTGCCGTCACCTATGTCGAGCTGCGCCAGGTCAAGGAAGGCACCAGCGTCGACGAACTGGCGCAGATATTCTCGTAACGAAGGTTTTGGCCCGAGAACAGCCAGTCATGTTGGCGCGATTGGCCGGGATCTAGCTCGGGCCGGAAGGGGTAATCGTGGCATCGACGGCGGCGGCGCGGCTTGAGAAGTTCCAGATCGGCAGGGTTTTCAACAACACCTTCGCCGTGATCGACCGCAATCCCGGTCTGATGATTGCTTTGGCGGCGCTTTTCCTGGTCCTCCCAGCAGTTGCGCTCAATCTGTCGAACCACTGGAATGGCGGCCCCAACGGCTACATCGCCACACCTCCACTCGGCGCGAAGTGGGTCATTATGAGCAGCTCGTTCTTATCGCTCGTTTTAAGCCTGATCTATTTCGTTTGCGCGCTGTTGTTCCAGTCCTCGCTGGTGCAAGCGACGATAGAGGACCTGAACGGCAAGCGCCCGGTGATCGCTACTGCATCCAGATAGCCTTGCGCAGCATATTGCCGACGCTGGGGGTGGGGCTGATTGTCTTTTTGGCCATGATCCTTGGCCTCATCGTGATGGGCATCGCCGGAATGTTGGTGCCGATCTTCGGAGCGATCATTGCCTTCGTGGTGTTGCTCGTTGCCGGCGTCAGGTGGCTGCTCGGCATATCGGTTTCTGTGCCGGTGCTGATGCAGGAGCGGCTTGGCGTGTTTGGCGCGATGTCGCGCAGCCGTGCTCTGACCAAGGGCAGCCGCTGGCCGATGTTCGGTGTCTTGCTGATCCTGTTTTTGGCGGCGCTTGCCTTCCAGATGATGTTTGCCCTGCTGATCGGCCTGATTTTCGCTTTCTTCAGCGGCCTCTCGACGGTCGCCCTGATTTTCGGCGCTTTCGGAAGCGTCCTTATCGTGACGGTCGTGTCCACGGTGGCATCGGTGGCCATTGCGGTCGCCTATGTTGAACTGCGCCAGGTTAGGGAAGGCACCAGCGTAGACGAACTGGCGGAGATTTTCTCTTAGAAGGCGAAGCCGACTCGGCTGGTCGGGCGGCGGGATTTCAGTGACAACAGCTTGGCCCGCCTCCGCGCTCGTCCGACACAGGCACGACGAGGTGATCGCCACATCGCGCGCGAGCTGGACATGGTCGAAGCAGCGTTTGGCCGCACGGTCTGCTCGTCCTTGCCGTGCTCGTTCCAGGTGAGGTTGTAAAAAGGCCCGGCGGCATAGGCGATGCCCCAATGCACGAAGGCGCAATCAGGATCTGTCGCCAGCGCCTTCTCGAAGCACTTTATGCCTTCCTCATGGTTGAAGCCGTAGCACCAGTTCAGCCCGATATCGAACCAGCGCTGCGTCTCGGCCGAGGCGGTGGAGATTGGACGGCGATAGGTGCCTAGGTCGAAGTGGTCCATGCGTTCTCGTGCAAAATATCGCGGCCAAAGTCTATCAGGCCTTGAACTCAATCTTGGGGTGCTGACCTAGGTAAAGTGCGAAGCAATCTGTTCGACAGGGTCCTTGTCTGGGCGCACCAAAAGCCAGAAGATCAGCCCTGTAGCGCCACCGAGTATCCCTATGAAGGAGCATGCATAGAGAACTCCGCCGATTCCCAATGGAGGACTCCACTTAATGAGGCCGAAGACAAACGCTGGAACAAAAACTGCCAGAAAGCCAACGACGACGTATACCCAAAAAAACTGCCAGCGCCGTCGGGTGAGGACATAGAAGGCCGGAATTCCTACCATCGCCTCCACAACATAGAAAACAAGGGTTACGAAGATGAAGCCCGACAATGGCCCCATCTCAGGGTGGTTCGCATGCCAATTGTAGCCGGGCAGGATCGCCGGAATAATGGGTGCAAGAATGAAAGCCCAACGGGCGCGCATGTGTATTCTCCGGAATGACGCGAGCCCACAGCGGCGCCTCGTCGACACACCAGACCGATCCACGATCGCCGCGTCAAGACAGACACCGTCGTAAATGCTCGGAGTGCGCTGCAGGTATCTACCTGAGCGACATACCGCTCAGGTGCCAGCCGGTATGCGGCGTCCCCGAAGGATCACCCCTCCAGCCACACCTTTTCAAAATGCTGCTCGAGCGACTGGTGCTGTTCGCAGCCTTGCACGCCCTTGCGATAGGTGCGGTAGACCGACCGCCAGTAGGGCTGGATGATGATGCCGGCATCGCGCAGATTCTGCTCGATCCTGGCCATGATCTCCTTGCGCTGGGCGGCGTCCGGCGTTGCCAGCGCCTTGTCGAGAAGCGTGTCGAATTCCTTGTCGGCATAGGCGCTTTCGTTCCAGGCGGCGCCCGATTTGTAGGCGAGCGCCAACACCTGGACGCCGAGCGGGCGGCCCAGCCATTCGGTTGTGGAGAAGGGGTATTTGCTCCAGTCGTTCCAGAAGGTCGCGGCGGGCAGCACGGTTCGCTTGATCTTCAGGCCGGCCTCACGCATCTGCGCGGCGATCGCATCGCCGGTGCTCTTTTGCCATTCGACGTCGACCGAGATCAGCTCGAATTCGTGGTCCGTCTTGCCGGCCTCGGCGAGCAATTTCTTGGCCTGTTCCGTGTCGCGCTTGGCCGGGCCGATATCGGCAAATTCCGGGTGCATCGGGCCGACATGGTGATTGTCGGCAGGCTTCCCGCGGCCGCCGAGGCCGAGCGCCAGCACGGCCGAATTGTCGACCGCAAGCTGGGCGGCGCGGCGCACCTTGACGTCGTCATAAGGCGCGTTGCCGACATTGAAGCGGGCAACGATGGTCGAGCCGGTGGCGATCTCGGAATTCAACAAGCCCATCTGTTCGGTCTGCGACACGGCGTCGGACGCGGTCTCATGGTCGGTGTCGATCTCGCCGGATTCGAACGCCGACAGCATCGCGTTGGGGTCGGAGCCGTAATCGACCCATTTGATGCGGTCGAGGTAGAAGTCGCCCTTCCACCAGGGCTTGTCCTTGCGCTTCACCTCCGCACTGGTCTCGGCCTTCCCGCTGACCAGTTCGCAAGGGCCGGTGGTGATTGCGAGCGCCTTCATCGGATCGTCGCCGCCCTCATAGGAGCGGTGCATGATCAGCGCGGGATAGTCGGCCATCCCTGCAATCAGCGAAATGTCGGGTTTCGGCAGATTGAGCTTTACGGTGAAATCGTCGACCTTCTCGATGCCGCCATCGACCGGCTTCTTGGTGTCGGCATTGACCAGCGCGCCCATGCGCGCGGCGACCGAATTGCCGGGGACGGAAGCGTCGCACCAGCGGTTGAGATTGTGGATGACGTCATCGGCGTTGAAGGCGTCGCCATTCGACCAGGCGATGCCCTTGCGCACATGCAGCGTCAGCGTCTTGGCGTCGTCGCTGGTTTCCCAGCTTTCGAGCAGCCACGGCTCGAAGGTGAAGTCGCGGTTCCAGCGCACCAGATATTCGTTGCAATGGCGCGCTACATTGGACATTTCGACGCCGTCGAAAGTACGTGGATCCTTGAAGCCCTTGACGTTCATGGCGACGCGCAAGGTGCCGCCGCGTTTCGGCTCTTCGGCCCGGGCAGGCGAAGGGGAAAGGCCGCCCAGCGCCAGCGCGCCGGCGGCACTGACGCCAAAGCCGGCCATGATGGCGAGATATTCGCGGCGGTTGACACCGCCCTTCCTGAAATCATCGGCAACGGGCTTCGCCTGCGGGTGCAAATTACGGTCGGTCAGCATGAATTTCATCGTCGTTCCCTTTTTTGTTGGGCGCCCCGACGGTCCGCTTCCGCTGGGGGCGGATGCGATCGCCGAGGCGCCGTTGCCTGAGCAGGTGATGATAAAGCGGGCGGACACCGGGAAATGTTCGCTTTTCCGCAATTCTTGTGCACTGCTCCGCAGTGGTAGATGGCCAATCTCCCCCTTGTTGTGGGGGAGATGTCCGGCAGGACAGAGGGGGGCGCTGTCCCGCCATCCCGTCTGCCGACTGGAGTATCATCGCAGATAATCGTTGCGTTGATTTAGGATATTGAAGGGCCGCGATCCTTCGCGCCCCCCCCTGGCCTGCCGGCTTTCGTCGTTCGGAAAGCCAAGCAATTGGCTTTCCATCCGCTACGCGGACCACTCCTCAACCCCCACGAGGGGGAGATCAGCGCTTCGCCGCCTCAATATGGCCAGTCGTTCTTGCCGAGCACGGCGACGGCGGCGATGGCTGCAAGCGTGCACACGAACGCCTCGCCGGCGCGCTGAACACTTTTGCGGGCGCGCAGAAAACTGTGCACCAGCCGCGGCTCCTCATACCACCAGGCGCGGCCGCCGGCGGCAACAATGCGGTCGCGATAGGTCTCGCCGTCCGATGACAGTGGATCGCACTGGGCAGTGATGATGACAGTCGGCGGCAGGCCGGAGAAGTCATTGTCGCTCAGCGGCGAAAAAGTCGGGTCGTCGGGCGACTGTGCCGGGGCAGCGCGAATGGTGCGGTAGAACGCGATGTCGCGCAGTGTCAACAGCGGTGCGTCGGCATGTTCGACATAGGAGCCGGCACTCTCGTCGCCGCCGAGGCCGGGATAGATCAGCACCTGGCCGACCGCCCGGCGCAGGTGGCGGCGCGAGGCGTGCGCGACCGCGGCGGCAAGGTTGCCGCCGGCGCTTTCGCCAACGAGCACGATCGGCAGGTCCGTTGTCACCGCCGCCCATTCGAACGCGGTCAGCGCGTCGTCGAAGGCGGCCGGGTGGGGATGTTCCGGCGCCAACCGGTAGTCGGCCGAGACAACGTCGAAACCGGTGCCGGCGCAGATCTCGGCGCAGATGTCGTCATGGCTGTCGAGCCCGCCCAGCACAAAGCCGCCGCCATGATAGTAGACGATGACGGCGCGCACGGGCTTGCCCGCCATCCGATAGTAGCGGATCGGGATGGCGTGTCCTTCATCGGCGGCGATGATGCCGTCGCTGGCCGAAACCCCCTTGGGATAACCCTGATGGAAGGCGCGGCACATCGCATCATAGACCGACCTTTGCTCGGCGATCGGAAGTTCGGCGATTTCGGGCGGGAACCAGTCATTGACCAGGTCGATATACTCCCACAGCGCCGGGTCGAGCAGGGTGGCGTATTTCCCCCGGCTGGCGATCTTGAGCTTGTGGACCGTGCCCATCTCTCAGAGCTCGCCGTAGAGCCGTTCAGCGTTTTCAAAGGTGAAGCGCAGCGGCACCGAGCCCTCGACCCGCCATGCATCGACGGTGTCGCCCGCCATCAGCCGGCACGCGTCTATCGTGTTGGTGACGGCGCCGCCATAGAGCCGGTTGGCAAGGTTGAGGATGGCGGTCTGGTGCATGGCGGCACTGCCGCTGCCGCAGGCATCCTTGACCAGAAGCACACGAAAGCCGGATGCGATCGCGTCCTTCACCGTGGCATCGATGCAGGCCTCGGTCCAGACGCCGGCGACGATCAGCCATTCGATGCCGCGCGCCTTGAGTTCGGTTGCGGCAGGCCCGCCGCCGAAGGCGCTGGCCTGCGTCTTGACCAGCATCGTCTCGCCGGCCGCGGGCGCCACTTCCGGGCAGATTTCCGTCAGCGGATCGCTCTTGTCGGAAAAAGCCGACTTGCCGTCGGCGTCGAGCGGATGGAACGGACGCGCTTTGGCGGTATCGACGACATAGGCCCAGTGATAGAGCGGCACGAAGTTGCGCCGCGCCGCCGCCTGCAGGCGCTGGACGTTGGCCAGCACCTCGCCAAAACCTTCGACCAGATAGCGCTTGTCCTGCCGATGCTCTTCCTGGAGGTCGATGAACGCCGCGGCGACCGCGCCGCGTTTGATCGAGATGGGGCTTTTCATGCGGATAGGCCTTGGTTCGCGACCGCCGCCATTCCGTTCAGCGAAGTCGCGCAAACAGTGGTGATTGGCCGGTGCCTCCCCACCTTCGTCATCCACGGGCGAAGCAGGAGCGAAGCTCCGTCGCGGAGACCCGAGGATCCATGCCGTGACGCTGGTAGGAGAGTGCGGCGGAGCAGAACTTGCACCGTTGCGGCGCGGATGAGTCCCGGCATGGATCCTAGGGTCTGCGCCGCGTCGCTGCGCTCCTTGCTTCGCCCTAGGATGACGAAGGCATAGCTGCCGCGACTATTCCCGAAGGTTTGCGATACCGCGCTGACGTTAGTGAGGGACGCTGCGATCAAACCTGTTTCTCCAGAAACTCATCCTCGTAGGGAAAGCGCGACAACAATTCGGTGCCGGTGTCGGTGATCAGGATTTCGTCTTCCAGCTTGACGCCCTCGGGTCCGCCTTTCTCGCCGATATAGCTTTCCACGCTCACCACCATGCCGGGCACGACAACACCGTCGCGGCCGTAGGTTTCATAGTCCATGGCGTGCGCAATGAATGGCGTCTCGCCATGCATGCCGACGCCGTGCATCACCGAGGTATAGCGCTGGTCGACGAAACGGTCCGGGATTTTCCACGCCTTTTCGGCGATTTCGCGAAACGCCATGCCCGGCCTGACGATCGAAATGTTGTGCTGAACCTGGTCGTGCGCCATGCGGTAAAGCGATTTCTGATAGTCGGTCGGCTTGCCCGGCCCGCAGCGGAAGGTGCGCGAAAAATCGGAATAATAGCCATAGCAGCCGATCGTATCGGTATCGAGCGCCAGAAGCTCGCCCGGCCGGATCTTGCGGCCGCTGGCCTCGTTGAACCACGGATTGGTGCGCTGGCCCGAGGTGAGGAGCCTCGTCTCGATGAACTCGCCGCCCTGGCGGATCACCTCGCCATACATGATGGCGAACAGCTCATTTTCGGATACGCCGGGCTTGATTGCCTCGCGCACGGCGTAGACGGCAGCTTCCGCGCCGGCCATCGACACCTGCAGGCATTTGACTTCCTCGGGTGTTTTCACCGCGCGCACCGCCAGGATTTCGCCCTGACAATCCCTGATGTCGCAGCCGCGCTTTTCCAGCGCCAGCGCCTGCAAATGGCTGCAGCGGTCGAGCCCGAGCTTCATCGAGCCGCCGCCATGTTTCTTCAAAAGCTCGGCGATCTCGTCGGCGAAGGGGCCGGCGGTTTCGTCGTCGCGGCCCGACACCGAAGACCATACCAGCTTGGACGGGCGCGCCTCGTCGATCGTGTCGAGCACCATCGAGACATGGTAGCTCTGCGGGTATTCGAACAGCACGATCGGCCCGTCGGTCGGGATGAAGAAATACCGCGTCGAGTTGCGCAGGAAATAGCCGAACATGTTGCGCGAGCCGGTGGCATAGCGCTGGTTGTAGGGGTCGAACAAAACGACGCCCCCATAGCCCGCCTCGCGCATCCAGCCGCGCAGTTTCGCCAGCCGACCCTTGCGCAGCGCGTCGGCATCGATGAAGGACGGCTCGGTGTCCGACAGCCACATGCCACCGGCGAAGTCGGCCGCGACCGGGTGGCGCATGCGGTCCTTGAAATCCACATCCTCGGTGCTGTCGGGGTCGAAAACGACGATGCTCATTGGGTGCGCCTCCTGAAGGGCTAGACCATAGCCATGCGCCGAAAAATGTCTGTGCGAGAATCCGCAGATGTCGTGCGAAATGCCGCAAGAAGGGCATGCATACAAAGGGCAATGTTGCGATCCTTCGCGCCCCCCTCTGTCCTGCCGGACATCTCCCCCACAAGGAGGGAGATTAGCAGCTTTCGCGTCCCGCTCGCCCTGCAACGTTGGTGATTGGCGAAAGCCGAGGCGACATCTGATCTCCCCCCGTGTGGGGGAGATGTCCGGCAGGACAGAGGGGGGCGCTGTCCCGCCAACATCTCACCGCGTTAGCGCGCAGCGCCCTCTAATGCCGCCGCATCGCCTTCGGCGCGTGCCCATGCTCCTCGCGAAACGCTCGGGCAAAACTTGACATGGACGCGAAGCCGCAGGCCAGCGCCACGTCTCGCACCATCAGCGTCGAATGGGCCAACAGGTCGGCGGCGCGCCGTAGCCTGAGGCGCCGGTAATAGCCGTTGGGCGAAATGCTGAGCTCGGTGCGGAAATTGCGCTCCAGCTTGTCGGAGGAGACACCGAGCCTTGCCGCCAGCTCCGTCATGCCGAGCCGCTCTTCCACCGCATCCTCCATGATGGCGATGGCCGACAGCACCAGTTCGTTCTGGACGCCGGTGCGCAGCCTGAGCGGCATCAGCTTGCGGTCGACGCTCGAACGCAAGGGGCTGTGCACGAACCATTCGGCAACGCCCGCCGCGAGCTCGCCGCCATAATCGTTGGTGATGATCTCCAGCATCATGTCGAGGCTGCCGACGCCACCGGCCGAGGTGAAGCGCTTGCGGTCGATGACGTAGAGATCGCGCCGGAGCTCGATATCCGGGAAGGCCTCGGTGAATGCCGCCTGGCTGGTCCAGTGCAAGGTGCAGGCATGACCGTCGAGCAGGCCGGCCCTGGCGAGGAAGAAGGCGGCGTCGGCCACCGCGCCGATATGGGCGCCGGCGCGCAGGCTCCTGCGGATCCAGGCAACCGCGTCCTCGGCGACGACGAGATCGGCATTGCCGCCCGAGCAGACGACGATGCGGTCGACCTTCGGCGCGCCGGAGGCCGAGAACCCCGGTTGTATGACAACCCCATTGGACGCCTCGACCGTGCCGTGGTCGGCGCCGACGATCACCCAGCGGTAACAATCGCGCTTGGCCAGCACGTTGGCGGCGCGCAATGGCTCGATCACCGAACTGAACGCCATCATCGGAAAGCCGGGAAAGACCAGCACGGCGAAGGTGAGGGGACCTTCGCTCGCTGCGGGTTGCGCCCGGTCGTGTGTTTGGCTGGCGCGGTCGGTATTCACAATTGTGTATTTCCTGGGAGCGTCATTGGTGGCAGACAGGAAATGTAGCGGGCTTTTTGGCCCGCCGGCAATGGAGACGACGCCATGTTTGCGGCCCAGACCATCGACAGCACCAACAAGCCAGCCTTCTACCGCGAACTGGCCACCCAGTTGAAGGCGCTGCTGGAAGGCGAGAGCGACTCCGTCGCCAACGCCGCCAACACATCGGCGCTGATCTTCCAGATGGTGCCCGATCTCAACTGGGCCGGCTTCTATTTCCTGGCGTCGGACGAGGAGCTGGTGCTTGGACCGTTCCAGGGCAAGCCGGCCTGCGTGCGCATCGCCGTCGGCAAGGGCGTGTGCGGCACCGCCATCGATCTCGAAATGTCGATGCTGGTCAAGGATGTGCATGAATTTGCCGGCCACATCGCTTGCGACGCCGACTCGCGCTCGGAACTCGTCGTGCTGCTGAGGGACAATGACGGCGTCTTCGGCCTGATCGACCTCGACAGCCCGGCGCCCGGCCGCTTCGACAAGGACGACCAGGCCGGCATCGAGGCGCTTGCCGCGATCTATGTCGCGGCGAGTTCGTTCGAGGATTAAGCGAACTTCACCAGCATCAGGCTGAAGCAGCCGATGAACAGGAAGGCGCAGGAGGCGAGCGCCAGCGGGCGAAGGCCGCGCGAGCGCAGCTGCGAAATGTTGGCCTGCAGACCCATGGCGGCGAGCCCCATGGTCAGCATGATGGTGGTGGCGAACGCCATGGCCGACTTCACTTCGGCCGGCACGGCAACCAGGCTGTTCAGCGCCACGACGGCGATGAAAGCGGCGACGAACCACGGCATCGGCGGCCGCGCACCGGATTGGTCGCTTGGGCGATCGCCATTGCTCTTGCGGCGCGCCATCAGGCCGAGCGCGATGACCATCGGCGCCAGCAGGGCGACGCGGGTCAGCTTGGCGACGGTGGCGATCTCGCCGGACTGGGCGCCGTTCTGGAAGCCGGCGCCGATGACCTGTGCCACCTCGTGGATCGAGGCGCCGGCCCACAGGCCGAATGCGTGCTGGTCGAGGCCGAGCACCGGCGCCAGCAGCGGAAAGCCGAGCATGGCGACGGTGCCGAACAGCGTGATCGAGGCGACGGCATAAGTGACGTCCTCGTCGCGCGCATCGGTGACGATGTTGGTGGCAACGATCGCCGAAGCGCCGCAGATCGAGGTGCCGGCGGCAATCAGCTGCGCCAGCTTGGCGTCGACGCCGATCAGCCGGCCAAGCGTAATGGTGAAGACGAAGGTCGCTCCAAGGGTC
Organism: Mesorhizobium sp. M0029; assembly: GCF_040323735.1. Lineage (NCBI taxonomy): Bacteria > Pseudomonadati > Pseudomonadota > Alphaproteobacteria > Hyphomicrobiales > Phyllobacteriaceae > Mesorhizobium > Mesorhizobium sp. M0029. The sequence goes on from NZ_JAMYVF010000006.1 coordinate 295,085, forward strand.
AGCGCCACGATGCCGACGCCGCCGGCGCCGATGGAGACAACCTGGCCGAGCGTCAGCTGAAAGCCGAGCAGCACGATGGCAAAGCGCAGCAGGCGCTTCTGCGAGAATGCAATGCCGGCCTTGGCGTGGGCGGGCGTGCCGAGCACGTTGGAATAGATCATGCCGGCGACGACGGCGAGGATCATCGGGCTGAACAGCGCGAAGCCGGAGACATTATGGGCCGAGAAGGCCACCCCCGTAATCATCGCCACCAGCACGATCCCGGGGATGACGCCATTCCACACGGAACCGAGCCGCTTCCGGCCCACGGCCAGATCGGCGGAAATCATGCTGATCGGAATATCGTTCGCTAGCTGGGCGGCGGAAGACAATGCAATTCTCCAGGCAAGTACCTCAGGAGAATGTCATTCCAGAATCGATCTTTCCAACAAATTGTTCTTGTTGGAATGATCGATCTTTGCGAACGGTCGGCAATGCCTTCAATCTTGCCTGTGCCATGCAAACATGATGACTGGCTCGGTTATGCAGCTTGACGCTCTGCGTCTTGCACTCCAGCGTGGCGTCATGTCCATTTTCTCGCTCGCCATCGCCCAGCGACGTCGCCTCTGCACAGTGCGGAGCGGCAAGGCGCGACGACAAAGACCGGCACACTAAATCGGTTCGTTCGTTCCAGCCCCGCCCGCGACGTCTGCCGGCGGGGTTTTCATGTCTGGAGCCTTTGCCATGTCCAATTCTTCCATCCTGTTTCGGCCGGCCCAACCGGCGGACGCTGCTGCCATCAAGGACATTGTGCGTGCCGCCTATGCCAAATGGGTGCCTCTGATCGGCCGCGAGCCGCTGCCGATGCGCGCCGACTATGACAAGGCGGTCGCCGAACATCCCTTCGATGTCGCCGTCGAGGATGGCCGTGTTGTCGGCATGATCGAGACCATGCTGGAGGACGATCACCTCTGGATCGAGAATGTCTGCGTCGCACCGCAAGCGCAGGGCAGGGGGATCGGCCGGCTGTTGCTTGAACGGGCTGAGCAGAAGGCGCGTGGGGCCGGCCGCTTCGAACTGCGGCTGCTGACCAATGGCGCCTTCGAGGCCAATGTGTCGCTCTACAAGAAGCATGGCTATGTGATCGACCGCGAAGAGCCGTTCATGAACGGCATAACGGTCTATATGAGCAAGAAGCTGGCGTGATCGCCAACAAGCAGGAGGATCGGGTGGCAGTCAGGGTCCGGTTGAAGCCGCTCTCGGGGCGGTACGCAGTTTCGCGCCTCGAAGCAAAAGAGAGCATTCCCGGCTGGGCGGACGGGCCGGGCTTCGTCAGCATCACCAGGACCGAGGACGAGCTTTCGATCGTCTGCCTGCAGGAGCGGGTGCCAGACGGGGTGAAGCACGACAGGGACTGGGTCGCCCTGAAACTCCAGGGTCCCTTTGCCTTCGATGAAACAGGCATCGTGCTGTCGGTAATAAAGCCATTGTCGGAAAACGAACTTGGCATTTTCCTGGTATCCACTTTCGATGGCGACCATCTGCTCGTCAAAGCCAAGGATGAAGCCGCGGCACGGGGGCTTCTGGTCGCGGCCGGGCATACGCTTCTGTAGCCGTCTGGCTCAATCGCCCGCCCTTGCGTTTGACATCGCTCTTGCCGCATCGTTATCTCTGAACCGATACGACGATCGGCGATCGCCCCCCAATCATTCCCCGAGGAGAAACCCATGTCTCACAATCTGCAGTTCTATATCGATGGCGCCTGGGTCGATCCGGTCGTGCCCAACACGCTCGACGTCATCGACCCCTCGAACGAAGACGCCTTCGCGCGGATCTCGCTCGGCTCCAAGGCCGATGTCGACAAGGCGGTGGCCGCCGCCAGGCGCGCCTTCGATACGTTTGGCTTCACCTCGGCCGAAGAACGGCTCGATATCCTCAACCGCGTCATCGAGATCTACAAGAAGCGCAGCGCCGACCTGGCGCTGGCGGTGTCGCGCGAGATGGGCGCGCCGCGCCAGATGGCGCTCGACAGCCAGGTCGGCATTGGCCTCGCGCATCTCATGAAGATGGCCGAGGTGCTGAAGTTGTTCGAATTCCGCCACATCAAGGGCTCGTCCTTGATCGTCAAGGAGCCGATCGGCGTCGTCGGCCTGATCACGCCGTGGAACTGGCCGCTGAACCAGATCGCCTGCAAGGTCGGACCCGCGCTCGCCGCCGGCTGCACCATGGTGCTGAAGCCTTCGGAAGTCGCCCCGCTCGACGCCATCATCTTCGCCGAGATCATCGACGAGGCCGGCGTTCCGAAGGGCGTCTTCAATCTCGTCAACGGTGACGGACCGGGCGTCGGCCAGGCGCTGTCCAGCCACCCCGACATCGACATGATGTCGTTCACCGGCTCGACCCGCGCCGGCATCCTCGTCGCCAAAGCTGCGGCCGACACGGTCAAGCGCGTGCATCAGGAGCTTGGCGGCAAGTCGGCCAACATCCTGTTTCCCGATGTCGACCTGGAAAAGGCCGTCAGCAAGGGCGTCGCCGGCTGCTTCAGCAACTCAGGTCAGTCCTGCAATGCGCCGACCCGCATGTTCGTGCCGCGCGACCGCCACGACGAGGCGACCGGCTATGCCAGGACGGCGGCGGAAAAGTTCACCGTCGGCCCGGCCGATGCAGCCGGCTCCAAGCTCGGCCCTGTGGTCAGCCAGATCCAGTTCGACAAGATCCAGGACCTGATTCAGGCCGGCATCGATGAAGGCGCCACTCTGGTGGCGGGCGGACCGGGGCGTCCGGCCGAACTCAACCGCGGCTACTATGTCCGCCCGACCGTGTTCGCCGACGTGACGCCGGACATGCGTATCGCGCGCGAGGAAATCTTCGGGCCGGTGCTGGCGATCATGCCTTACGACACCGTGGAAGAGGCGATCGGCACCGCCAACGACACTGTCTATGGGCTGGCGTCCTACATCCAGGCCAAGGATATCGAGAAGGCCCGCGAAGTCGCCGCCCGCATGCGCACCGGCAATGTCTACATCAACTATCCGCAATGGGACGCCGGCCTGCCATTCGGCGGCTACAAGCAATCCGGCAACGGCCGCGAATACGCCGAATACGGGCTGGAGGATTTCCTCGAGATCAAGGGCATCGCGGGGTATGAGGCAGCGGAGTAGGGGCTACCCCTTGGGGACCGGCAACCAGCCGGTCCCAAGGCTTTAGCTCTCAAACGTGCGGCTTCACTCTTCCCGGAAAGCTTTCTGGATCTGATCCGACAGCGGCTTCACCAGATAGGAAGCATCGTCCGGTCGCCGGTCGGGAAGAACACTTCGGCCGGCATGCCTGGCGCCAGCGCCAGCCCGCGCAGCTTGGCGACCTCGGTTTTGGGCAGCGTCACCCGCGCCACATAGAAGGCTGCTCCGGTGCGCTCTTCGATGGTGAGATCGGCCGAGATCCGCGATAGCGTCCCGGTCAGCTCCGGCGTGGTTTGCCGATTGAACGCCGACAGGCGCAAAATCGCATTCTGGCCCATCGTCACCTGGTCGATATCCTGCGGTGCGATATGCGCTTCAACGGTCAGGTCGTCCGTCACCGGTACGATCTGCATCACCTGTTCGCCGGGGGTGATGACCCCGCCGATCGTATGCACCGCCAACTGCAGCACCACGCCATCCTGCGGGCTGCGCAGATCGATGCGCTTCAACTGGTCCTCGGCCGCTACCTTGCGTTCGACGAACTCGGAGATCTTTCCCTGGGTATCGCGTAAATCGGTCGCGACCTCGCTGCGAAGATCCTGGTCGATCTGGATGATCTGCAGTTCGATCTCGGACGCCTTGCCTTCCACCTGGGCAATTCCCGCGGTCAACTGGCCATGCTCGCCTTCGAGCCGCACCGCGTCCCGTTCCAGCGACGTCATGCGGTCGATTCCTATCAGCTTGCGATGCCAGAGCGACCGCACGCCTTCCAGCTCGATCTGGATCAGCTCGATCTCGCGGCGTTTCGCCTGCAACTGCTCGGTCAGGCCGGCACTCTCCTGCGTCAACTGCGCGATCCGTTCGCGCAATTGCGATCGCTGGCCAGACCGCGCCTGGTGCCGGAAATCGAACAGCGATTGTTCTCCGGCCATCGATGCGGCGACACCGGCTTCGTCGCGCCGCGATGTCAAAACGTCCGGAAAGCTGATCGTGTCCTTGCCGTCACGCTCCGCCTCCAGGCGCGCCAACCGGGCATAAAACTCATCCAGACCTTTTGAGACGATCGCCAGATTGGCGCGCGTTGTCGTTTCATCCAGCCGTACGAGAATATCGCCCGCCTTGACCCGGTCGCCTTCACGCACCCTGATCTCGCCGACCACGCCGCCCGTCGGATGCTGAACCTTCTTTACATTGGAATCGACCACCAGCCGGCCAGCTGCGATCACCGCACCCGACATCTTGGTCACTGCCGCCAGACCGCCAACACCTCCGACAAGCAGCAGACAGGTAGCAACGCCAGCCACGAGATAGCGGCGGACCTGCCGATGATGCAAAGCGGATCTGTCCTCGCTCATGCCGGAACGCCTCTCTCCGTGGCGGCAACGACCTTGAGCGGCGCGGCGGATCGAAAGACCTTGTTCAGCACCTCGTCCTTCGGACCGAAGGCCTGCACATGGCCATTGGCCATCAGCAGCACCGTATCGACATTGGCCAGCACACTGGATCGGTGCGCGACGACGATAACGATGCCGCCGCGGTCCCTGATGCCCTGGATGGCGGCGGACAAGGCCACTTCACCCTCCGAGTCGAGATTGGAATTCGGCTCGTCCAGGATGACCAGGAACGGATCGCCATAAAGAGAGCGCGCCAGCGCGACACGCTGGCGTTGCCCCGCCGAGAGCGAGGCGCCGGCTTCGCCGACCTTTGTGTCGTAACCGTCGGCCAGATGCACGACGAGATCATGCACGCCGGCGGCCTTGGCTGCCGCAAGCACCATGTCGGACGACGCATCCGGGTCGAAGCGGGCGATGTTCTGCGCGATCGTTCCGTCGAACAACTGCACATCCTGTGGCAGATAGCCGATATGTTTGCCCAACTCGTCGGCCGGCCACTGGTCAAGCGTCGCGCCGTCCAGCCGCACGGCGCCGCGCGCCGGCAGCCAGACACCTGCAAGCGTACGCACCAGCGATGATTTGCCGGAAGCACTCGGGCCGATGACCCCCAGGCCTGCTCCCCTGGCCAGTGAAAAACTTGCATCCCACACCACCGGCGTGCGTTCGCCCGGCGGCGCGACACTGACATTCTCGACCGCCAGCGCGCTGACAGGCGCGGGCAGGGTCACGCCGGTTGCGCCTTCCGGCAGCGCGGACAGAAGCTGCTTCAGGCGTGCCCAGCTTTGCCGCGCCGAAATGAAACCCTTCCAATGCGCTATCGCCAGTTCGATCGGAGCCAGCGCCCTGCCCATCATGATCGAGCTTGCGATCATGATGCCGCCGGTCGCCTCTTGCTTGATGACCAGATAAGCGCCGATCGCCAGCATTGCCGATTGCAGCATCAACCGCAGGATCTTGGAAATCGTGCCAAGCGTTCCCGCGACATCGCTGGCTGCCGCATGGGCGTTCAGGTACTCGGCATTGACGGCAGACCACCGCTCGGCGATACGCCCGCCAAAACCCATGGCCTGCATGGCTTCGGCATTGCGCCTTGTCGCCTCGGCCAACGTGCTGCGGACGGCCGCGTGCTGTCCGGCGATCCTTGTCGGGCCGCGGGTCCGGAATTCGGCCAGAAGCGTCAGTGCAAACAGGACAACGGCGCCGGCAAGCGCGGTAACGCCGATCCAGAAATGAAAAATGAAACAGATGCCGATATAGAGCGGCATCCATGGCAGGTCGAACAAAGCGGTCGGTCCGGCACTGCCGATAAAGGAGCGGACCTGATCGAGATCCCGTAGGGGTTGCAGCCCGTCGCCGGAAGGCTTGGCGCGCAGCGGCAGGCGCATCAACGCCGAATAGACCGACGGGCTCAGCTTTGCGTCCAGCCCCTGTCCCAGCCGCACCATGAGGCGAGAGCGGATCAGCTCCAGCACTCCCTGAAACACGAACAATGTTCCCGCAAGCACCGCCAGGCCGACCAGCGTCGGCACGCTGCGACCCGGAACGACGCGGTCATAGACTTGCAACATGAAGAACGAGCCGGTCAGGGTCAGCACGTTGACGACCCCGCTCATCAGGACGATGCCCGAAAACGCACGTCGAAAGGACGCCAGGATTCCGACCAGCGTAAGCGGCGTCGATGGCGTCAGCTGCATGCAGGCCCGCAATCAGGATATGGCATCTCGTCCTTCAATAGATAACTGCCTTGAGTGTGACATGGACGGGCAAGCCCGCCTCGAACTGCGCGCTGCCCCGCGCCACCAGCCAGCCGTCCGCACGCTCCAGGCGCGCAACGACCTGCAGCGTTGGTGAAGCGGTCGAGCTTGCGGGCAGGGGCAAGGAAAATTCTATCGTCTTTGAGCCGCCCTCGCTCTTGAGGCTGGTTTTGGCGGCGCGGCGTCGCCCACTGTCCTGGATGGCGGGATCCTCGAGATAGATTTCGAGATGACCTTCCGGGATAGCCTTGCCGCCCACGAACGTGACTGCGCCGCGAATATCTGTCGCTCGAATATCTGGCGATTGCGCAGCCGCTGCCCCGGTGGCCGCGGCGACTGCCGCAACTCCGGCGGCCATTAACACTGTGCGGCGGTCGGTCATCGCGTCCTCTCCCTTTTCACTGCGCTGGGGTATGCGGGAGGGCAGCCTGACGGCACCCCTCCCGGCAACGCGTTAGATGACAATGAAGTCTGCAGCCGAAAGATCCAGATTTGTGTTCAGGTGTGCAAACTGAACGGCCGCTCCCTGTCCGGAACCATCGGCGTCGTAAGACAATATTCCACTGTCGGTGTCGTAGATGATGCGGTCGTCGGCATCATGAGCAGCGCCGGCTGCGCTCTTGTAGAATGAGCCCAGGGCGAGGGCGCCGTCGCCGCCAACGCTGGCAAAGATGAGGTTGTCCAGCAGGATCGTATCGTCGGCGACCTTGAAGTCCTTGATCCAGTCGATATTGCCGTTCCCGAGTTCTGTCGAGAAGCGGAAATAGTCGTCGCCGGCGCCGCCGGTCAGCGTATCGGCAGCCAGCCCGCCATCCAAAAGGTCGCTGCCGCCGCCGCCGTTGAGCGTATCGGCGCCCGCAACGCCCGGCTGAGCTGGTGCCGGCGGGAATTCGACCGACACGTTCAGCTTGTAAGTCGAGCCCTCCGGCACGGATTCGACCCAGCCATCGCCAGGAGCCGAGTCCGACCATTCGCCCTCCACAATATAGTAGGTTCCGGTTTCCTGAACGATGAAGCTGGTGCTCGAATCGCGGCCGTTGTTGGAGCCGGGGTCGTTGCCGCCATCGTCGTTCTGGGCGACGATATTGCCATCGCTGTCCAGCACCCTGACGATGCTGTCATGGACATTGGGGTCGGCAATGCCATCGATGTCGATGGTGATGATCGTGCCGGCGGCCAGGTTGATGCTGTAATATCCGCCGAGGCCGTTTCCGGTGGCATTGACGGTGGTGTGAAGGGTGGTCGTCGAATCGAAGATGTCGGGGTCGGCCGTAAGCGAGAAGTTGTTCGAGATGTCGAAGGCGGTCGAGACCGAATTGTTGGTCGCGTCCGGTCCGAGCGTGGCGTAGCCGGTGCCCATGCCCGGGCGTGGCGGAGCATCGCCCTGATAGGCGAAATCGCCGAGCAGGGTGTCATCGCCGCCACCGCCGTCGATCTTGTCGGCGCCGCCCTGGCCGGTCAGCACATTGGCCGCGCCATCGCCGGTCAGGTGATCGTTGAAGCCCGAGCCAGCCAGATTTTCGATCGAGATATAGGTGTCGCCGCCGGATTTGCCGCCACCCAGCTTGAGGTTTTGCCCGATGGCCGCGTCGGCGTAGTCCGCCGTGTCGCTGCCGGCGCCGCCATTCAATATATCGGCGCCGCCACCGCCGGTCAGCGTGTCGTTGCCGGCGCCGCCGGAAAGTTTGTTGGCCTGGGCGTTGCCGATGAGATGGTCGTCGAAGAACGACCCGACGGCGTTTTCGAATCCGACCAGGATGTCGTGTCGGATAACGGTGCCGCGCCCGACGATCTGCACCGGGCCATCGCCATCGCCGCCATTGGCCGTGCCATTGGCGAGGTCGATCGTCACGCTGGCGGAGCTGCCTTCGTAGACGACCGTATCGATGCCGGCGCCGCCATCCAGATAGTCCTGGCCGGCGCCGCCGATGATCGTGTCGTTGCCGGCTTCTCCGTACAGGATGTCGCCGTCATTGCCGCCATCCAGTATGTCGTTGCCGCCGCCGCCGTTGAAATAGTCGCCGCCGCCCCGGCCCCAGAAATGATTTGCCGCCGACGTACCGATGAAACGGTCGATGCGGTCATCGGAGCCGATCAGGTTCTCGATGCTGTAGAAGGTGTCGCCCGTGGCGGTTCCGCCGCTGGCCACGTTCGTCTCGAGGTTGACGAGCAGTTGGAAGGGGCTCTCCTTGCTGAAGTCTACCGTGTCGACGCCGGCGCCGCCCCTGAATATATCGACGCCATCCTGGCCGCTCAGCGTATCGTCGCCGTCGCCGCCGTCGAGGATGTCGTTGCCCTGGCCGCCGAGGATCGTGTCGTTGCCGCGGCCACCATAGAGCGTGTCATTGCCGTCGTCGCTCTCGGTCTGGTCTGGAAGGTCGGCGACATCGATGGTGTTGTTGATGTCGCGGCTGGCGAGCGAGTCGCGGCCGCCGATGATGAGATCATCGCCGCCCTGGCCGAAGATCGTGTCGTCGCCGGCGCCGCCGTCGAGCGTATTGTTGCCATTGTCGCCGAAGATGACGCTGGTCATCGTGTTGTCGCCGATGGTCGGTGCGGTTTCGGTGCCGCCGTCTCCAGGCTGGAGTGTCGACTCGTCGGCGTAGATGATGTGTTCGACGTTGGCGATTTTCCGGATATTCAAGTTCCGGTTCAGCAGAACTACCGTGTCATTCCCGCCATTCGCTTCCTCGCGCACGATGTCGTCGAGGGAGTCGACGAAGTAGGTGTCGTCGCCGCCATTGCCGGCCATGCGGTCGCCGCCGCCGCGGCCATCCAGCACGTTGGCTCCGTCATTGCCAATCAGGACGTCGTCATAGCTGCTGCCGATGCCGTTCTCGATGTAATAGTCGGTGCCGTCGGCGTTGTGCCCGGCGAAGATCGACACATTGTTGCTGTGGCCGTTGACGCTGGAGAACTGTCCGGCGCGCAAATCGAGGATCGTGCCGGCCGTCGAGCCGGAGAAGTCGATCGTGTCGGTTCCGCCGGTGTCATGGATGACGAAACCGATATCGTGCTGCATGCCCGACGAGGTCAGCCGGTAGCCATCCACGGCACTGCCGAAGCCGTAGACGTTGTCGCCCGTGTTGAGATCGATATGCTGATAGGTGCGCACGCCGTTCTCGTCGACGGTGGAGAAAAAGCGGCGGATGACTGCCTCGATGTCGGCCATCATCGGCGTTGACGCCGACCAGCGGCTGGTTTCACCGACATCGATCCCGTCGAAATAGGACATGACGCTGTATTGCTGACGGTCGTAGGTCCAGGTCGCATTGTTCAGATAATTGATCTGTACGCCGCCGGGGCCGCTGTAATTGTAGAGCCCGGGGTGGTTCAGGCCGAACTCATGACCGAATTCATGGATGAAGGAATCGAAGACATAGCCGCCAATATCCGTCTTGTTGACCTCGGTGTCGTGGAAACGCTGGCCGATGCTGACATAGCGGTCGTTGGAATAGGCGCTGCCGTCGTCCTCTTCGCCCAGTTCGGGGCTGACAACCTGCATCCAGTCCGTTGCGCTGTTGTATGGTGCATTGTCGACGATTTCGAACTTCAACGGGGTGACACTGGCCCACATCTGCAAGGCGCCGATCGCGGCGGCCTTGTATTCGGGATGGTCATTGAGCTCGGAGACATTGATCCTCAGCGTTCCCGCCGCGATCGCCGGCGTTATCGACCGGTCCAGCGCTCCAAGATAGGTGAGGAAGGCTCCGTAATCTTCGCTTTTGCCGTACGGGTTGTCCGGCGTCTGGTCGTTGACCCACCATTGATCGCTGGTTTGGCTTGGGTTCGGCATCCTTGGGACTCCTTGGTCTCGCAGCCGTGGCAATTACGGCTGTACGGTTTAGCAGTTGCCAACCACCGACAAGCATCGTTTGCGTTTGCCGGTCGAGCCCCGTCCCAGTGCCAACAATGCTATTGGAATCTTCGCTTGTCTAGCCTCTGTTCGCGCTCAGTACATATGAAGGTTCTTGGGCGCGCTTGTACCGGCGGGTTTTGAGATACTCGTTTGGTGTTAATTGAGCTATCGCTAATCTATGGTCGTACCTCGCCCGCCATGCGCACCACAATGTCTGCATCAACCATCCCGGCTGGCGCAGGCTGCCGGTCGGGCGGCGCAAAGCAATCCGGCAACGGCCGAATACGCCGGATACAGGCTCGAGGATTTCCTCTCGATCAGGGGCATCGCAGGCTACGAAAGCGGCGGAGTAAGCTTCCGTCTTTCGCTCAAACGCCGGTATGCGCGCTGTTGCCTTTCGCGGGCGGGGCAGGCGGCGGGACCACCGCCTTCGTGCTCTCGCCGGGGGCGTCGACCGGGACGAGGGTTATCGCGCCGGTTGGGAAAATGATCGAGCGTTGCGCAAGGGCACGAGGGCGGAACGCGCAGGCGTGCTTCAGAAACCCGCCCGGCGGGCGAAATGTTCATAGGTCACGCGCCAGGGGTCGCTCTCCGCGCGTCTCTCCTCGCCGATCCAGTGAAAGCTGTCGGCGGTGATCTCGGTGAACCGCCACCGCGCCTGCAGGCCGCGCGAGTCGGCGCCCATCTGGACGATGTCCTTGCCTTCGGCCCGCCCGATCTGGCGCGAGTAATCCTGGTTGAGCGGATCGCTCCAGATAATGTGCCAGCCACCGATCCCGGGATCGAAGACGCGCAAGGTCGTGCCATACATGGTGGACGGGGCAGGGCGCCTGGGCCTGATCCAGTTGTCCTGAATGGCGCGGCCTTCGAGCACCCAGCCAAAGTGACACTCGCCATCCGATTTCTGGATTGTGCCGTCGTTGCGGTGGTGAACCGTCTCCATGTCCCAACTGCCGATCAACCATCCATACAGGTCCATGTCTTTCGCCCGGTCGGCTGGCGGACCTTCGGATGCGAGAGCGGTAAGAAACGTCGCCATGATTGTCTCCAGGCAAGCCGCGCCGAAACGCTGGGCGTTCCAACCCTTGCACCGTTGCGGGTTCCTGGTCTTGGGAAAAATTGCGGTAATGCTGCTGTGAAGGCACTTCCGCGTTCGCGCCATACCAAATCTATGCGTGAATGCTAATGTAGCGTCGGCGGGTACCCCAATGCCCGCCTGGCCGGCGCCTCCTCAGGCCATCTCTTGAATGAGCGGCGCCGGCCGCTGATTTGGGCGGCGACCAAATTGCCGCCGGAGGAATATGAGGCGGGTAGGCGATTATTGCTGGGCAGTTTTGGCAGGCATTCCGATATCGGTCTGTATCCCCAGAACGCCAGCTGCCCAATCGCGCAGTTCTGGAGAAGCATCGCCCGATTTCATGATCCACACGGCCAGCGCCGCCATGTCTGCAGGCGGCTTGTTGTGCGAGGTCACATAGGTGAAATAGCCGGCCATGATGAAATGACCGGCGGGACGATCTGGAGTGCCGCCAAAGCTATTGCGCGCCAGCGTTTGGGCGGGCCGGGTGCTGGAACGTCATCCTTGTCCACGAAATCGACCATTCTGCTCGGTCCAAAAGCCGGGAGAACACAATCCGAAAGGATGATCTACATTAGTTAAAATGCGGATAAATCCTTATGGGAGATGCTGTCGCTGCCCTAGTCGGTCCCTTCCGGCGGCGCCTCATCTTGCCAGCCGGCCAGCTCCGGCAGGTCGTCCAGCCAGCTTTTCTCCGTCATCAAGATTTCGCCGGCCTGTGGTGCCGCCTCAGTGGCGTTTTGAATAAGCCAGTCCATCCACTTTCGATAAGCGGCTGGGGCCAGTTCGGGCGGCAGCACCTTGGCCTTGGCCAGCATGCGTTTGCGGAAACTGAGTTGCCGGCGCAGTTTGGTCGTCGTGAACTTTATCGCCTTGCCTTGGTATTCCACCGTCCAGCGCCCATCCCCATGGCTGGTCAGCCGGTCGATGGCAAAACCCGCATCGACCGGCCTGTCGCGCCAGGGAAGCTCGATGGCATTTCGCCTCAGATCGAGTGCCCATCGCCGGTAGTCGGCACCGGTACGCTGCGGCGGCAGCACGCCAGCCTGTTCGAGGATTTTCCTGCGAAAGGTCGGCTGCTTCTTGATCTGGCCGGTCGTCAGTTCGATGCGGTGCCCACGCAATTCGACATGCCAGCGGATCCTGCCATTGCCGACATATTTGACCAGCCTGTCGATGACGAACTCGTCTTCGGACAACTCCACGCATCCTTGGCGGATGCGTTCGAGGATGTACTGGCTGTCAGTGGGCATGACGTGCCTTGGCTGGGGAACCTGGATTCGAACCAGGACTAACGGAGTCAGAGTCCGTGGGTCTACCGTTAACCTATTCCCCAGCAGGCGCTGTCGCGCTGGTGGGCCGCCGAAGCAGCCGCGCGTGCCTTGTAGCCGCCGCCGGAAAATAGTCAAGCCTAAGCTGCGTTTCAATCACAGCGTTTCATAGGGGCAATTACGCCCGGGTGGCGCGCCGCACCCAATGATCCTCAGCTCTCTGTCCGGCTGTATTGCGAATGCTCGAAGAACAGCACCACGCCGAGCGCGATCAGCAGCGGGATGATCAGGTAGAACAGCCGGAACACCAGAAGTGCCGCCAGCACGCCGACCGGGTCCATATCAGACAGTCCGGCGAGGAACACGACCTCGAACACGCCGAGCCCGCCCGGCGCGTGCGAGATCTGCGCAACCGAGAACGACACCAGGAACACGCCGAGGAGGACGAAATAGCCGGGATTGCCGGCAACGGGCAGGGCAAAGAAGATGATCGCCGCCGCCGCCAGAAGCTCGATCGGGCCGATCAGCAGTTGCCGCGCCACGATCGGCAGCGCCGGATAGTGCAGCTGGAAGCCGGCGATTCTCAGCGGCTTCAGGTGCAGCCAGCTGCCGAAAATGTAGGCGCCGACCAGGATGAGCAAAGCGATGCCGGCGGCGATCGCCAGCCCGTGTTGCGGCGCGCCGGAAAAGCGGTCGATGATTGCAGGCTCGAACACAAGCACCAGGCCGCCGACCAGAATGCTGGAGAGCACGAAGGTGATCCAGCAGATCGCCACCAGAATGCCGACATCCTGGCCGGTCAGCCCCCTGGTGCCGTAGGCGCGGTAGCGGATCACGGCGCCCGAAAACACCGAGCCGCCGATGTTGTGCGACAGCGCGTAGGTGGTGAAGGAGCAGAAGGTGACGAACAGCCACGACACTCGTCTGCCGATATGCAAGAGCGCGATGTGGTCGTAGCCGGCGAGCGAGGCATAGGCGACCACCGAGCTCAGTGCCGCAAGCATCCAGCCGCGCGTCGGGATGGCGGATATGCCGTCCCAGACATCGTCGATCGAGATGCCGCGCAACTCATGCCACAGCAACAACAGCGACCCGATGACCGCCGCGACACCGATGACCGGCCACAGATAGCGCTTCCAATTCGTGGCCCCCCAATTCATGGAGTTGTCGTCATGCGTTGCTGCCCATCGCCCAGGCGGGCGTTAAAACGTCCGCGATTCACCAATTCCCCCTCATTTCAGAAATGCCTCATCGAAGCCGGCTATTCAACCGGCAAGGGTGAGCAGCCGGTTCGCCAACGGCGAATTCGTCGTGCCAGCGGCACGATGAAAGGCTAGCGAACGCCGGGACGCTGCAAAGCAGCGGGGATCTGGCAGGACGCAGCCAGCAAAAATTGAGCCCTTGCTGTTGGTGATCCGGTCCGGCGCTGCTACTCTGGCGGCAACTTAAAAGATTGAAGCGCCTGCTGCGTCCGGTTTTCCGGTTCGCGCGGCGCCGGAAGGAACTGAAGTGGAAGACCACGACACCGGCGCTGGCGCGCCGGAAGTGGGCGTGTCCAGGGCTTCGCCGCCGTCAGGCGGGCCAAGCCCATCCGCCGGGCGGCCCCGCCAGGCGGGGCCTCAGTCCGGTAACGGACAGGCCGGCGAAGCCCAGCATCAGCGAGGCAAGGCGAGAAAGCGGCGCAAGCGCCGGCGTGGGCGCAAGGTTTTTGCGCGCGACGACAGCCCTCTCGCAACCGCCGCAGCGGTTAGTGCGCCGGCCTCAGTCGGCCCGGCCGCTCCAGCGCCGGTGCCTTTGCCCTCGGCGCCACAATCCCGACCGGAACAGCCAATGCATCGTCCGCCGATGCAGGAACTGCCGGTGTTTGCCGCGCTCGATCTCGGCACCAACAATTGCCGGCTTTTGGTCGCGGTGCCGCAGCGCCATGGCCAGTTCCGCGTCATCGACGCCTTCTCGCGCATCGTCAGGCTGGGCGAGGGGCTGACGGCGAATGGGCACCTGAGCCAGGCGGCGATGGACCGCGCCGTCGAGGCGCTTAAAATCTGCGGTGACAAATTGCGCAACCGCAAGATCCGCAAGTCACGGCTGATCGCCACCGAGGCCTGCCGCACCGCCGACAATGGCGTGGAATTCCTGCAGCGCGTCGAACGAGAGGCGGGGTTGAAGCTGGAAATCATCGATCGCCAGACCGAGGCGCGGCTTGCTGTATCCGGCTGCGGCTCGCTGGTCGAGCGCGACACGCAAGGCGTGGTGCTGTTCGACATTGGCGGTGGCTCGTCCGAAATCGCGCTGATCGACCTCACCGGCCAGCGCTCGCCACGGCTTGCCAACCACATCGTGTCGTGGACGTCGCTGCCGGTCGGCGTCGTCTCGCTGGCCGAGCGTTTTGGCGGCCGCACGGTGACGCGCGAGATCTTTGCCGCGATGGTCGACGATGTCGCGGTGCGGCTAAAATCCTTCGACGGCCGCGACCGGTTGAGCCACGTGCTGACCAGCCCGAAATTCCATCTGCTGGGCACATCAGGCACGGTGACGACGCTGGCCGGCGTCCATCTCGACCTCGAACGCTACGATCGCCGCCGCGTCGATGGGCTGTGGATGGACCGCGACAGCGTCGACCGCATGGTCGAAAAACTGGTCGGCTGGGACTTCCAGCAGCGCTGCGCCAACCCGTGCATCGGTACGGACCGCGCCGATCTTGTGCTGGCCGGCTGTGCTATTCTTGAAGCGATCCGTGCGGTGTGGCCGTCGGAGCGGCTGCGCGTCGCCGACCGTGGTCTGCGCGAAGGCATTTTGAGCGAGCTGATGGCCGATGACGGCGTCTGGCGAAAATGGGGGCGGGGCCTAGCATGATCCGAATTGCTTTGGTTACCGGGCCACCCCCACTCCTTCGTGCTTCGCTCTACACCTCTCCCCCGATCGACGGGGTAGAGGAAGGGCGCGAACTTATGCAGACCGGCGCCTTTCCTCTCCCTCCGGAGGGGGGAGAGGTGGCGCCGCGAAGCGGCGACGGAGTGGGGGAAGCCCTTCGCGAAACGCGAAGCCGCCGAAAAACGGCGGCAACTCGGCCAGCGCAAAAACTCAAACAAGAAATAACGTCATGACCAAGAAGCCGGAAAAGCCGGGCTCCGCCAGCATTCGTGTCCTCAAGACGCGGATCAAGAAGAAGAGCGGCCTGAAGGAATCGTCGCGCCGCTGGCTGCAGCGCCACATCAATGATCCCTATGTCCAGCGCTCCAAGGCCGACGGCTATCGCTCGCGCGCGGCCTACAAGCTGATCGAGATCGATGACAAGCATCATCTGCTGAAACCCGGCATGAAGGTCATCGATCTCGGTGCGGCCCCCGGCGGCTGGTGCCAGGTGGCGGCCGCGAGGACGAAATCGACGGCTGATAATCCACATGTCATCGGCATCGACTATCTCGAAATGGATGCGGTGCCGGGTGCGCCGGTGCTGCTGATGGATTTCCTCGACCCGGAAGCGCCGCAAAAGCTCGCCGAGGCGTTGGGCGGCGACCCCGATGTCGTGTTGTCGGACATGGCCGCGCCGACGACGGGTCATAAGCGAACCGACCACATCCGCACCATGCATTTGTGCGAGGTGGCCGCCGATTTCGCGCTGTCGGTGCTGAAGCCGGGCGGGCATTTCCTCGCCAAGACCTTCCAGGGTGGCGCCGAAAACGAGCTGCTGTCGATGCTCAAGAAGAACTTCCGCTCGGTGCACCACGTCAAGCCGCCGGCGTCGCGCGATGAGTCGGTGGAACTGTATTTGCTGGCGAAGGATTTTAAGGGCAGAGAGCCACCAGTGGCATCGTCATCCTAGGGCGAAGCAAGGAGCGAAGCGACGCAGCGCAGACCCTAGGATCCATGCCGTGACGTTAACGCGTTGAAAACGCTGCAGAATTCTGTGCCGCTGCATCCTTCGATCATGGATTCCAGGGTCTGCGCGACGCTTTGAGTCGCTTCGCCCTAGGATGAACGAAGCGATGAGGGGCGCTCGCCCCTTACTTCCCAGCCGTGCTCACCGGCTCCAGTGTCTTCGGCGTCGTCATCCGGCCATGACCCGACACGGCGTTGCCGGCATCCGGCGCCAGCCGCATGAACGATACCGACGCCGCTGCTGACACTGCCGCCACGATGAAGAAGGCGATGTGGAAATCGCCGAGCGCCAGCGGTCCGCCATGGATCGAGGTCGAGACTTCCAGGATGCCGCCGGCCAGCGCCACGCCGAGTGCGATCGACAGCTGCTGGAACACCGCCGTGATCGGCGTTGCCTTGCTGGTGTCCTCGGCCGACACCTCAGCATAGGAGAGCGCATTGACGCCGGTGAAGAACATCGAGCGGATAAACCCGCCGACCAGCAATATGGCCAGCATCAGCGCGTAAGGCGTCTCCGGCGTGAACAGGCCGTAGATGGCGATCGATGCGGCGGCGATCAGCGAGCCCCAGATCAGCACCCGGCGGAAGCCGGCGAGCCGGAAGATCAGCGCGGTGACGAACTTCATGCCAATGGCGCCGATGGCCGAGACGAAGGTGATCATGCCCGACTGGAACGGCGTCAGCCCGAAGCCGATCTGGAACATCAGGGGCAACAGGAACGGCACCGCGCCGATGCCGATGCGAAACAGCGAGCCGCCGAGCACCGAGGAGCGGAACACCTGGTTGCGGAACAGTTCCAGCGCCAGCAGGGGATTTTTGGCGCGCCGCGCATGCAGCAGATAGAGCACGCCGGAAATCAGCCCGACCGCCACGGTGATGAGGCCGGTCGCCGGCGGCAGATAGGGCAGGCTGACCACCGACAGGCCGAAGACGACGCCGGAGGCCGCCAGCCCGCTCAGCACGAAACCGACGAAATCGAGCGGCGGCGTCTCCATCGAGTCGGTTTGCGGCAGGAAGCGTGTCGCGAGCCAGATGCCGATCAGGCCGATCGGCACGTTGATCAGAAAAATCCAGTGCCAGGTGAAATAGGTGGTGATGAAACCGCCTATCGGTGGTCCCACCAGAGGCCCGGCCAGCGCCGGCACCGTCAGCCACGACATGGCGGCAACCAGCTCGCTCTTCGGCGTCGCGCGCACAAGCACCAGGCGGCCGACCGGCGTCATCATGGCGCCGCCTATGCCTTGCAGGAAGCGCGACACGACGAAGGCCGGCAGTGAATTGGAGACGGCGCAGCAGACCGAGCCGACGATGAACACGCCGATCGCGGCGCGAAAAATGGTCTTGGCGCCAAACCGGTCGGCCATCCAGCCGCTGATCGGAATGAAGATGGCCAGCGACACCAGATAGGCGGTCAGCGTCAGCTTGAGCGCGATCGGGCTGGTGTGGATGTCGACGGCGATCGCCGGCAGCGATGTCGCGATGACGGTCGAATCCATGTTTTCCATGAACAAGGCGACCGCCAGAATGAGCGGAATGATGCGGTTCAATGAACGCGTCCGAACTGGTCTAAATGTGCTTGCCGGCCAATCCAAACAATGAAAAGGCGGGCAAGCCGATACAAACGGGCGGTTATCACGCCTCAGGCGCGATGTCGCATTAATTTGCTGTCACTTTGTGCGACCCCGCGCGGACAAGAGGCGTCGCTGCGTTTCGCCACATTGAATGAGCTTGCGAAAATTGACCGGGTTCACTATGCTGTAGTGAATATAACTACTATATGGACAATGCCATGGAAGAAGCCGTTTCCGCAGCCGACGCCAACCGCAAATTCTCGCTCCTCCTGCGCGGTGTCCGAGAAGGACAGAGCTATGTCGTGACCAGCCATGGGCGCCCCGTGGCGCGGATCGTGCCTGCAGGGCAGCCCGACCCTGCGGCGTCTCGTTCGCGCACAGCGCTGCTGTCGCGCCTCGAACGCCAGCCTGTTGTAGAAGCCGGGCGCTGGAGCCGCGACGAGCTTTACGAGGACGAGCGGTGAAGGTCGCGCTCGATACCAACATCCTTGTTTATGCCGAGGGGATCAACGGAGCCGAGAAGCGCGACATCGTTTTCGGCCTGCTGCACGACATTGCGCAAGAGGCAGCCGTCATTCCAGTCCAGGTGCTCGGCGAATTGTTCACCGTTCTCACACGCAAGGCCGGACGATCACGTGCACAAGCGCGCGACGCCCTGTTGAGCTGGCGCGACGCGTTTCCGGTTGTCGGCACGACGCCGGAGGTGATGACGGTCGCGGCTGATCTTGCGACCGATCACCATTTCGGCATCTGGGATGCGACCATCCTGTCTGTTGCCTCGCAAACCCGTTGCCGGCTGCTGCTGTCGGAAGATCTGCAGGATGGCTTCACCTGGGGCGGCGTAACGGTCGTCAATCCTTTCGCGTCACCGCGCCATGTCTTGGTCGATGCCCTGTTGGGCAAGTCCGCCGAATAGGCCACGACCGCTTTTCAACCACGCCGCGACGTGTTACCAGCCAGCGCCAATCCTGAAAGGGAAGAAACGAGTCGGCGCTGTCCATTTCGGTCCAGCGCTTTTTTGTATTCTCCCGGCGCTTTTCGTATCCGAGGACTGGCCATGGCAAAAATCATCGAAACGTCCACCGGCGCGCTGGCGCTGACCTTTGACGACGTGCTGTTGCAGCCCGGTCATTCCGAGGTCATGCCCGGTGAGACCGACATCCGCACCCGCATCGCCACCGACATCGACCTCAACGTGCCGATCCTGTCGGCCGCCATGGACACCGTCACCGAGGCGAGGCTTGCCATCGCCATGGCGCAGGCCGGCGGCATCGGCGTCATCCACCGCAATTTCTCGCCGGCCGAACAGGCCGAGCAGGTGCGTCAGGTCAAGAAGTTCGAATCGGGCATGGTCATCAATCCGGTCACCATCGGCCCCGACGCCACCCTGGCCGACGCGCTGGCGCTGATGCGCACCTATTCCATCTCGGGCATTCCGGTGGTCGAGAATGGCGGCACCGGCGGCCAGAAGATCGGCCGCCTCGTCGGCATCCTGACCAACCGCGACGTGCGCTTCGCCTCCGATCCGGGGCAGAAAGTCTACGAATTGATGACCCGTGAGAACCTGATCACGGTCAAGGAGAATGTCGACCAGGACGAGGCCAAGCGGCTGCTGCATCAGCACCGCATCGAAAAGCTCGTCGTCGTGGACAAGTCCGGCAATTGCGTCGGCCTGATCACCGTCAAGGACATCGAGAAGTCGCAGCTCAACCCGCACGCCACCAAGGATGCGCAGGGGCGCCTGCGGGCGGCGGCAGCCACCAGCGTCGGCGATGACGGCTTCGAGCGCGCCGAGCGGTTGATCGATGCCGGTGTCGACCTCCTGGTCATCGACACCGCGCATGGCCATTCGCAGCGCGTGCTCGATGCAGTGACGCGGGCCAAGAAGCTTTCCAATTCCGTCCGCATCCTGGCCGGCAACGTCGCCACCGCCGAAGGCACGCAGGCGCTGATCGACGCCGGGGCCCCAGACCGCAAAGTGGGGCAACCCCCCCCGGGGGAGATCACCAACCCCCACCGCGCCCCCGGCGGGCGGGCCCACCCATTTGGGGAGAAATATGGGGGGGGGGCCGGCCCAA